>JBDSMW010000034.1:0-22493 GCA_039915665.1 Nocardioidaceae bacterium
CATGCTGGCCGACGACCGGGTGACCACCGACGAGCTCTTCGCGATCCCGGCCGTGTTCACCCTCCTGGCCTGGGCTTTTGCCTTCCTGTTCGTGGTCCTGCAGGCGCTCGATCCCGGGGGTTTCAACCCGGACGGCGAGGGAAGTAGATCCTGGATGGAACTGCTCTTCCTCTCCTTCACCACGCTCTCCAGCACGGGCCTCTCGGACATCACACCGATCTCGGGCCACGCGCGCAGCGTGGTCATGCTCGAGCAGGTCGCCGGCGTCTTCTACATCGCCATGGTCGTCACCCGCCTGGTCGCGCTGCGGAGCCAGCGCACCGCCGACCGGAGCGGCACGTGAGCCGGCCGTGAGCACCCTCGAGCTGACCCCGGAGCCCCGTTCCGTGCGCACCGCACGGACCTGGGTCGTCGGGGAGCTGGCGGCGATCGGGCGCGAGGACCTCGCCGACGCCGCCGAGCTCGGCGTCTCCGAGCTGGTGACCAACGCGATCCTGCACGCCGCGCCGCCCATCGTGGTCCGCGTCGGCGGCACGCGGAACCACCCCCGCGTCGAGGTGCACGACACCTCGCAGATCCCGCCGCAGGTGCGCAGCATGTCCGACGGCGACCGGCTGCTGGCCACGATCGGCCGGGGTCTCGGAATTGTCGCGATGTACTCCACGACGTGGGGCGCCGAGGTCTCGCTGCAGGGCAAGGTCGTCTGGTTCGAGCCGGCCGGCGACACCGATGAGGCGACCAACGAGTGGGGCGACCTCGAGGGTGACGTCTTCGACCTCGCCGAGGTCGTCGACGAGCGCCTCGCGACGGTCGGTGAGCCGGCCGACCGCGCCACGGTGCAGCTGATCGGCATGCCCGTGCAGGTCTTCGCGCACTACCGCGTCTGGCACGACGAGCTCCGGCGTGAGCTGCGACTGCTGGCGCTCAACCACGGCAACGACTACCCGCTGGCCCAGGAGCTCACCGAGATCACCCTCCAGGTCGAGCAGGAGCGCCGCCAGGCCCGCGGCGTGGACCGGCTCGACGCGGCCGTCCGGGCCGGCGCCGAGACCATCGACCTGTCCTACGACGTCCCGGCGACCGCCGGCACCACGATGGCGCGACTGCTCACGCTGCTCGAGCAGGTCGACGTGTTCTGCCGAGAGCAGCGGCTGCTCACCCTCGAGCCGAGCCCCCAGCAGCTGGAGCTGCGGTCGTGGTACCTCGGGGAGTTCACCCGGCAGGCAGCCGGCGAGGCGCCGACTTCGTGGACCGGGGCCACCACGGTCGACCGGCAGTGACGAAGCCGCCTCCGCTGCACGTGTCGGTCATCGCGGCGGTCGCGGCCGGCGGCGTGGCCGGAGCCGTGCTCCGTTACGTCCTGACCGTCGCCTTCCCGGACTCCACCACGGGCTTCCCGTGGACGATCTTCGCCGTCAACGTGCTCGGCTGCTTCACGCTCGCGCTGCTGCCGCACCTCCGGTTCGTGCGCCGCCACGCGCTGCTGCCGCCGCTGCTCGGCACCGGTGTCTTGGGTGGGTTCACCACCCTGTCGACGTACGCAGAGCAGTCCCGGG
The DNA here is from genome assembly GCA_039915665.1 of Nocardioidaceae bacterium. Classification (GTDB taxonomy): domain Bacteria; phylum Actinomycetota; class Actinomycetes; order Propionibacteriales; family Nocardioidaceae; genus Nocardioides_B. The sequence goes on from JBDSMW010000034.1 coordinate 1,557, forward strand.
CCCTGGTCCAATCCGGACACGCCGGCACGGCCACGGCCTACGTCGTGGGCACCCTCGTGGTGTGCCTGGCCGCGGTCGTGCTGGCCGAGCGGTTCACCAGCGCCGTGCAGCGTGGCCGGTTCGCGAAGGGTGGCGGCGACCTGTGACCTGGCTGCTGGTCGCGCTCGGCGCCGCGATCGGGGCACCCCTGCGCTACGTCGCCGGCCACCTGCTCGACGGCCGGCTGCCCCGCGGCACGATCCTGGTCAACTGGGTCGGCGCCCTGCTGCTCGGGTGGTTCAGCGGGCTCGGTCTCTCCGGGGACACGATGGCCCTGCTCGGCACCGGCTTCTGCGGCGGTCTCACGACCTACTCCTCGTTCGTCGTCCAGAGTCACGACCGGGGGAAGGTCCTCGGCACCGTCACCGTCGTGGTCACCTTGGTGCCGGCGCTGCTGCTGTGCGCGCTCGGGTTCTGGGTCGGGGCTCAGGCGTAGCCGAGGTGGTGCAGCCGGTCGTCGTCGATGCCGAAGTGGTGGGCGATCTCGTGCACGACGGTGATCCGGACCTCGTCGACGACCTCCTCCTCCGACCCGCACATCTCCAGCGTCGGGCGGCGGAAGATCGTGATCCGGTCCGGCAGCGCCATCGTGTAGCTGCCGTCCCGCTCGGTCAGCGGCGTGCCGTCGTACACCCCGAGCAGGTCTGGGTCGTCGGCCGGCGGGTCGTCCTCCACGAGCACCACGCAGTTGTCGACGAGGGCCGCGAGCTCGGGAGGTACGTCGTCCATGGCGGCCGTCACGAGCTCCTCGAACCGGGCGCGGGACATGTCGATCACCGGCCCATCATGTCCGGGTTTCGGATTATGTGACGCCGTCGGCCGAGCCCTATGCTTCTCCTGCCCCCGGCGGCTCAGTGCTCGACGGCCTCTTCGGGGGCGCAGGCCCCCATCGTCTAGCGGCCTAGGACCCCGCCCTTTCACGGCGGTAGCACGGGTTCGAATCCCGTTGGGGGTGCGCGTCGGTCCAGCCGAAACCGGGCTCGATTCGGAGGCGCGGCGGTCGATGGGTTAGCCTTTCACCCGCCCAGCAATGAGCAGGTTCCACCAGCAGCACAGCAAGGCCCCGTAGCGCAGTTGGTTAGCGCGCCGCCCTGTCACGGCGGAGGCCGCGGGTTCGAGTCCCGTCGGGGTCGCCAGACCTCAGATCGCCCCGGACGTCATGTCCGGGGCGATCTGCTTTGAGGCCGGCAGTGCCGAGGTTGCGTGGTGCGGAACACATCCCCCGTCGGGAATGTTGAAGCGTCAATTATCGCTGTGCCTCACATGACATCCCCCTTGACGCTGTCCCCCGAGGCCCAGGACCTGCTGTTCCGCGAGGCCCGCACCGCGAACGCCTTCACCGACGAGCCGGTGAGCGACGAGCAGGTCGCGGCGATCTACGACCTGGTGAAGTACGCCCCCACCGCGATGAACACGCAGCCCCTGCGGATCCTCCTGGTCCGCGACGGCGCGCCGCGTGAGCGACTGCTCAAGCACATGGCCGACGGCAACCGCGACAAGACCGCGAGCGCCCCGCTCGTCGCCGTGCTCGCCGCCGACACCGACTTCCACGACCACCTGCACCGGACGTTCCCGCAGTTCCCGGGTGCCCGCGACGCGTTCGCGGACGACGCCGCCCGTGAGCAGGCCGCGAAGTTCAACGCGACGCTGCAGGTCGGCTACTTCCTGCTCGGCGTCCGGGCTGCCGGTCTCGCCGCCGGTCCGATGGGTGGCTTCGACGCCGACGGGATCGACGCGGAGTTCTTCGCCGGCCGCAACCTCAAGTCGCTGCTGGTCGTGAACATCGGCCACCCGTCCGAGAACGCGTGGTTCGACCGGCTCCCCCGGCTTGAGCACGACGAGGTCGTCGTCACCGCCTGACCGTCTTGCTGCCAGATTCACTGGGTGCCCAGAGGATCGTGCGGTCCCCCGCCGTTACAACGTCAGGGGAGTGTCAGATTCACTGGGTGCCCAGTGAATCGGCCGGCCCGGGCGTGAGGCGCAGGGTGACGATCTGGAACGGGCCGAGGGGGAAGGTCAGCCGACGACCGACGACCTGCAGCGGCGCGAGGTCGGCGGCCTCGTCGTCGTCCTTCTCGTGCAGGTCGGTCACCCCCGCCTCCGCGACGTCGAACCCGGCGTCCAGCAGGACCTCGCCCCGGCCGCCGTACGCCTCGTAGAGCCGCACCACGACGTCGCCGCTGCGGTCCTCGGCCAGCTTCACGGCCTCGACGACCGCGGGTCCGGAGACGACGTGCACGACCGGCTCGACCGCGCCGCCGGTCACCACCCGCGGCGGCAGGGCGAAGGCGTAGCCCTCCTGCACGGCCGCCGCCACGTCGGCGCCGGCGACCAGTCCGTAGCGGAAGGTGTGCCGCCCCCGGTCGGTGTCCGGGTCCGGGAAGCGGGGGCTGCGGGCCAGCGTGAGCCGCACGGTCGTCGGGCTCGGCCGGCGCCGGTCCCCCGACGTCGAGCGGCTGACGTCGTGGCCGTAGGTGCCGACGTTCACGAGCGCCGCGCCGTAGCCCGGCTCGCCGACGTGGATCCACCGGTGCGCACAGATCTCGAACTGGGCGGCGTCCCAGCCGGTGTTGGCGTGCGTGGGCCGGTGCACGTGCCCGTAGCCGATCTCCGAGGTGGACCGGTCGGCGTGCAGGGCCAGCGGGAATGCGACCTTGAGCATCGTCTCGTCGTGCTGCCAGTCCACGGTCGTCTCGAAGTCGACGCGTCGACTGCCCGGCGCGAGGCGCACCCACTGCTCGAACGACGACGGCCCCGACCGGCGTACGACGTGCACCTCGGCCACCCCACCCTCCGTCACGTGTACGTCGACCGAGTCGGCGTCGTGCAGCGAGGTGACCCGGCGCGTGGCGAAGGCCTCGACGTCCCAGGCGTCGAAGCGGTTCGGGGTGTCCGGGTGCAGCTGGAGGAGGTTCGCGGGGGCGGCCAGCACCTCGCGGCCGGCGGCGACGTCGTGGACGGAGACGACCAGGCCCTGGGCGTCCACCTCGACGCGGAGGTGCTCGTTCTCCAGGAAGGTGCCCGCCTCGCCGTGCCGCACCCGCGTCGCAGCCGCGACCGGAGCCACGGGTCCCGCTCCTAGTGCCGGCACACCGTCGACGACGAACGGTGACGCGTTGAAGGCGAGCGGCGACCCGTCCGAGGAGAGCGCGGCGAGCGCCGTGCCGATCACGGACTCCAGCGACGCGGCGAGCGCGGCGTAGGTCTCCCTGGCCTCACGGTGCACCCAGGCGATCGAGCTGCCCGGCAGGATGTCGTGGAACTGGTGCAGCAGGGTCTCGCGCCAGAGCCGTTCGAGCTCGTCGTAGGGGTAGGCCGCACCGGTGCGCAGCGTCGCCAGCGTGGCCCAGAGCTCGGCCTCGCGGAGCAGGTGCTCGGTCCTGCGGTTGCCCTGCTTCATCGCGATCTGCGCGGTGTAGACGCCGCGGTGGTACTCCAGGTACATCTCCCCGGCCCACACCGGCGCGTCGACGTACTCCTCCTCGGCGCCCGCGAAGAACTCCGCCGGGGACTCCTGGACCACGCGCGGCATGCCCTCGAGGTCGGCGAACCGGTGGGCCCGCTCGACCATCTCGCGGGTCGGCCCGCCCCCACCGTCGCCGTACCCGAACAGCAGCATCGACCGCGAGGCCGGCCCGGCGTCGCGGAAGCCCGACATGCCGTGCGCGAGCTCGGCCGCGGTCACCTCGGCGTTGTAGGTGTCGGTCGGCGGGAAGTGCGTGAACACCCGCGTGCCGTCGATGCCCTCCCACCAGAAGGAGTGGTGCGGGAAGTCGTCGGTCTGGTTCCAGGACATCTTCTGGCTCAGGAACCACCGCTTGCCGGCGAGCCGGAAGATCTGCGGCAGCGAGCCGGCGTAGCCGAACGAGTCGGGCAGCCACACCTCCGGCGTCTCGACCCCGAGCTCCTCCCGGAAGAACCGGGTGCCGTGCACGAGCTGGCGGACCATCGCCTCACCGCTGGGCAGGTTCGTGTCGGACTCGACCCACATGCCGCCGACCGGCACGAAGGTCCCGGCGGCGACAGCCGCCTTGATCCGGTCGAACAGCTCGGGCTGCTGCTCGGCGACCCAGGCGTACTGCTGCGCCGAGGAGCACGCGAACCGCAGGTCGGGGTGCTCCTCGGCCAGCGCGACGACGTTGGCGAAGGTGCGGGCGCACTTGCGCTTCGTCTCCCGCACCGGCCAGAGCCAGGCCGAGTCGATGTGCGCGTGGCCGGCGGCGGAGACCCGGTGGGCGCTGGCGTTGGCCGGCGAGGCGAGTACGTCGGACAGTCGGTCGCGCGCGGCCGAGGCGGTGCCGACGAGATCGTTGACGTCCAGCTGGTCGGCGACGTCCAGGAGCGCGGTCAGCACGCGGGCGCGGCGCGGGTCGCCCTCCAGCATCGACGTCACCGTGCCGAGCAGTACCTCGAGGTCGTGACCGAGCGCCTGAACCTCGGCCTCCACGGCCACCAGGTCCGCCTGCGCCAGCCGGTAGAGCGGATCCCGCGGCGCGGTCAACACGTCGCCGAGCGAGGTCTGCGGGAAGTCCGCGACGAGCACCGTCGGGTTGGCCGCGGCCTCGACGTAGACGTCCACCCCGACGGCGTCGGGCGCCACGGGCACGTAGGCCGTCCGCGGCTCCACGCCCTTGAGCACCCGCCCCGTCGCGTCGTACGCCAGCCCCTCGGCCTGGAAGCCAGGGTGCGCGGAGGTGAAGCCGAGGTCGACGTGCAGCTCGAGCGTGCGACCCCGTAACGGCGCCGGCACCTCGCCGGTCAGGTGGAACCAGCTCGTGGACCATGGCGCCCCCCACGGGTCCCCGACGGCGCACACCTCGAACGGTCGACCCACCACTTCGAGGAACGGCTCGGGCTCGCCGTCGAGGTGCTGGACCTCGACCTGCACGGGGTGCGGATCGACGTACGTCGCGGCCTGGACCCGGCGCAGCGTCCGTTCCATCCGCAGGACCGGGTCGTAGAGGTTGCGATGCACGGGCGTCAGCCTTCCACGTCCCGGACCGAGGAGTGGTCTAGCCCGGCCGTGCGGATTCTGTGGTCGGGTTCATCCAGCTCCCCTGGGCGTCGATATTGCTATGACAGCTCTCGGACTGGACGAAACGGACAGATGACGCGCACGGACCCGGTCCCGCATCCCGGGCCGACCAGACCGGTCGGCGCCTGGGGCATGCTCGCGCTCGGAGCCACGCTGGCGCTCAGCGTCTCGGTGGCGCGCTCCGCGACGTGGACCGGTGTCGCGATGACGGTGGTGTCCCTGGCCGCCATCGCCGCAATCGTCGTCGGCATCCGACGGCACCACCCGGAGAACCGTCGCTTCTGGTGGCTGTGTGCCTTCGCGCTCGGCACCAGCGTGGTGGGCGGCGTGCTCACCTCCGTGCTGCCCGTCTCCACCGCGACCGTGACGGTGATCGACGCGACGTACCTCGCCGGCTACTCGATGCTGGTCGTCGCCGGGCTGCTGGCCATGCCGGGACGCGGACCGCGGCGCGACTGGGCCGGCATCCTCGACGCGGTCACGATCGCCATCGCCGGGGCGACCCTGTTCTGGTACTACGAGGTCAGCCCCGCGCTGGCCCAGCGGGTCACCTTTCACACCGTCGTCACCGGTGTCGTCTGGCCGGTCTACGACCTGCTCCTGATGGTCGTCCTGATCCGGATGGCCACCTCGTCGGCCACTCGGCACTTCCCGTTCGTGATGGTGACGGTCGCCCTGGTCTCGAGCGTGGTCACGGACTTCTGGTACGCCGCGACCGGGACCGACGGCGGCTACGTCTGGGGCAGCGTCAGCGACGCGTTCTGGGTGCTGCCGATGACCGCTCTCGGCGCCGCCGCGCTGCACCCCGACATGCGTGGGTTCGCCGCCGACCGGCAGGGCGACCACCTCCGGATCACCTGGGCGCGGGTGTTCCTCGTCGGCATCTTTGCGTTCTCGGTGCCGATCGTGATCGCCTCCCTCGCCCTGATGCACGGGGACCTCGCGCGGGCAATGCCTCCCGTGCTCGTCGGCTCGACGCTGCTCGCGATCGCCGGCGTGGCGCGTACGGCGGAGATGGTCCGCCAGTCCCGCAACAGCGCGGAGGCGTCGCAGGCCGTGAGCCGACAGCTCAGCGAGGCGCTGTTCGAACGGGAACAGCTGCACGACGAGCTCGTGCGCACCGCGCTCTACGACCCGCTGACCGGCCTGGCCAACCGACGGCTCTTCCAGGAGCGGCTCGACCTGGCTCTCGCCCGGCCGGGCCACGACTGCGCGGTGCTGTTCATCGACCTGGACGACTTCAAGAACATCAACGACTCGCTGGGGCACGCGATCGGCGACCTCGCCCTGGTCGAGCTGGCCCGCCGGATCCAGGAGCACCTCCGCGTCGACGACATCGTCGCCCGGCTCGGCGGCGACGAGTTCGCGGTGCTGGTGGCCAGACCGACCGACACGGGTCTCCTCGCGCTCGGCAACCGGCTCCTGGTCGCCGCGGCCGAGCCCCTCTGGGCGGGCGGAAGACTCCTCCAGCTGGGCATCAGCCTGGGCATCGCGCGGTCGGGGCACGGCGTGGACAAGGACGACCTGCTCCGCAACGCCGACATCGCGATGTACCACGCCAAGGGCGCCGGCAAGTGTCGGCTGGCGGTCTTCGAGGACTCCATGCGACAGACCCGGTTGGCCCGTCTCGACCTCGAGGCCGAGCTGCGAGCGGCCATCGACAACGACGAGCTCGACGTCGTCTACCAGCCGATCGTGGACCTGCGCGACGGTCGGGTCGACGGCGTGGAGGCCCTGGTGCGGTGGACCCGCCACGACGGCACGTCGGCGCCCACCCCCGATCTCATCGAGCTCGCAGAGGAGACCGGCTTGATCCGCCCGCTCGGCCGCTACGTCCTGCGCCAGGCCACGGCGCAGGCGAGGCTCTGGCGCGAGCACGGCATCCACGTGAACGTCGCGGTCAACGTGTCCGGGCAGCAGCTCGGTGATCCCGGCTTCGTCGAGGCGGTCTCCCGCGCGTTGGCCGCCCTCGCCGACGAGCACGTGCTGGTGCTGGAGATCACCGAGTCCTCGCTGGTCGGCAACGCCCACGACGTCGAGGTCCTCCACGACCTTCGGGCCCGTGGCTGCCGCATCGCGATCGACGACTTCGGCACCGGGTTCTCCTCGCTCGCCTACCTCACCCAGCTGCCGATCGACATCCTCAAGCTGGCTGCGCCGTTCGTCGACGGCGTGGACGAGGGCGGCGTCGACACCTCGGTGGCGCAGGCGGTGCTCTCCCTCGGCGCTAGCCTGGGCTACGTCGTGGTGGCCGAGGGCATCGAGCGGCCGTCGGTGTCCGACGCGCTCCGCTCGATGGGCTGCCAACTGGGACAGGGCTACCTGTTCGCGAAGCCGGCCGCTCCCGACGTGCTCGAGCCCTACCTCGCGCACTGGAATCGCCGCGACCTCCCCACCCGGCTGCCCGTCGCCCGCTGAGCCCGCGCCTCGATGCGGGGAGCACGCCGGGCCTGTTGTAGAGTTCTGCGCGCTTGGGCAGGTAGCTCAGTTGGTACGAGCGTCCGCCTGAAAAGTGGAAGGTCGGCGGTTCGACCCCGCCCCTGCCCACAAGCGCCCAGGTCTCTGACCTGCAAGAAGGCCCCAGCCATTTACCGGCTGGGGCCTTCGACGCTCTTGGCGGTCCAAGTTGACCTACTCGACGCGCGCCCACTGCGAACCCGTCGAGGACCTCGACGAACCAGGGCCACCCTGGTGGCGCGTGCAACAGGAACCTTCACACTCCTCTGACGGCGGAGGGGTCTCGGAGCGTTCCCTACGCCTTGCTGCTTCATGAGGAGAACACGCGCTGACGAGGTTGACCTGCGGGGTCAGCATGGTCAGTGAACGACGGTGGAGGCGCTGTCAGTGACTGGGACAAGGAGTTGTGGCGTTGAGCACGCCCGGTTGGGGCAGCGGACCTCGATCCATCGGTCGCTCTGGCTCCCGGTCACTGGGGGGACCCCGACGATCACGCCGAATCGAATCGACACACCGTCACCCGAGCGTTGTGTGATCGGCCCTGGACGGCTGCCCGAAGAGCACGGAGCGACTTCTACGAAGAGCCGCGTATCGACATCGCCCAACCGGAGTAGACGGACGCGGGGGCAGCCCGTACGGACCCAGGCGACGTGCTTCGCCGCCCTGGGGGATGGTGACGGTTGCGCGGACGGCTTCGCGCGGCTGCTGGTCTGGGCTGTCCCGGACGGGTTCGGGTCCAGCGCCTGATGCACTGACAGACCCGCTGGGAGCATCAATGCGATCACAACAACCGAGGTCTTGCGTCGCCGTGGGGTCTTTTCGCCCGGATGGCTGCTCAGTACCTCACCGTGGTGGCCCAGATCGTCCGTGTCATGGGGCGGCCCGCCTTCTCGCGCCATCATCGCGTCACCTCGTGAAACTAGGCCCGAGAAGTCCGACGCTAGGTATTGGTTTTCTCGCCGGCAATGACCCATACGGATCAGTCGTTCGTGCTGCCGCAGCCGCGGCGTCCCACACAAGGCGCGTCCGACTGCTTCGGAGGCGTCGCGGAAACGTGGCATGGCTGGACCGTCCGCCTCCACGTCGCGGAAACGGTGGTCAGATGGGCGGCGCGTGATGGGCACCCGGCTATTCTCCGGTCGTGTGCATGTCCGTCGCCTCACGAGTCGCTCGTCTGACGGGGCGTGCCCTGTGCGCAATGGTTGCGCTTGGGTTGAGCCTGATGTGCGCGGTCCTCACGGTCGCGGTATCGACCGCTTCCCCGACTGACACAACGGGCGTGGCTGATATGTCGGCCGTATCAGTGATGGCTGGCATGGGCGAGGTCACTGCAGCAATGGCCCTCGGCCCAGCGGTCAACGACGTGGCTGCCGACACCGGACCAGTGATCAACTCGATGTGTGACACCGCCTGCGTCACCCGGGTGAGCAGCATGTGCAACGTCGCTGGCGGTCTGACCGTGACCACCCTGCTGGCGCTGCTGCTGGCCTCTCGCCGCAACACCTTCATGGGGATGATCGCCCGCAACGGTTCACCCGCTCTGTCGCGCCGACCACGACGTGACCGAACACGACGGGCTGTGCTGTCCCCCTTCTCCTTGTGTGTGTTGAGGGTCTGACCGGTTGCTCAGAGTCCCTCCTCTGAGCCAACCTTTTCGCCGCGTGCGTTCAGCAAGCCGCGCCGCCGACTGCGCTGCAACCAGCGCAGCTCAGACCGACCGAACCCGCACTCATCACAAAGGATGAAAACCCCCATGGATATGAGTTCCGCCGTCCCCGACTGGCTCACCCCCGTCGCCTGGACCTACATCGCGCTCTCCCTTCTCAGCACCGCCTATATCGCCGCCGACATCTACCTGGTTCGCCGCCGCCACGAGCGCGTCGCCACCGAACTGGTGTGGATCACCTCAGCCCTCTACCTCGGCCCCTTCGCCATCCCGGTCTACCTGCGCCGCGGACGCACCGAGGGCTCCGCAACTCCGGCTGACGGCACCGCAAAGCAGTCCCGCGACACAGCGGTTGCGGTGCTTCCCGGCGGCGGTGCGTCTGCAGTGGCGCACCTCATCGCCGTCCCGTTCGTCGTCGCTGTCGGGTGGACCATCGCAGGTCTGGCGATGTGGCCCATGATCATCGTCATTGCCATCCTCGTTACCGTGATTCTGGCCGTCTACGAGCGCATCGCCAGCCGAGGGCCCCGCACGGGGCGTACCCGTGGCCTCTCCATCGGTTCCGCCATCCTTGCCGCCCTCATCACCGTCGCCTCGTTCGACATCGGCATGGTCGGCTGGATGCTCCTACTGCACTACAACAACGCCATGCCGTCGGTCACCGAGAGCACCTTCTGGTTCCTCATGCAGATCGGAGTCATCATCGGTCTCGTGACCGGCTACCCGGCGGTGAAGTACCTTCTCCGCCGCAACCAGTCCGTCGTTCCAGCCTGAACACCGCGCAACAAGCGAACACTGCGCCCGACGACAAGCAAAGCCGCAGGTCAGGCCCGGTGCCTGGCCTGCGGTTCTTTGGCGTCCACGGACCGCGGAGCTGGCCCCCCCAATGTCCGGGGCCGGCTGGTGCTTTGCTTCCAGCTCGCGATCGGCGTGGGCATCGTGATCTCGACGCTGGTCGGTGCGAGCGAGTCGGTGTCCTGGCGGGTGTCCATCGGATCGGCCTCCGTGCCCGCCCTGCTGATGCTGCTGGTCATGCTCCGGCCCCCGGAGAGCCCGCGCTGGCTGGTCCAGCACGACGAGTCCGACTCCGCACGCAGCGGGCTCGAGTCGGTGCGGCGGTGCAGTCGGCCAGGGTGGACTCCCCGACGATCGGCGGAGGGTTCAGGTGGACGAGGGACCTCACCCGGCCTGCCAGGCCTCCCACGCCGTGCTGACCATGTCGGCCAGGTCGCGCTGGGAGTGCCAGCCGAGCTCGGCCGCGACGAGCGAGACGTCGGCCGCCAGGATGGCGGGGTCGCCGGCGCGGCGCGGGGCCACCTCCGGTGTGGTGTCGCGACCGGTGGCCTCGGCGATCGCGTCGAGCACCTCGCGCACGGAGGAGCCCGCACCGCGGCCCACGTTGAAGACGCGAGCACCCTGCGCGCCCTCGATGCGGCGGACGTGGTCGAGGCAGCGGACGTGCGCGTCGGCGAGGTCCAGGACGTGGATGTAGTCGCGGACGCAGGTGCCGTCGGGTGTGTCGTAGTCGTCGCCGAACAGGATCGGCTGCTGGCCCGCGGTCAGGCGGGTGAACACGATCGGGATCAGGTTCAGGGCCGCCGGGTCCCCGAGATCGGGCCAGCCGGCCCCGGCGACGTTGAAGTAGCGCAGCGCCGACCAGGACAGTCCCCACGCCCGCTCGGCGTTGCGGCACATCCACTCGCCGATCAGCTTGGTCTCGCCGTACGGGCTGAGCGGGACGCCGCGGACGTCCTCGGTCAGGTAGCCGGACTCGGGCGCTTCGTCCGGTGCGCCGTACGTCGCCGCCGAGGAAGAGAAGATCAGCCGGCGCACGCCGGCCGACTCCATGGCCGTCAGCACGTTGGCCAGGCCCCCGACGTTCTGCGCGTAGTAGTAGGTGGGCCGCTCGACCGACTCGCCGACCTGCTTCTTAGCGGCGAGGTGGATCACGCTGTCTACCCCGTGCTCCTTCATCACCCCTGCCAGCGCCTCGTCGGCACCCGGCGAGGCGATGTCCAGGTCGACCAGCGTGGCCTCGCCCACGCGCGAGGCACTGCCCGTGCTCAGGTCGTCGACCACCAGGACGTCGTCCGCGGTCTCCAGCAGCCGGACGATGTGCGCGCCGATGTAGCCGGCGCCGCCGATCACGAGAGTCGTCATGGCGGAACCCTATCCAGCACGATTTCGGGCTGAGCTTCTCTACCGGTACAGTAGCGACCGATGCCCCTTCCTCTCCGCTCCGGCCGTCCCTGGCTGCCCGCGCTCGTCCTCGTGACCGGTGTCGGTCCGCTGGCTACCGACACCTACCTCGCCTCGCTCCCCCAGGTGCAGCGCTCGCTAGGCACGTCGTCGACCGTCGTGCAGCTGACGATGACCGCGTTCATCGTCGGGATGGCGGTGGGGCAGCTGCTCTCCGGCTCCCTGAGCGACGGTGTCGGCCGGCGCCGGATGATCCTGTTCGGCGCCGCTACGTTCACGCTGACCTCGCTCGTCTGCGCGGTGTCGCCAAGCGGCTGGACGCTGGTGTCCGCCCGGCTCGTGCAGGGCCTCGTCGCCGGCACCGGCGTCGCGGTCGGACGGGCCGTGGTCAGCGACCGGTACGACGGACCACGGGCCGCCGCGATGTTCGGCACGCTCGCGTCGTTCTCGCTCATCGGACCCGTGGTCGCACCCGGCATCGGCGGGACGCTGCTGACCGTGGGGGACTGGCGGACGATCTTCGGGTTCCTGACTGCCCTCGGCGCCCTGATGACGGCGCTGGCGGTCGTCGGCATCCCCGAGACCCTCCCGCCGGACCGACGCCATCCCGGAGGGCTGCGCCAGGTGGCGGGCCGGATGCGGGAGCTCGCGACGGACCGGGTGTTCGTCGCCCCGGTGGCCGTCCAGTGCCTGGTCACCGCCGGGTTCTTCGTCTACATCGGCGGGTCGTCCATCGTGCTGCAGAGCCAGCTCGACGTGACCCCCGGGCAGTACAGCGTGCTCTTCGCCAGCAACGCCGTGGGGATGGTGCTGTCCAGCCTGGTCTTCCGGCTGCTGGTCGCCCGCACCGGCGCGGTCGTTCTGCGCACGATCGCCCTCACGGTCACCACGACGGCCGGCTTCGCGCTCTTCGCGATCTGCCTGCTGACGCCCGCCCACCAACCGCCGCTCGCGCTGGTGTGGGCCCCGTTGGCCGTGATGCTCGCCGGCCTCGGCATGTTCCTGCCCTCCAGCACCGTCGTCGTCCAGCGGGCCGGTCGCCGGCTGGCCGGCACCGCGGCCGCGCTCGGCGGAGGCGTCCCGTTCTTCGTGGGCGCACTCACGACCCCGCTGACCGGCCTGCTCGGCAGCCAGACCGTGCTGACCATGTCGGCCGGCACCGCCTTCTTCTACCTGCTCGCCGTCGTCGTCGCCTGGCGGACCCGACGTCTGGTGCCGAGCGACCGGCCCGAGGCCGAGGCGCCCGGACGTGAGCATGATCTCCTCGCCCGCTTCTAGGAATGCTGCACCCGGGTGCGTCGTTGTGCCTGGTTCGATCGGATCGACTCTTGACCCCCCATGACAACAACAAGGAGTGCCTTCTCTATGACGCAGACCGTTGACGCCCTGGTGACCACCGGCCCGAGCGCGAGCTTCGAGCGGAGCACCATCGAGCGCCGCGACCCGCGCCCGCACGACGTGGTCATCGACATCGCCTTCGCCGGCATCTGCCACTCCGACATCCACCAGGCGCGCGAGGAGTGGGGTGAGGCCCTGTTCCCGATGGTGCCCGGCCACGAGATCGCCGGCGTGGTCCGCGAGGTCGGCCCCGAGGTCACGAAGTACGCCGTCGGCGATCGCGTCGGGGTGGGCTGCTTCGTGGACTCATGCCGCGAGTGCGAGAACTGCAAGGCCGGCGAGGAGCAGTACTGCCTGCGGGGTGAGGTCGCGACGTACAACGGCAAGGAGTACGACGGCGAGCTCACGTTCGGCGGCTACAGCCGGTCCGTCGTGGTCGACGAGAACTACGTGCTCGGCATCCCCGAGGGCATCGGGCTCGACGAGGCCGCGCCGCTGCTGTGCGCCGGCATCACGCTCTACTCCCCGCTCAAGCACTGGGGCGCCGGTCCGGGCCGAAAGGTCGCCGTCGTCGGCATGGGCGGCCTGGGCCACATGGGCGTCAAGATCGCGCACGCCCTCGGGGCCGAGGTGACCGTGCTCAGCCAGACGCTGTCGAAGGAGGAGGACGGCAAGAAGTTCGGCGCCGACCACTACTACGCGACCGGCGACGAGAAGACCTTCGAGACGCTGGCCAACAGCTTCGACCTGATCGTGAACACCGTCGCGGCGAACCTGCCGGTCGACGACTACCTCTCGCTGCTCCGGCTCGACGGCACGATGGTCAACGTCGGCATCCCGGAGAGCCCCGACACGTTCTCCGCGATGTCCCTGGCCAGCGGTCGTCGCCGGATGGCGGGCTCCAAGATCGGCGGCATCCGCGAGACCCAGGAGATGCTCGACTTCTGCGCCGAGCACGGGCTCGGTGCCGAGATCGAGACCATCGGCGTCGAGGACGTCAACGGTGCCTACGACCGCGTCGTGAAGAGCGACGTGCGCTACCGCTTCGTGATCGACATCGCGTCGTTCGACCGCTCCTGACGCAACCGGCGAGCCGCGGTCCCTCCCCCGGGGGCCGCGGCTCCGTCACGTCGCGGTCCAGCCGGCCAGGAACGCGATCACGTCGTCCGCCGGCATCTCGCACGGCTTGAGCAGCACCCCGGCCGCGGTGCGGTAGACGTTCGCACTCACCAGGCCGGTGCCGCCGAGCTCCTCGGCGTAGACGCTCTCGGTGCGCCCGTCGGCGTGCACCGTCCGCGTGAGGCCGTAGGCGCGCCCGTCGTACACCACGCGGGACCAGCCCTCCGGCACCCGGTCGACCAGCGCACCCACGTCCACCGGACCTACTCGGTGGCGCGGGACCGGACGGCGAGCACGACCGCCAGCGGCCACAGCGCCTCGGCCCCGGCCACCACCCGCTCGGTGAGCCCGAGGAGGTCGCCGTCTCCCAGCTCCAGGGCGAACCAGCCCATCAGGGTCAGCAGCCCGGCCGTCGCCCACCGGCCACCGGCCTTGGTCGGCAGGCCGGACACGGCCGGCCACAGGGCGAGTGCGACGAAGCTGACGGTGGCCGCCGGGAAGTGACCCGCCGACGGCTGCGGGAAGGCGGCGACCAGCGCGGCGGTGATCCCGCCGACCGCGAGCACCGCCCGGCCCGCCTTGTGGGACTCCTCGAGGCCGGCCGCGGTCGCGAGGTGGGCGGCGCCGAGCGCGTAGAGCGCGCCGGTCATCAGCCAGCGGTCGTCGGCGCCGTGCGCGGCCAGGGCGCTGATCGTGTCGCGGACCTGGTCGAAGCCCCCCTGCTGACGGGATGCGGCGAGCATCCAGCCGCCGATCAGGACCGTCGGAGCCAGGCCGGCCGAGAACGGCACCCATCTGCGCATGCGGCGAGTATGCCCGCCCGCGTGCACGAGGCCCGGCTCAACCGTGCACGAGGCCCGGGTCAACGGTGAACGAGGCCCGGGCGAAACGGTCAGGGCTGGACGGCGGAGGAGAAGGTGCTGCCGTCGATATGGGCGTCGCTGACCACGATCGGGTGGTCGCTGGTCCGCTTGTTCACGGCGCCGCGGTCCTCGACGTAGCCGCTGAAGTCGAGCTGCTCGCTGCCGAAGGCCCAGTCGACGTACTGCGGGTCGTTGGCCCGACAGGTGCCGTCGGTGTGGCTGCCGCCGCGGGCGGCCTGCAGCGGCGCCGTGCCGGTCAGCGGGCAGAACGCCTGCTCTCGCTCGTTCATGTCGCCGGTGAGGAACACCGGGATGCCGGTGTCGTGCAGCCGGCGGGCGAGCCGGGCCTCGGAGCGGATGGCCCGCACGCGCCACCTGGCGGAGCCGCCGTGCTGGCGGGTGGAGGCCGGGTTGTGCACGTTGGCGAACCACGCCGTCATCCCGGTCTCGAGGTTGCGCAGCTTGACCAGCGGCATGGTGCGGCGGTTGCCGTGGAAGTAGGGGATCGTGAAGGTGCGCTTCACGACCGCCTCCCAGGCCGACCGGTCCCAGGCCAGCGAGTTCTCGCCGTCGATCGCGCGTGCGCCGGAGAAGCCCGGGTACATCGCGTAGGCACCGTCGGTGCGTCGCCGGAAGCTCCTCATCTGGTCGGCCTGCATCTCCTGGAGGCCGACGATCTCGACGTCGTGCTTGGCGAGGAGCCGGACGACGCCCTGGGTGCGCCGCACCCCGGACGCGTAGCCGCCCGCGCCGCGCGTGTGGCTGCTGCCCAGCACGTTGAACGACGCGATCGTCAGGTCGGTGCTCGCGTCCGCCGGGGCGGGGGCAGGGGTGGGCGTCCCGGTCGCAGCGGGTGCGTCGACCGCGCCAGCCGGAGCCGTCAGGCCCGCGCCGAGGAGGGCGGTGAGGGTGGCGCCGAGAGTGACGGCACGACGGATCGACGGCTTGCGGGTCCGAGAGGTCATCCCTCGACCGTAGGAAACCGCGCGCGGGAGGGCAAATCGGGGGCGTCGCCCCGTCAGCCGCTCGCCGGGTGCTCACACGTCCCTCGGCGGCACCTGCCCGGCCATCGCCACGACGAGCTCGAGCACGGTGCCGGGGTCGTCGAGCCGGTCGTCGTACAGCTCGCGCAGCTGGGACATCCGGTAGCGAACCGTCTGCGCGTGCACGTGCAGGTCCTCGGCGACCGCGTCGCGGCGGCCCTGGTGCAGCAGCCACGACCGCAGCGTCTCCTCGAGCCGCTCCCGGGTGGCCGGCTTCAGGTCGGCCAGGGGGGCGAGTGCGCGATCACGCAGGTCGGCGAGGGCGTCCGGGTCCGCCTCGACGACGAGCCGGGCCAGGTGGTCCTCGCTGTCGACCGGGCTGCCCGGCGCGGCGACTCCCCCGACCAGCGTGGCGGTCCGGGAGGCCCGGTCGTAGGACGAGCGCACCCGCATCCACGGACGGGCCGGACCGAGGACGGCCTGCCGCCCGTCGAGCACGCGCGCGAGGTGCCGACGGCCGGCCCCGTCGACGTCCGGGACGAGAAGCAGCGAGAGGGGCTGGCGCTCGCCGGCGTCGGGGCCGACACCCGGCAAGTCCTCGCCGACCAGCAGAGCAGCGGGGCCGAGCGACGCCAGCGCGCCGCGCACCTGGGCCGCCGGAAGCAGCACGGCCGTCAGGGTCGTCGGCACCGACCAGCCGGCCCGCTCGGCCGCCGCGGTCAGCGCCTCGGGAGCGGCGCCCGCGAGCAGCTGCTGGCCGAGGCGCTCCCGGTAGCGCTCGCGGACCCGGCCACTGGTCGACAGCTCGTCGGTGTGCCCGGCGACGCTCGACGCGGACAGCTCGTCGATGTAGGCGAACACCAGCTCGGCGAACTGCGCCATGGTCCCGGCCTCGACCCCGGCCTCCGCGGCGGAGGAGGAGAGCTCGCGCCAGGCCACCCGGGCGCCGACCCGGTAGGCCGCGAGCAGCGCGTCCATGGTGCGACCGCTGCGAGCCTCACCTCGGCCCAGCGCGTAGGCGCCCTCCAGCGTCGGGCGCAACGGAGTGCTGGGGTCCGCTTCGCGGCTGCCGCCCGCCAGCTTGAGGAACCCGGCGAGCGCCATCTGCACCGCGGCCTCGATGTTGTCGCCCATCGTCCCGCTCAGGGCACCGGTGTAGCCGGGCACCTCGGCGGTCACCGCGGCGACGGTGTGGGTGGCCACCTCGGGGAGGCGTTGGCGCAGCACCCTGACCACCTGCTCGTCGATGTGCAGCGCGATCGCACCCCGGGCGGTGGCGCTCGACACGTCTGAGGTCATGAACTGTTCCCTTCGAACAAGAACCAACGCTAATTTCACGCCCGTTGGTCATGATTCTACCCCTCTCGGTCAGTCATTCTAGGTACATGAGCCAATCCGTCCAGACCCGCGACCGCGCCGCCTCGCTGCTGCGCCGGGCGGCCCGGCTCGCCGAGCGGGCCACCACGCCCTTGCTGCCGGCGGACTACCTCGACCTGTTCGACCCGCTCCGCCCCGGCGCCGACCTCCGCGGCCGCGTCGTCGAGGTGCAGCCCGAGACCGCCGACGCCGCCACCATCGTGATCCGCCCGGGTGCGGACTGGGCCGGCCACGTGCCCGGACAGTACGTCCGCATCGGCATCGACGTGGACGGCGTACGCCTCTGGCGCGCCTACTCCCTGACCCACGGCCCCCGCGCCGACGGCCACATCTCGATCACCGTCAAGGCGGTGCCGGACGGCAAGGTCAGCAACCACCTGGTCCGGGACCTCCGGCCCGGCACCCTGGTCCACCTCGAGCAGGCGGCCGGGGAGTTCGTGCTGCCGACCGAGGGCACCAAGCTGCTGTTCGTGACGGCCGGCTCGGGCATCACCCCCGTGATCGGGATGCTGCGCAACCTGTTCCCCGTCGCCGACTCCGGCGTCGTCCGGCTGGCCCGCAGCGCCGGCTACGACATCACCGTCGTGCACGTGGCTCCGACCGAGCCGGACTCGATCTTCATCGCCAACCTCCGCTCGCTCGACGAGGCCGGCCTGATCCGGCTGGTCGCGAGGTACGACGACGTGCACGGCGTCCTCGACGTCGCGGACCTGGCGGCCCTCGTGCCGGACCTGGCGGAACGCACCACGTTCGCCTGCGGCCCGGCCGGCCTGCTCGACGCCCTCGGGGTGCACCACGACGAGCACGGCATCCCGCTGCTGACCGAGCAGTTCCGCGTGGCCACGGTCGCCGCCGGAGAGGGTGGCACCGTCACCTTCACCCGCAGCGGGACGACCGTCGTGGCCGACGGGGCGACGCCGATCCTGACCGCCGCCGAGGACGCCGGCGTGCTGATGCCGTCCGGGTGCCGGATGGGCATCTGCTACGGCTGCGTGCTGCCGATGCGTGAGGGCGCCGTGCGCGACCTCCGCACCGGGGACATCACCACGGCCACCGACGGCGACAACGTGAAGATCCAGACCTGCATCTCCGCGGCCGCCGGCCCCTGCGACCTCGACCACTGACCACCAACGTTTAGAGGAGACACCATGACCGTCCTCCAGAAGAAGACCGAGACCGACAACCCGGTCGCGCACCTCACCCCCACCGACATCAAGACCCTCGGCGAGGAGCTCGACGCGATCCGCGCCTCGATCGTCGAGTCGCGCGGCGCGGCCGACGCGGCGTACATCCGCAAGGTCATCAAGGCCCAGCGCTCGCTGGAGCTCGGCAGCCGCGCGGTCCTGCTCGTCTCGCTGTTCCCGCCGGCCTGGGTGCTCGGCACCGCCGGCCTCTCGATCGCCAAGATCATCGAGAACATGGAGATCGGGCACAACGTCATGCACGGCCAGTGGGACTGGATGCGCGACTCGAAGATCCACTCGACCACATGGGAGTGGGACAACGCCTCCCCGTCGGAGCAGTGGAAGCACTCGCACAACGAGCTGCACCACACCTACACGAACGTGATCGGCAAGGACAACGACCTCGGCTACGGCATCATGCGCGTCGACGAGGACCAGCGCTGGGTGCCGTTCTACCTCGCCCAGCCGCTGTGGAACCTCATCAACGCCTGCTTCTTCGAGTACGGCATCGCGGCCTACGACCTCGAGCTGGGCAAGAACCTCTCCTCGAAGAAGCGTCGCAGCTCGCCGGACTTCCGGGCCCGCGCGAAGGTGACGCTGAAGAAGATCCGCGGTCAGATGACCAAGGACTATCTCGTCCACCCGCTGCTGTCCGGCCCCTCCGCGCTGACCACCCTCGGCGCGAACGCGACCGCCAACCTGGTCCGCAACCTGTGGACCCACTCGGTCATCATGTGCGGCCACTTCCCCGAGGGCGTCCAGACCTTCGAGCGCCGCTCGATCAACGGCGAGACCCGGGGCGAGTGGTACCTCCGCCAGATGCTCGGCTCGGCCAACATCAACGGTTCCAAGGCGATGCACTTCATGACCGGCAACCTGTCGTTCCAGGTCGAGCACCACCTGTTCCCCGACCTGCCCAGCAACCGCTACCAGGAGATCGCCCCCCAGGTGCAGGCGCTGTTCGCGAAGTACGACCTGCCCTACGTCACCGGCTCCCTGCCGCGCCAGGTCGGCTCCGCGTGGAAGAAGGTCATCCGGCTCTCGCTGCCCAACGACTTCGCGCGCACCGCGCAGGCCAAGGTCCTCGAGATCGGCCGGCCCTCCGCCCGTCGCACGGACGACTCGGCCGCTGCCTGACCTGCTTCGTCCCGCGCGGCTTGTAACGCGGGGTTATGGACGCTGGACCCACGGAGCACCGCGTGCGAACCGTCCACGACACTCGCAGAGCTGATCCGGATCGGCTCTGCTCGTGCTGTGGACGGTTCGCACGCGTCGTACCTCGGGTGGAGCGTCCATAACCCCGCGTTACAGCGGGTCGCGGGCAGCGGAAGGATCAGCCGCGACCCGGCGGCCCTTCCCAACGGGCTGCGCCGGGCCGCGACGTTCACCGAGGACTGCCGGGGGGACCGAGCCGTCCAGAAGGAGCCACGCGTGCGCGTGCCACCCCGCAAGTCCGCCCTCCCCGCCCCCTTCGCCGTGCTGGTCGCCGTGCTCAGCACCCTGACCGCCCTGCTCGTCACCACCGCCCCCGCAGCCCACGCCGACGGTCCCGGCACCGGCACACCCCGTGGGTGGTCAGCGTCGGCGACTCCTACATCTCGGGCGAGGCCGGTCGCTGGGCGGGCAGCTCGAACACCGCCTCGTCGTACGCCGACGCGCTGGGCCGGACGGCGTACTTCGACAACGCCTCGAACACGGCCGAGCAGATCAACCGCTGCCAACGTCGCGGCGGTGAAGGGCCGGGTCGCCGCGGCCTACGCCAACGTCCGCCAGGCGATGCGCAACGCCGGCTATGCCGACACGGCCTGGACGATGCTGGTGCAGAACTACGCCTCGCCGCTGCCCGGCGGGGCCGGGATCCGCTACAGCCAGAGCGGCTACTCGCGGCAGAGCACCGGCGGCTGCGGCTTCTGGAACGCCGACGCCGACTGGGCCAACGCCTCTGCGCTGCCGACCATCAACAGCACGGTGACCGGTGCGATCGGCTCCGCGGGCATCACCAACAGCAAGACGCTGAACCTCGCGTCGGCGTTCAACGGACGGCGGCTCTGCGAGAACACCGTCGGCCTCTACGAGGAGAAGGGCCTGACCTCCTGGACCCAGGCCGCCGCGGTCGACAAGACCGAGTGGGTCAACCAGATCCGCACCGTCTCGACGGCCGGCAGCAGTCCGTACTACATCCAGGAGTCGCTGCACCCGAACTACTGGGCCCAGCTGGCCACCCGGTCCTGCGTCCGGCAGGCCTACAACGGAGGTACACCGCGCGGCGGGACCTGCTCGATCAGCGGCACCGGGCTGGTCAACGGCGAGCCCCGGATGTCCCTGCGGTAACCCCGGACGACCCGGGGTGAGTGTGCGTACTCAGCACGGGTGAGTCGTTCGGCCCTGACGCTCGACGGGTCGTGTGCGGCTTGATGGGAGCATGACGCGCTACGCCGACCCGACCCGCTGCCCCGACTGCGGCGCCACCATCACCCAGGGCACCGCGGCCTGCCCCGCCTGCGGCCTCTCGCTGAGCGGGGACACCGCCCAGCGGCTGTTCAGCACGCTCTCGCTCGCCGACGACCGGCTGGCCGTGCTGCGCTCGGCGACGGTTCCGGCGGCACCCGTCTCGATGGTGCCGTCGACGCCGTACCCCGCCTCCGCCGTCGTACGACGCAGGGCGCGACTGACTTGC
>JBDSMW010000088.1:0-10086 GCA_039915665.1 Nocardioidaceae bacterium
CGCGTTGCCGAAGCCGGCGAACTGACGGATCGTCCAGGTGCGTCCCCGGTAGCCGGTCGCGTAGAGCCCGCGCGTGAACGGGAACTCCCCGGGCCACTCGCCGGAGCCGTCGGGGGCGCCGTACGCCGGCTCCACCTCGAGGCCGGAGACCGTCGTGAAGTCGGACTCCCGCACCCGCGACTTGTCGTAGCGTTCTTGCCAGCGGTCGCGTGCAGTGGGGTCGGCCATACCAAAATAGTAGGACGTCCAACTATCTGTGTCGACCGGAGAGCGGGTGCTCAGAAGTCTCCGGCCGCCTCGCGCACCGGACGCAGCAGCATCGAGAGCGCCTGCAGGTCCTCCACCGGTACGTCGGCCAGGGCGAACCTCGCACCGACCAGGTCGGCAGTGGCGGCCTCCACGACGGCGCGACCGGACTCGGTGATCTCGGCCAGCACCGCGCGCCCGTCGTGCGGGTGCGGACGTCGTACGACGTGGCCGGCCGTCTCCAGCCGGTCGACGAGGGAGGTGACGGAGGTGGCGTGCACCTGGAGCCGCTCCCCCATCTTGCCCAGCGGCAGCGACCCGACCCGCGAGAAGGTGAGCAGCACCAGCGCCTCGTAGCGCGCGAACGAGAGGCCGTGCGGCCGGAGCAGGTCGTCGAGCTCGGCGAGCACCAGCTGCTGCACGCGCATCAGCGACGTGACCGCGTGCATCTGGTCCACGGCCCCCCACCGCAGGCCCCACTGCCGGGCAGCCTCGTCGATGGGGTCGAAGACCAGCTTCTTGCGCATGGCCCGATCCAATCACCCCTGCTCGGCCCACCGCAGCGTCGACGGCCGGCCGAGACGGGTGGTGCGCCGGGAGACCAGCACGGCGATCAGCGTGGCCAGCACGAACAGGGCGGCCGCGACCCCGACGACGATCACCCACGGGGTGGCGTAGACGGGTGCCGGGTCGTGCACGCCGGCCGTGCCCAGGGAGATCGACGGCAGCACGAGGAGCAGCGAGAGGTAGGCCGAGAGCACGCCGAGCAGCACCGCGACGCCGAGCAGCACGACGTACTCCAGGACGGAGGCCCGCACGAGCGCGCGTTGGGAGACGCCGACGACCCGCAGCGAGGCGACCTCGTAGGACCGCCACCGGGACTGCAGGACGGCCGAGGCGAACACGCCGAAGACGGCGATGAGCAGGGTGGCCGCGCCCACGACGAGGAACAGCCGGAGGCCGAGGCTGAACGCGTCGCCGCGCAGGTCCTGCAGGGTGCCCTCCAGGGACACCGGGTCGGTGAGCGTGACGCCCCGGTCGCGGACCGCGGCGATCACCGACGGCGGGGTGCCGTCGGCGACGAGCAGCTGCGTGGTGACCAGCGCCCCGAACGGCGGGTCGAACTCCACCAGCGCGGTCTCGAGGTCGGACAGGGACCCCTCGGTCCCGACCAGCGGCAGGGCACGGACCCGGTCGACGACCCGCATCGGGACCTGCTGGCCGTTGAGGGAGACGCCGGCCACGGTGGACCGGGGGTAGGTCAGCGCGACCCCCGACCCGGACCGGTCGGCGGTCTCGGTGCGGGTGCCGGTCGTGACCAGCGCCGGGGCGGTGTCGGGCGTCGTCGCGGGGGTGATCCGGGCGAACCCGCTGACCTGGGCGTTCTGCGGGCCCTGCCCTGCTGGCAGCCGGCCGAGGTAGAGCCGGATCTCCAGACCGCGCTGGGCCTGACTGATCACCACCGGCGGGTCCACGAGCGAGACGGGGAACGGCCGGGCCGGTCGCCAGGCGTCCGCCTCGAGCTGCCAGTTCGCGAGCGTGTTGTCGACCTCGACCGACATGATCGTCAGCCGGCCCTGGACGTCGCTGACCGAGACGCTGCTGCCCGTGACGTAGAGCTGCTCGAGCACGCACTCCTGCGCGCAGCCCTCCAGCGGCACCTCGAGCACCTGCCGCGGTCCGTTGCGGAGCTCGCCGATCGTGAGGTCCTTCTGCTCGCCGCGGTCGTCGACATACTGCACCCGCAGGGTGGACCGGACCCCCGTGCGGGACCGCAGCGCCACGTCGCCGACGTCGACGAGCAGGCTCTTGCCGGTGAAGGAGATTCGCCGGTCGTGGTCGAGCGTGAGCGCCTGCTGGAGCGAGGCGAGCGAACGGTCGGACCAGGCCGGGTCCCAGGCGACGACGCGGGCCAGCCGGCTGGTGTCGACGAAGACGGCGCGGGCCAGGTCGTCCCCGATGGTGTCGGTGGCCGCGGCGGCGAGGTACTTCCCGTCGGGGTCGACCTCCCGGGTGACCTGGAGCAGTCGCCCCGGCGACGACGAGGTGACGTAGGTCCGGGCGGCGCCGACCTCGGCCTGCGCCCTCGCCACCCGCCAGGAGTCGGACGTCGCGGTCGTGGCGGCGGCGAAGGTGAGGACCGCCGCGGCGAGCAGGAGCGGGATCATCAGGTTCGCGACGTCGTTGCGACGGCTCAGCCGCCGGGCCGCGAGGTAGGCCGGCGTGCCGCCGGACGAGGCCGTCCGGCGTGTCCAGACCCGGCCGATCCCGCGCAGCAGCAGGGCTCCGGCCACGGCGACCGCCAGCGCGACGAACATGGGGGTCAGCAGGGCCAGCAGCTGGCTGGACTGGTCCCCGGAGGTGACCAGGTTGCCGACCGAGGCGAGAGCGATGGCCACGACGGCGCTGCGGAGCACCAGCGACACCCGCCCCGACGTCGTACGGCGCACGGGGCCGGCGAGCGCGGCGGACAGCGGCTCGCGGATCACCGTCAGGGCCGCGACCGTGGAGGCCACCAGGGCGGAGGCGACGACGGCCACCAGGCTCAGGATCGCGACGACGTCGAGCCCGACCGGGATGCCGGGGTGCAGCCAGCCGCGCGCGATCACGTGGGCGGCGCCGACCGCGACCCCGACGCCCACCGGCACGGCGACCAGCACCACCAGGAACGGCTCGGAGAGGGCGAACCGAAGCACCTGCGCGCGGGACTGGCCGCGCAGCTTGGCCAGGGCGACGTGCGGTCGGCGGACCTCGGCCGCGGTCGAGACCAGCGCGAAGAGCAGCAGGAGGGTGAGCAGCACCAGGGGCACGGTCGCGGCGATCATCACCCGGGACAGCAGGGTGCGCTCCGAGCGGACCTGATCGATCACGGACCCGAGGTCGAGGTCGGGCAGCACCTCGGTCTGGCCGCCGTCGGAGGCGTCGATGGCTCGGGTCTTGAACCGCTCGGCGACCCCCTCGACCCGGCCCAGCGTGTCGAGGTCGACGGCGGTGGTGTCGATCGGGCGGTCGACCCCGACCCGGAAGGCCTGCGAGACCATCGAGGAGGGGGCCACCAGCAGGGCCGGGGCCGACGGCGCTGCACCGGTGCCGCGCTGCGGCGGCACTACGAGGTCGTCCAGGCCAGTGAACCGGGACAGGTCGAACCAGTCCGGCGAGGCCGGGTCGTCGATCACGTAGGTGCCCGTCAGCCGGTAGGTCGCCACCCGACGGCGCTGCTTCTCGACCTTGGTCCCGTCCTTGATCGGGCCGAAGTAGATGTCGAGGTAGGTCACGTCGAAGGTGTCGCCGGCGGCGAGCCCGAGCGTCTGGGCCATCGTGGCCTGCATCAGCGCCTCGCCCGCCGACTGTGGGCACCGACCGGTGATGCGGGCCAGGTCGCACATGCCTTGCCGCCAGTAGGTGGGAGCGGCGTACTTCTGCGGTCCACGGGTGAAGGTCCCCATGACGTCGAGCGCCCAGGAGCGCGGGGACGACCAGTAGCGGGTGACGTCCAGCTCCTGGAACGGCTGCCGGGCGTCGGGCAGCAGGTCGTCGACGGCGGGCGCCTGATCGGCCTCGAGGGCGGCCAGCGAGTCGGGGACGACGCCGTTGGCCGACGCCACCGAGTAGCTCAGCCCCGTGGTGTACGGCGCGCGCTCGTCCAGCCGGGTGTCCAGGAGGTGCTCGGCCGTCTCGCGGCCGTACATCGGACCCAGCACCGCCGCGACGATCGCGATCACCGTCACCAGCAGGCTGGTCGCGTTCATCCCGCGCCGAGTCATCAGCCCGGCGAGCAGCACCCTCACGTGCGCTCCCCCTGCTCGTCGATGGGGCGCAGCACGACACCGTCCCCGGTCTCCTCGAACTGCACCAGCGTGCCCGCGGGGAAGCGGGCCGCGAGGTCGTCGGGGATGTGCACCGCACCGTCCTGGTCGACCACGCCGAAGTCGAACCCGTGCCGGCCCTCGGACCCGATCCGGCCGTTGCGGATGGTGATGCTGCGCGGCATCTTGGCGGCGACCTCGGGGTCGTGGGTGACCAGCACGACCGTCGTCCCGAGCTCGGCGTTGACGACGTGGATCAGCTCGAGCATCGCGTCCCGGTCGTCGTGGCTGAGCTGCGAGGTGGGCTCGTCGGCGAGCAGCAGGCCGGCGCCCGAGGAGACCGCCGAGGCGAACGCCACCCGCTGTCGCTCACCCCCGGACATGGTCTGGAGCGGACGCCCGGCGAGCTCGCCCATGCCGAGCTGGTCGAGCAGCCGCCGGGGCTCCGGGAGCCGCCGTCGGACGGCCGGTGCGACCGCCTTGCGGGCGAACTCGACGTTGTCCTCCGGACTGGCGTAGGGCAGCAGGTTGCGGCCGGCCCCCTGCAGCAGCGACGCGACGGTGCCCGACCGCAGCCGGCCGAGCTCCGACTCCTTGATGCGCGAGATGTCGCGGCCGTCGAGGAGCACCTTGCCGGCCGAGGGCCGCAGCACGCCACCGAACAGGCTGAGCAGGGTGGACTTGCCGGACCCGGACGGGCCGAGCAGCGCGACCTGCTCCCCGGGACGGATGTCGAGGTTGACCCCGCGCAGGGCGACCACGTCGTGGCCGCCGGCGGTGGTGTAGATCTGCACGACGTTGACGCAGCGGACGGCGACGCCGGTCACGGGCCGGGCCTCCGGAACATGTCGTGCACGTGCTCGGGGCCGTCCTCGACCGTCGGCACCGTGCGGACGGCCTCGCCCGTGGGCCGGCCGTCGACGAGGTGCAGCTCGTCGTCGCAGAGGTCGGCGACCTCCGGGTCGTGGGTGGCCAGCACGACGACGCACCCACGGTCGGCCTCACGGCGCAGCTCGGCCACCACCAGGTCGCGGTTGTGCTCGTCGAGCTCGCTGGTGGGCTCGTCGGCGAGCAGCACGTCGGGCTCGACGGCCAGCGCCCGGGCCACGGCGACCCGCTGGAGCTGCCCGCCGGAGAGCTCGGTCACCAGCCGTTCGGCCAGGTCGCCGACCCTGACCCGATCCAGGGCGAGCCGGCTGCGGTCGACCGCCTCGTCGGGCGGGACGGCGCGCGCCCGAAGAGCGACGGCGACGTTCTCCTCGGCGGTCAGCGTCGGCACCAGGCCGTAGGTCTGCAGCACGAACGCGGTCCCCGCGCGGGGTTCGCCCGAGCGGTTGCCGACCGGCTGCCCGTCGTACGTCGCGGCGCCCTCGTCCGGACGCAGGAGGCCGCCGAGCACCGAGAGCAGCGTGGTCTTGCCGGAGCCGCTGGACCCGGTCACCGCGAGCACCCGCCCCGGACGGGCCTCCAGGGAGACGTCGGCGAGCAACGGTCGCTGGGGGCCGGACACCCCGACCGCTGCGGCTCGCAGCACCCCCTCGCTCACGAGGACTGACCTTGCAGGACTCGACCACCGGTCGCAACCGGCAGCGCCGACCGTGGCGTGATCGTGACCTGCTGCTCAGAGCGGGCGCGGACCGCGCAGGCCGGACATCTGCACGTGCCGCTGGATGACCAGGTCGCGCTCCAGCGGCTTCGGGACGAAGCGGATGTCGCGCAGCCCCTGCTCCTGGGCGGCGGACTCGAACGTGAAGTGCCCGAACCCGAGCAGCAGGCCGAGGAAGGGCTGGTCGACGGTGATGTCGAGGATGCGGGCCAGCGGGGTGGTCGCGTGCTTGCTCGAGAACACGCCGGTCACCCGGAACACCCGCATGTTGGTGACCACGAAGACGTCGAGGTACTCCACGAGCGACTTCCAGGCCGCATGCCCGAGCAGGACCAGCATCACGAGCAGCAGCAGCCAGCCGACCTTCGGTGAGGAGACCAGGAACAGGTAGAAGACCCCGAGGGCCGCGAGCACCTCGAGGATCGGCACGGTGTGCACGACCCAGTGGTGGTGCACCTCGTCGACGATGTCCTCGTGGACCCCCTCGTCGCGCAGCAACCGGCGCCGGACCCGGCCGTCGCGGATCCTGCGCAGCCACCCCAGGACCGGCACGGCCGACCTACTTGAACAGCGCGGTGAAGAAGGTGATCGCCGAGTCGAAGGCGTCACCCACGACGGCACCGGCACCCTTGACCGCGTCGGCGGCGTTCGCCGGCTGGGTCAGCAGGTAGAACAGCAGGAAGGCGATGAGGACACCGCCCATCAGCTTCTTCATCCTCTGCTCCGTCCCGCGTGGTGCCCCGTGCGTCCGGGCCGCAAGCACGACCCGGTGCCATTCGTAGCAAAGTCCGGGCCGTGGGTGGCGGAGGCGCGCGGTTGTGCCCGTGTCATCCGGGTATCTCCCACCCATGGACGACAAGACCGTCGAGGCAGTCGGCAAGATGACCGAGGCCCTCGAGAACACCGAGCGGGCCCGCGGGCACCTCTACTCCTTCCACCAGCTCACCGGGAGCGCCGACCTGGAGCTGGGCGAGGGCGTCGACCTCCTTCGCGAGGCCGGGCACACCGAGCTGGCCGACCGCATCGAGCACCACCTGGTCGGTCGCAACGTCGTCGACGGCCGGCGGCACCTCCACGAGGCCGGCATGAAGGAGGACCGGCGCACGCACGGCCACCCGGACCACACGAAGGAGCCCTAGCCGCCGGCGCCCTCGTCGGTGTACGTGTCCAGCAGGGCATCGGCCGCGGCGTAGGGGTCGGACGTGCCGGCCACCACCTGCTCCGCGAGGTCGTCGAGCTCGGTGCGCTCGTGGACGTTGCCCCACCTGCGCCGCAGGGCGGTCACGGCGACGGCCTCGATCTCGTCGCGCGCCCGTCGTACCCGACGGTGCGCGAGCTGGCCCGAGGACGCCAGCCAGGCGCGGTGCTCCTCGATCTTCTCGACGACCTCGTCGACGCCCTGCCCGGTCTGCGCGACGGTCTGCACGATCGGCGGCCGCCACGCGTCGTCGGAGCGGTCGGCCAGGGCGATCATGCTTCGTAGGTCGCGCCGGACCTGGTCGGCACCGTCCCGGTCGGCCTTGTTGACCACGAAGACGTCGCCGATCTCGAGGATGCCGGCCTTGGCGGCCTGGATCCCGTCGCCCATCCCCGGCGCGGTGAGCACCAGCGTGGTGTCCGCGAGGCCGGCGATCTCGACCTCGCTCTGGCCCACCCCGACGGTCTCGATGACCACCACGTCGCAGCCGGCCGCGTCGAGCACGCGCAGCGCCTGCGGGGTCGTCCAGGCCAGCCCGCCGAGGTGGCCGCGGGACGCCATCGAGCGGATGTAGACGTCCCGGTCGAGTGCGTGGTCCTGCATCCGGACGCGGTCGCCGAGCAGGGCGCCCCCGGAGAACGGCGAGGACGGGTCGACCGCGAGCACACCGACCCGCTTGTCGGCGGCGCGCAGCGCCTTGACCAGCGCGTTCGTCGACGTCGACTTGCCCACGCCGGGCGGACCGGTGATGCCGACGATCTGCGCGTTCCCCGTGTACGGCGCGAGGCCGGCCATCACCTCACGCAGCAGCGGTGACTCGTCCTCGACCAGCGAGATGAGCCGGGCCACGGCGCGGGCGTCGCCGGCGCGGGCCGACTCGACGAGCGACGGGACGTCCGCCTTCGACCGGCGGCCGCCGACCGTCACGCGGGGACGTGCAGGATCAGCGCGTCGCCCTGGCCGCCGCCGCCGCACAGGGCCGCTGCCCCGGTGCCGCCGCCACGGCGCTTGAGCTCCAGCGCGAGGTGCAGGGCGATCCGGGCGCCGGACATGCCGACCGGGTGGCCGAGCGCGATCGCTCCGCCGTTGACGTTGACCTTGTCCTCGTCGAGGCCGAGCTCGCGGGCGGAGACGATGCCGACGGCCGCGAAGGCCTCGTTGATCTCGACGAGGTCGAGCGCCGAGACCTCGATGCCCTCCTTGTGGCAGGCCTTGGTGATCGCGTTCGCGGGCTGCATCTGCAGCGTCGAGTCGGGACCGGCGACCTGACCGGAGGCCCCGATCTCGGCCAGCCAGGTCAGCCCGAGCGCCTCGGCCTTGGCCTTGCTCATCACGACCACGGCGCAGGCGCCGTCGGAGATCTGCGAGGCCGAGCCGGCGGTGATGGTGCCGAACTTGTCGAACGCGGGGCGCAGCTTGGACAGCGACTCGGTGGTGGTGTCGGCGCGGATGCCCTCGTCCTGCGAGACGACGAGCGGGTCGCCCTTGCGCTGCGGGATCTCGACGGGCACGACCTCGTCGTCGAACAGGCCGTTCTTCCAGGCCTCGGCCGCCCGCTGGTGGGACCGGGCCGAGAACGCGTCCTGCTCCTCGCGGGTCAGGCCGGCACCCTCGGCGTTGCAGCTCTCCGTGAGCCCGCCCATCGGCTGGTCCGTGAGCTGGTCGTAGAGCGCGTCATACGCCATCGAGTCGACCAGCAAGGTGTCGCCGTACTTGAAGCCCTCACGGGACTTCGGCAACAGGTGGGGCGCCTGGGTCATCGACTCCATGCCACCGGCCACGATGATCTCGTGCTCGCCGGCGCGGATCAGCTGGTCGGCCATGGCGATGGCGTTGATGCCGGACAGGCAGACCTTGTTGATCGTGATCGACGGGACGCCGAGCGGGATGCCGCCCTTGTGCGCCGCCTGACGGGCGGTGATCTGCCCGGTGCCGGCCTGGATGACCTGGCCCATGATGACGTACTCCACCTGGTCGCCGCTGATCCCGGCCTTCTCCAGTGCGCCCTTGATCGCGACGCCCCCCAGGTCGGCGGCCGACTGGTCCTTGAGCCCGCCCAACAGGCGGCCGATCGGAGTGCGGGCACCGGCAACGATCACGGATCCGACGCGGTTGGATGACATGGGACGCCTCCTGCTGGAAAAGACAAACGTTCGACGTCTCGGACCCTACCCAGCCGGGCTCCTCCGCGGGAGGGGCGGTGCGGCCCTCCCCGTGAGGAACAGGTCACAGTCCCTCGCGGGCCGCGCACGGCTCGGCCACGATGTGCCCATGAGCGTCCCGCCGACCGGCCTGGTGCCGGACCACCTGTTCATCTGCATCGACCACGTCGGGATCGCCGTGCCCGACCTCGACGTGGCGATCGCGTTCTACGCCGACGCGTTCGGGATGCAGGTGCGCCACCAGGAGACCAACGAGGACCAGGGGGTCCGCGAGGCGATGGTGGGCGTCGGCGACACCGACCAGTGCATCCAGCTCCTCGCCCCGCTCGACGAGACCTCCAAAATCGCCAAGTTCCTGGACCGGTCCGGGCCGGGCCTGCAGCAGATCGCCTACCGGGTGACCGACGTGGAGCGGGTCTCCGCGGTGCTCCGCGAGCGCGGCCTGCGGCTGCTCTTCGACGAGCCGCGCCGGGGTACGGCGGACAGCCGGATCAACTTCGTGCACCCCAAGGACGCCGGTGGTGTCCTGGTGGAGCTGGTCCAGCCCGCAGAGAACTAGGTCACAGCCGGGTGACAGCGTGGTTACCCATCAGTAGATTCGAGCGACGCCCAGCGCCCGAACCAGACGCAGGAGACTCACGTGAAGCAGATCCTCGACGCCATCCTCGCCAAAGACACCTCCCCCGAGGACTTCGCCGCCCTCCCGCTGCCCGAGTCCTACCGCGCGGTGACGGTGCACAAGGACGAGGCGGGCATGTTCGAGGGCCTGGAGTCCCGTGACAAGGACCCGCGCACGTCCCTGCACATCGAGGACGTCGCGCTGCCCCAGCTCGGGCCGGGTGAGGCCTATGTCGCGGTGATGGCCAGCGCGATCAACTACAACACCGTGTGGACCTCCATCTTCGAGCCGGTCTCGACGTTCGGCTTCCTGGAGCGCTACGGCCGGTCCTCCCCCCTGGCCGCGAAGCACGACCTGCCCTACCACGTGGTCGGCTCCGACCTGGCCGGCGTGGTGCTCGCCACCGGACCCGGCGTACACACCTGGAAGCCGGGACGCGAGGTCGTCGC
>JBDSMW010000068.1:0-24408 GCA_039915665.1 Nocardioidaceae bacterium
TCAGCGCGTTCGGCGGGGCGTTCGGAGGGGCCTTGGGAGCCGGTGCCCCCGGGGCGCCCGGAGCGGGTGGCATGCCCGACCTGTCTGCGCTGATGAGCCAGATGCAGGCGATGATGGCGCCCCACGAGGGCTCGGTGAACTGGAAGCTCGCCAAGGACGTCGCCCGCCAGACCGTGGCCCAGACGCCTGACCCCTCTTCCACTGACCGGCAGCGCATCGAGGTGGCCGACGCCCTGCGGCTCGCCGACCACTGGCTCGACTCGGTCACCGAGCTCCCGTCGGGGGTGCGCACGATCGCGGTGTGGAGCCGGGCGGAGTGGGTCGAGGAGACCATCGACGTCTGGCGACGGCTCGTCGAGCCGGTTGCCGAGCACGTCGTCTCCGCGATGGGCAGCGCCCTGCCCGCCGAGGCGCAGGCGATGGCCGGTCCCTTGCTCGGCATCCTCGGCCAGGCCGGCGGCGCGATGTTCGGCAGCCAGGTCGGGCAGGCTCTCGGAGGTCTCGCCGGTGAGGTGCTCAGCGCCTCCGACATCGGCCTGCCGCTCGGGCCGGAAGGCACCGCCGCGCTGCTGCCGACGAACGTGGTGGCCTTCGCCGAGGGCCTCGACGTCACAACGGACGACGTACTCCTCTACCTCGCGCTGCGCGAGGCGGCGCACCAGCGGCTGTTCGCCCACGTGCCGTGGCTGCGGGCGCACCTGGTCGCCGCGGTCGAGGACTACGGCCGGGGCACCACGATCGACGTCTCGAAGATCGAGTCCTCGATGCGTGACATCGACCCCAGCAACCCGGCCGCGATCGCCGAGGCCCTCGAGGGCGGCCTCTTCGAGCCCGAGCGGACCCCCGCCCAGCAGGCGGCGCTCACCCGGCTCGAGACTGCGCTCGCCCTCGTGGAGGGCTGGGTCGACGAGGTCGTCGGCCAGGCGACCGAGACCCGGATGCCGCACGCCTCCCGGATGCAGGAGGCGGTCCGGCGGCGGCGGGCGGCCGGTGGTCCGGCGGAGTCGGCCTTGGCCGCCCTCGTCGGCCTCGAGCTGCGACCGCGCCGGCTGCGCGACGCGTCGGCGCTCTGGGGCTCCCTGCGCTCGCGCAAGGGCCAGGAGGCTCGCGACGCCGTCTGGTCGCACCCCGACCTGCTGCCGACCGCCGCCGACCTCGACGACCCGCTGGGCTTCCAGGAGGGGGCTGTGCCGACGTCCGACACCCTCACCGACGCCGAGTTCGACGCGGCGCTGTCCGACCTGCTCGACAACGAGGGCGGCCCGTCCGAGCCGTGAGCCGGCTCCACGACGACGCACTGGCGACGCTGCGCGGCTGGCAGGCGAGCGACCCCGGCCAGGACCGCCTGCGTCAGGAGTACGTCGCCCATCTCGAGTCGCACCCCGACGCGATGACCCGAGACAGCCATCCCGCCCACCTCACGGCTGGGGCCCTCGTGCTGTCCGCGGACCACTCCCGGGTGCTCATGACGCTGCACGCCAAGGCCCGCCGCTGGTTCCACCTCGGTGGGCATTGCGAGCCGCGGGACCAGACCCTGTCCGGGGCAGCCCTGCGGGAGGGCACCGAGGAGTCCGGCATCGACGACCTCACCCTGGACCCGGTGCCGGTGCACCTCGACGCGCACGTCGTGGGCTTCTGCGGTCAACACGAACGAGTCCGCCACCTCGACGTACGCTTCCTCGCCCTGGCGCCGCCGGACGCGGTCGCCGCGGTCAGCAACGAGTCGCTTGACGTGCGCTGGTGGCCGGTGGACGGGCTGCCCACCGACGAGCCCGCCCTGCGTGAGCTGGTGCGCCTCGGGGTGCAGCGGGCTCAGGCCTCGTCGGCGGCCATCTGAGCCGCGCCCTCCTCCGAGCAGTCCGGGGGGTCGGCCTCGATGCCGAGCTGGGACGCGGCGGCCACCCCCTCGAGGAACCCCTTGGCCCGCTCGGCCCTGGGGTAGCGGTCCACCCAGGACCAGAAGGCGGCGGTGTGGCCGGTCTCGATCAGGTGCGCGAGCTCGTGGACCAGGACGTAGTCGATGACCCAGGCCGGCATCCCCTGCAGGCGGGTGGACAGCCGGATCGACCGGTCGCTGGGGGTGCAGCTGCCCCATCGGCTGTTCTGGTTGGCCACCCACCGCACCTGGAGCGGCACGGCGAGCCCGTCGAGGTGCTTGGCGCTCAGCTCGGCCGCACGGGTGGTCAGCCCGGCGTCGCTGGGGCGGCGGCGCTTCTCGGACCGCTCGAGGCGGGCGAGCATGGTGGCCACCCACTCCTTCTCCTCGGCGCGGGTGAAGCGGGCCGGGACCAGCACCACGACCTTGTCGTCCTCGCGGTAGGCCGCGACCGTGCGACGGCGCTTGCGGGAGCGCCGGACCTCGACGACGGGACCGGCACCCGGTCCGTCGTCGGCAGTGGTCTGCGCGGCGCTCATGGGAGGGAGATTACCGGCTCGTCCACTCCAGGAGCCGTTGCGCGGGCCACGTCGTGAGGATCCGCTCGAGCGGGACACCGAGCCGCTCGGCGCGCTCGGCGCCGTGCACCAGGAAGTCCAGCTGCCCCGGAGCGTGCGCGTCGCTGTCGATCGAGAACAGGCAGCCGGCCTCCAGGGCGATCGCCACCAGGTCGTCCGGCGGGTCGCAGCGCTCGGGGCGGGAGTTGATCTCGACGGCCACGTCGTGCTCGGCGCAGGCCGCGAACACCGCCTCCGCGTCGAAGTCGCTCTGCGGCCGGGTCCCCCGGCCGCCCTTGACCAACCGGCCGGTGCAGTGCCCCAGAACGTTGGTGCGGGGGTTGCGGACGGCGCCGAGCATCCGTCGCGTCATCGGGGCGGAGTCCATCCGGAGCTTGGAGTGCACGGAGGCGACGACCACGTCGAGCCGGTCCAGCATCGCGTCGGTCTGGTCGAGCGACCCGTCGTCGAGGATGTCCACCTCGATGCCCTTGAGCAGCCGGAAGTCGTCGCCGAGGTGCTCGTCCACGACTTCCACCACCTCGAGCTGCTGGGTGAGCCGGGCCACCGACAACCCGTTGGCCACGGTCAGCCGGGGCGAGTGGTCGGTCAGGACGACGTACTCGTGGCCGAGCTCGAGCGCGGTCATCGCCATCTCCTCGATCGGCGACCCGCCGTCGGACCAGTCGGAGTGCAGGTGCAGGTCGCCGCGCAGTGCGGCCCGGTAGGTCTCGCCGCCCTCCACGAGCGGGCCGGCGGTGGCCTCGAGCTCGGTGAGGTACGCCGGCACCTCGCCGGCCAGGCACTGCTCGACGATCGCGGCCGTCTTGGCCCCGATGCCCGACAGCTCCCGCAGGGTGCCGGCCTCGGCCCGGGCCCGGACCTCGTCGGAGGTCTGGGCGAGCAGGGTGGCGGCCGCGCCGCGATAGGCCTTGATCCGGTAGCTGTCGGCGAGCCGGCGCTCCAGGAGGAAGGCGATCCGGCGCATCGCCGCGACCGGGTCGAGTGGTTCCGACGTCACGCGTGCTCCTTGGATCGTCCGACTCTTTTCCGTCCACACCGTGTGCACGGCCATCCTTGCTGGTCAGCGCGCGAAGGGCGAGGTCGGCGCGCGTGTCCCCCACAGGGCTGTCCACGGTCAGACCCGGCCCGGTCCACAGGCCGCGGACCCCCGTCCACACGTCGTCCACAGGGTTATCCACAGGGGTGGACGACCAAGCGTTGACCCCGGCCGAAGCCCCACCTAGGTTGGTCCGCAGATGAGGCCCTCGGCCGAGTCGGTGCGGCGCTCGCAAGGGGAAGGCAGGCGGCGCACCGGTGAGGCGGAGGGCCTCTGTCTGGGTCCCCGGCCGGGCCCGGACCCGGGGTTCAGCGGCCGGTGAACCGCGCCGGACGCTTCTCCCGGGCGGCGGCGATGCCCTCCTGCAGGTCGGCCGTCGCCAGCGTCACCGGCTGGGCCAGCGCCTCCCACTGCACGGCCATCTCGAAGTCCGCGTGGCCGCCGGCCCGGAGCGCCAGGGTGGTCAGCCGGCTCGCGATCGGCGCGGTGGCCGCGATGCCGGAGGCCACCTCCAGCACGGCGTCGAGGAACGTGTCGGCGGGCAGCACCCGGGAGACCAGGCCGAGCCGGAGGGCCTCGTCGGCGTCGACGATGCGCCCGGTCAGCAGCAGGTCACGGGCGTGCGCCCCGCCCACGACGTTCGGGAGCAGGTAGGTCGCCGCCATGCCTGCGTGCATGCCGAGCTTCACGAACGGCACGCCGAGACGAGCGCCCGTCGCGGCGTACCGGAGGTCGCAGGCCAGCGCCAGGCAGAGGCCCGCGCCGATAGCGGGGCCGTTGACGGCGGCGATGGTCGGCACCTCGAGCCGGCGGATCGACAGCCAGGCCCGGTAGAACGCGATCATCCGAGTGCGCAGGTGGTCCACGCCGGCGTCCGGCTCGCTGGCGATCCAGCCGGTGTTGCCGCCGGAGCAGAACGCGGTGCCCTCCCCCGTCACGACCACGGCCCGCAGGTCCCGGTCGTCCGCGAGCTCCTCGACGGCGGCCACCCAGGACGCGGTCATCTCATCCGACATCGCGTTGCGCTGGTCGGGGTTGTCGAGCGTCAGCACCGCCACGCCGTCGTCACGGCGGTCGAGTCGGAGGTGGGTGCGGGGCGGGATGGAGGTGGGGTCGCTCATGCGCGGGACCCTACCGACGGCGTACGACGCGTGGGGCACCGTGAGACGAGAGTCGCACCGCCCGGCGCGAACCGGTCAGGAAGTCCGGCAAAAGCCGTAGATCGGGCTATCCCTGAGCGTGAAACACCCCGGATCAGCCTGCGCCTGCATAAATCGGCTCCCCGCCTGCCGTAGTGTGCGAGGCGGCCGCCACCCGGCGCGGCCCCGGCGGGTCTTCCCTGACTCCCGCCGACGACCGGTTCGACGATAAGCAAGGAGGCCGTCATGGCGGAGACCTGGAGCGGCGAGTTCTACTGCGTGAAGTGCAAGGAGAAGCGCGAGGCGGAGGGCGAGGTCAAGGTGAACGACAAGGGCACCCGCATGGCCAAGGCCGTGTGCCCCGTCTGCAGCACCAACCTGAACCGCATCCTCGGCAAGGCCTGAGCACCGAACGACTCAGTCTCTCTGCGGCGGGATCCCTCTCAGGATGGGTCCCGCCGCTGCTGTTTTCCACCGCTTCTTCCGCTGACCGCGCTGACCTGTGGACGAGCGGTCGCGACGGCCGCCCCGCTGGGGGAGGCTGGCGGGCATGCGCCCGATCCTCCGTCCCGGCACCCACGTGCTCCGTCGTGGCGCCGGCGAGCTCCAGGTCGGCCTGGACCCGCGGCAGGCGCTGGTCGTGCCGGACAGCGCGTCGGTCCGCGAGTCGTTCCGGCTGCTCGGCGCC
The DNA here is from genome assembly GCA_039915665.1 of Nocardioidaceae bacterium. GTDB lineage: Bacteria > Actinomycetota > Actinomycetes > Propionibacteriales > Nocardioidaceae > Nocardioides_B. The sequence goes on from JBDSMW010000068.1 coordinate 5,321, forward strand.
TCGGCCGACCTGAGCGAGCACGCCGACCCCGGCCTGGTCGACCTGCTCGCCGAGCACGACCTGCTGGTCGACGAGCGGGCGCTCCTCCCCCTGCTGGCCTCGCCCGGGCTGCCCCGTCCGGCCACGGCGGCGTTGGCCCGGACCGCCGGCTCCTCGCTGACCGCCGTGCGCGACGTGCGGCAGCGCTCGCGCACGGAGGCGCTCTGTTTCGGGCCGGCCGACGGACCCGACCTGCGCGGTGACCTGGTCACCCTGCTGCGGGAGGCCGGGCTGCGCGAGCTCCGGGGTCGGTCCGCCCCCGACTGCGGGGTGCTGGTCGGCGTCGGCGAGCCGCACCGCGAGCAGCTGGACGCCTGGACCCGGGCGGGCACGCCGCACCTGCTGGTCCGGTTGACCGAGGGCCGTGCGGTCGTCGGCCCGTTCGTGGTGCCCGGCCGCACCGCGTGCCTGCGCTGCCTCGACGCGCACCACGCCGACGCCGACCCGGCCTGGCCGCTGCTGGTCCGGCAGTACGCCGCGGCCGCCGTCCGTGACCGGGCCGACGGCGCCCCGGAGCCGGTCGACCCGCTGCTGGCCCGGCTCGCGCTCGCCTGGGCGGCCCGCGACCTCGCGGCGTACGTCGACGGCGGCCGGCCCTCCACCTGGTCGACGACCGTCACGCTGCACCCGCGACCGGACGAGGTCGAGAGCCAGGCCTGGCTGCGGCATCCCGCCTGCAGCTGCAGCTGGGACTGACGACTCACCCGCACTCCTGTCGGCCTCGTTGGAGCGGTCGGCCACAATGGGGATCATGACGGACCTCCCACGCAACGCCGTGCGACGCACGGCCCGCCTGGCGGCGCTGCCGCTCGGCTTCGCCGGTCGCACCGCGGTCGGGATGGGCCGGCGGATGGGTGGCGCGAACGCCGACGCCGTGATGATGGACGTGCAGCAGCGCACCGCCGAGCAGCTCTTCAAGACCCTGGGCGAGCTCAAGGGCGGCGCCATGAAGATGGGCCAGGCGCTGTCCATCATGGAGTCGGTGCTGCCCGACGAGCTGGCCGAGCCCTATCGCAAGCAGCTCACCAAGCTTCAGGACTCAGCTCCCCCGATGTCGGCGACCACCGTGCACCACGTGCTGGCCTCCGAGCTCGGCACCGGCTGGCGCAAGAAGCTCGTGGAGTTCGACGATGATCCGGCCGCGGCCGCCTCGATCGGCCAGGTGCACCGTGGCCGCTGGGCCGACGGCCGGGCCGTCGCCGTCAAGGTGCAGTACCCGGGTGCCGGCGAGGCGCTGATGGCCGACCTGCGCCAGCTCAGCCGGGTGGCGCGCACGTTCGGCAGCATGGTGCCCGGCATCGACATCAAGCCGCTGATCGTCGAGCTGCAGGCCCGGGTGGCCGAGGAGCTCGACTACCGGCTGGAGGCCGAGGCCCAGCAGGGCTTCGCCGACGCGTTCCGCGACGACCCGGACTACGTCGTGCCGGCCGTCGTCGCGCACACCGACAAGGTGCTGGTCTCGGAGTGGGTCGAGTCCTCGTCGTCGCTGGCGCGGCTGATCGCCGAGGGCACCCAGGAGGAGCGCAACCACTACGGCGGCCTCTACGTGCGGTTCCTGTTCGAGGGACCGGCCCGCGCCGGCATGCTGCACGCCGACCCGCACCCCGGCAACTTCCGGATCCTGACGACCGAGGACGGCTCGCGGGGCGGTCTCGGCGTCGTCGACTACGGCGCCGTGGCCCGGCTGCCCGAGAAGAGCCTGCCGCGCTCGATGGGCTCGCTGATCCGGATCGCGACGTACGACGACTACCAGGACGTGCTCGACGGGCTGCGGGCCGAGGGATTCGTCAAGCCGAACATCACCATCGACCCGGGTGAGCTGCGCGCCTACCTCGGGCCGTTCGTCGAGCCCGCGCTCAGCGAGACGTTCGCGTTCTCGCGGTCCTGGATGCGCGAGCAGTTCCAGCGTCTGCAGGACCCGCGGCAACCCGGGTCCACCCTGGCCCTTCGGCTGAACCTCCCGCCGTCGTACCTGCTGATCCATCGCGTCTGGATCGGCAGCATCGGGGTGCTGTGCCAGCTCGAGGCCGAGCTGCCGTTCCGGGCGATGCTCGCCGAGGCGCTGCCCGGCTTCGCCGAGGCCTGATCTACCACCACTCGCTGTCGAGCTTGCCCTCGATCGCGCGGAGGTGCTCGCGCGAGCAGGCCGTGCAGAACACCCGCGACCGGCCGTTCTCGACGGCCGTGGTCCAGGTCAGCGGCAGGTCGTCGCCCCCGTCGGTGGTGCCGTGGGTGGTGCCGGCTGTCGTGCCGCAGAAGTCGCACGTGTGCATGGTCTGAGACTACGACCGGGCCCCGGCAGCGGATCGCTGCCGGGGCCGGCTGTTGTGCTGGTGCTGGTGCTCGGTCCGGGACCGGGACTCCCCCGACGGCGTACAGGCCTCGGTGGTCGGGGGTGCTCCGGTCTCAGAGCGAGCGGGCGAGGGCGAGACGCGCCTGGTGAGCGGCGCGCTCGGCCCGGCGGGAGAGCCGGCGGGCCATGGCGAGCTGGTGCCCGCGCCGCATGTCATGCGCCTCTCCCAGGCGCGCGGACATCTGTGCCCGCGCCAGGTCTTCGTTCATGAGATTCATCGTGGTGCTCCGGTTCGTGTGGTCGTTCATGGAAGCTGGTCCTTGAGGTAGGGCTCGGGCCGAGAGGTCTCGGCCGAGGCGTGTGGGTCAGAGCGAGCGGGCGAGCACGAGCCGGGCCTGGAGGGCTGCTCGCTCCGCGCGGCGCGAGGAGCGCCGGGCGAGGACGAGGTAGCGGCCGCGGCGGAGTCGCTCGGCCTCCTCCAGACGCTGCGTGTGCTGCGTCCGGGCGATGCTGTCGGTCGGGTGCATGGCGTTCTGCTTTCACTGGTGCTGGTCGGCTGATCGGGTGCTGCTGGTGTTCGGTGCTTCGGTACTGCTGTCGGCTCAGGCCGCCACGTCGTTCTTGCGGGGCCGGCCCCGGGGCCGCTTGCGTGGGATCACCACGCCCTGCAGGAACAGCTGGCCACCCCAGACCCCCCACGGCTCACGCCGATCGAGGGCTCCGGCGAGGCACTCGGCTCGGACCGGGCAGTCCAGGCAGAGCGCCTTGGCCACCTCGACGTCCTGCGGTGTCTCGGCGAAGAACAACTCGGGGTTCTCCCGTCGGCACGGCAGCTGGTCCTCGTCGACCTCGCCCGCGGGGACCGCGTATGTGTCGAGGACGCTGATACTCATCTCTTCTCACCTCCTGGTGACGATCGATCTCTGGTTGGAGAAACAGAAAGGCCGCGGATCCCGGGTTTCGGGTTCCGCGGCCTGGAGGCTGCCGAGCTGATGACTTCGCATCTAGATCGGCGGACTCCAGGCAGAGGGACCCGGGAACGCACCCGTGGCAACGGTGACGCCCGTGACGACGCGGTAGCCGTCGATCACGAGGGTCTGGTCGATGAGGGCGCACTTCTGGCCAGCGGCCGGGGAAACGGCGGCCGTCATCGAGAAGGCGCGCAGGGACGAGACCCGGGCGCGTCCGGAGACGGGCATGCCGCTGAGCACGTTCTTGGCAGAGTGCTGGCTGAAGCTCACGATGTTGTTGACCACTGCGATCACCTCCTTGTGCTGACGGGCGCCGGCCTTGTCAGGGCCGTGGTGCGCGGACGAAAAAGTCGAACGAGAGAAACGTACCGGTGCGGGCCTGTAAGCGGCAATCGATTTTCTGGGTATTTCCGAAAGTTTCTCCCACCGCAACGAGACGGACTCCCTCAGGCCTCGTCGGGGCTGACCTGGCCGTCGTCGCCGGGGAGGCTCCCGCCGCCCACGAGGGTGAGCACGTCGTCGCCGTACTTCGTCAGCTTGGACTGCCCGATGCCGTTGATCCTCAACAGGGACTGGGGATTCGCGGGCTTGACCTCCGCGATCGCCTGCAGCGTGAGGTCGGTGAAAACGACGTAGGCCGGCACCTTCTCCTGGCCCGCCCGCTCGACCCGCCAGGCCCGCAGGCGCTCGAACAGCTCCTCGTCGTAGGACGCCGGGCAGTCCTCGCAGCGGCCCACCTTGCGCTCGGCGGTAGTGCCCAGCGGGGTGCCGCACTCACGACAGTTGGCGACGCTCTTGCGCTTGCGGGAGGACCCACCCCGCTCGGGAGCCGCGTCCGACGCGGTCTGCGGGCGCAGACCGGTCAGGAAGCGGGAGGGCTTGCGAGAGGATCGGCCACCCGGGTTGCGCGACAGCGCCCAGGAGACCGTCAGCCGGTGCCGGGCCCGGGTCATGCCGACGTAGAGCAGCCGGCGCTCCTCCTCGACGGCGGCGGGGGTGTCGGCGTAGATGATCGGCATCGTGCCCTCGTGCATGCCGGCCACGAAGACCACGTCCCACTCCAGCCCCTTGGCGGCGTGCAGCGTGGCGAGCGTGACGCCCTCAGCCACCGGGGCGTGCTGCTCTGCGGCCCGTCGGTCGAGCTCGGCGACGAAGTCGGAAAGCGTGCCGTCGGGCTGAGCGGCCAGGAAGTCCTCCGCCTGGGACACGATCGCCTGCAGCGACTCCCACTTGTCCCGGACGTTGCCGCGGCCGGTGGGGGCCTGCTCGGCCCAGCCCATGCCGGCGAGGACCGCCCGCACCTCGGCCGCCAGCTCGTCCCCGGTGCCGGCACCGCTGCGGGCACTCCCCCGCAGCAGCGTGACGGCCTGCTTGACCTCGGCGCGCTCGAAGAACCGGGTCGCCCCGCGCAGGACGTAGGGCACGCCGCGGGAGGCGAAGGCCTCCTCGAACGCTTCCGACTGGGCGTTGATGCGGAACAGCACCGCGACCTCGCGGGCGGGCGTGCCGGCGTCCATCATGGCCCGGATCTCCGCGGCCACCTGCTCGGCCTCCGCGACCTCGTCGGAGTGCTCGGCGAACCGGACCTCAGCGCCGCTCTCCTGCTGCGAGCGCAGCTGCACGCCCGCGCTGGGTGTGCCCGACAGCAGCCGGTTGGCGGCGGTGACCACCTGCGGGGTGGAGCGGTAGTTGCGGACCAGCTCCACCGACGCGGTCGCGTCGTGCTTCTTGGGGAAGTCGAGCAGGTAGGCGGCGTTGGCCCCAGCGAACGAGTAGATCGTCTGGGCCGGGTCACCGACCACGCAGATGTCATCACGGCCCCCGAGCCACAGGTCGAGCAGGGACGCCTGGATCGGGCTGACGTCCTGGAACTCGTCGACCACGAACCACTTGTACTGCTGGCGGACCTGGGCGGCGACGCGCTCGTCCTCCGCGAGCAGGGCCGCGGCGCAGAGCAGCACGTCCTCCATGTCCATCCGGCCCTGGTCGCGCTTGACGTCCTCGTAGGTCGCGAAGACCCGGGCCACCGTCGCCGGGTCGGTTCCTGTGACGGTGCGGCCCCGGGACTCCGCCACCCGCGGGTAGTCGTCGGGACGCACGTTGCTGACCTTGGCCCACTCGACCTCGCTGGCCAGGTCGCGCAGGGTGGCCTGGTCGGTCTGGACCCGGTTGCGGCGCGCCGCGTTGCCCATCAGGGCCAGCTTGGACTCGGTGAGGACGGGCAGCTCGCCGCCGTACACCCGGGGCCAGAAGAACCGCGCCTGGCGCAGCGCGGCGGAGTGGAAGGTGCGGGCCTGGACGCCGCCGGCGCCGAGGCCGCGCAGGCGGGTCCGCATCTCCCCCGCGGCCCGGGTGGTGAAGGTGACCGCGAGCACCTCGTGGGGGTTGTAGACCCCCGAGGCGACGCCGTAGGCGATCCGGTGGGTGATCGCCCGGGTCTTGCCGGTCCCGGCCCCGGCCAGCACCCGCACCGGGCCGCGCAGCGCCGAGGCCACCGCCCGCTGCTCGGGGTCGAGCGCGTCGAGGAGCTCGTCTGCGCCCGGAGCGAGGCGTGGGGCCGGGTGCATCAGGGAACAATCTCCTCGGATCGGATGTTGAGGAAGCGCTTGCGGAACAGCCGTCGCACCGGCCTGATGCAGTCAGCGTAGACGCGAGGAAGGACAACTCTTGAGCACGCCCGCCGTGACCATGTACTCCACCCAGTGGTGTGGCTTCTGCCACCGCCTGAAGAGCCAGCTGGACCGGGAGGGCATCTCCTACGACGTCGTGGACATCGAGCGAGTGCCCGACGCGGCGTTCGTCGTCGAACAGGTCAACGGCGGCAACCAGACCGTCCCGACGCTGGTGTACTCCGACGGGACCGCGCACACGAACCCGTCCCTGGCGCAGGTCAAGGAGAAGCTCGCCGCGATCGCCTGACCGGTGCCCTGACCGGTGACCTGACCGGTGCCTGCTACCAGGAGCCGGGCAGCGGCCCGCCGTACCACGCCTCGACCAGCGAGCGGCTGATCGAGATGCCGCCAGGCAGCACCAGCGTCCCGGCGTCGGCCTCGGCCTTCATCTCCTCGCGGGAGAACCAGCGTGCGTCGCTCAGCTCGGCCCCGTCGACGTGGATGTCGGTCGAGGTGGCGCGGGCGAAGAAGCCGACCATCAGGCTCTGCGGGAACGGCCACGGCTGGTTGCCGAAGTAGGTCACCTCGCCGACGTGCACCCCGCTCTCCTCGAGCACCTCCCGGATCACCGCCTCCTCGAGGCTCTCACCCGGGTCGACGAAGCCCGCGAGCGTGGAGAAACGGCCCTCGGGCCAGGCCGCCTGCCGGCCCATCAGGGCCCGGTCGTCGCCGTCGGTGACCAGCATGATCACGGCCGGGTCGGTCCGCGGGAACTGCTGGTGGCCGTGCTCCTCGCAGCGCATCACGTGGCCGGCGTCCGAGGCGACCAGCCGGCTGCCGTCGCGCGGGCAGAACCGGTGGGTGGCGTGCCACTCCGCCAGTGCGATCGCGTGCACCATGAACCCCGCGTCCGGTTCCGGCAGCGACTGCACGACCGCCCGGAAGCCCGTCCAGCGGCCCTCGTCGGTCGGTGCCTCCACCTCGACCGCGAAGTACGACGCACCGTCCCGCTCGCCGAGGAAGATCCGCAAGCCGTCCGCCCGCAGGTCGCCCGCGGCGTGCCAGCGCACGGACTCCCCCGCCTCGTCGACCGGAAACTCGGTCCCTGCCACCGGGACGATGCGCGTGCGCGGGTCCGCCCAGGTCTCGGCCAGCCAGGTCTCGTCGGTGCGCCGCTCACCGACCCGGTCGTGCGTGCGGACGGACAGCGCGATGTCGGTCGAACCGGGTGCGGGGAAGGGCGAGTCGGTCACGTGCCGACCCTACGATGAGGCGCATGAGCACCCACATCGGCGCCGGGCCGGGCGCCGTCGCGCCGTACGTCCTGATGCCCGGCGACCCGCTGCGCGCCCGCTGGATCGCCGAGACCTTCCTCGACGACGCGCAGTGCTACTCCGAGGTCCGCGGGATGCTCGGGTTCACCGGCACCTACCGCGGCGAGCGCGTGTCCGTGCAGGGCTCGGGCATGGGGCTGCCGTCGCTGTCGATCTACGTCAACGAGCTCTTCCGGGAGTACGACGTCCGCTCGATCGTCCGCGTCGGGTCCTGCGGGGCGCTGACCGAGGACCTGGCGCTCCGCGACCTGGTCATCGCCTCGGGAGCGTGCACGGACTCGTCGATGAACCGGATCCGCTTCGAGGGCCTGGACTACGCACCGGTGGCCGACTACGCGCTGCTCCGGGCGGCGCACGACGCCTTCGAGGCGCGCGACCTGTCCGTGGCGGCCAAGGTCGGGCTGATCTTCTCCAGCGACTCGTTCTACAGCCCACGTCCCGAGCTCACGGCGCGGATGGTCGACTACGGCGTGCTGGCGGTCGAGATGGAGGCGAGCGCGCTCTACACGCTCGCGGCGCAGTACAAGAAGCGCGCGCTCGCGATCTGCACCGTCTCCGACCACATCGTCACCGGCGAGGAGACGACGGCCCAGGAACGCCAGGAGACCTTCGGCGACATGGTCGGGATCGCGCTGGACGCCCTGCTAGCCGTCGGCTGACGGACTCCGGTCCGCGTCAGTCGGGGCGGCACTCCCAGCGACATTGACGCAGGTCCCAGTAGCAGCGCACGCCGTGGATGCGGACGTGGTCCACGACGGTCGGGACCCGGTCGTCGATGCGGCCGGCCTGTTCGGGCACGAAGGCGGTCGGAGCGGGCGCTTCGGTGCTGGGCACGGTCATGATGCCTCCCTGGCCCCATGGTGACGCGATCACCGCGGCCGGCCCATGACCCGGTGGAGCCATCCGGTCCTGGTCAGGACGGGCCAGCACCGCCGTCCAGGAGCGCCTCGAGCGCCGCCCGTGACTCCAGCCCGGGCGGCTCCACCAGGTCGCCGCTGCGGACGTAGTAGAACGCCGCCCGCACGCGCTCGACCGGGACGCCGCGCAGCTCCGCCCAGGCCACCCGGTAGATCGCGAGCTGGAGGGGGTCGGCGGTCTGGGACCGGTTGGTCTTCCAGTCCACGACCAGGAAGCCGCCGTCCCCGTCGTCGTACACCGCGTCGATGCGGCCCCGGACGACCTGCCCCGCGAGCACCAGGGCGAACGGCGGCTCGACGGCGACCGGTGTGCGCTCGGCGAACTCGCCCTTCTCGAAGAGCCCGATGAGCTCGCGCAGGTCGTCGTCGTCGTCGATCTCCGCGTCCCCGCGGCCGGGCAGCTCGTCGGGGTCCATCAGCTCCTGCTGACCGAACCGTGCCTCGACCCAGGCGTGGAAGCGGGTGCCGAACCGGGCGGACGAGGACGGCTGGCGCGGCATCGGCCGGGCCAGGTCAGCGGCGAGCCGGTCGGGGTCGTCGCGCAGCCGCGCCATCGCGGTCGCCGACAGGCTCGTGGGCAGCGGGACCGGGACCTCGTCGGCGCGGTCCAGGCGGGCCTCGGCCAGCAGCCGCTCCAGCTCGTCGTCCCACTCCTGCACGAGCGAGCTCTCGACCAGGTCGAGGTCGTCGGCGGGCGCCGGGTGATCGAGTCTCCCGGACTCCTGGTGCACCCAACGGGCCGCCTCGAGGCGGCGAAGCGTCTCGGCGGTCTGGTCGGTGACCGGCCAGGGCACCGCTCGGCGGCCGTCGAGCAGCGGGTTCGGCTCCCCGTCGGTCGGCTCCAGCCACACCTGCGCGTCCTCGGACCAGCCCTGCAGCGCCGTCCGGACCACCCGCTGGAAGGCCGACGGCCCGACCGGCTTGATCCGGCCGTGCCGCCAGACGTGGGACGACACCCAGAGCAGGGACCGGGCCCGGGTGAACGCGACGTAGCCCAGGCGCAGCTCCTCGACGGCGTCGTGCGCCCGCGAGTCGACCGCCAGCGCGTCGACGTCCTTGTGGGTGAAGCCGTTCAGGCGCGGCAGGTCGGCGGCGTCGCCCCGCAGCGGTGTGGGCAGGACGGCGTGTCCCTTGGGCCACCGGGATCGCGGGGTGGTGCTCGGGAACCGCTCGGCACACACGCCGACCACGAACACCGCGTCCCACTCCAGGCCCTTGGCCCGGTGCACGGTGAGCAGCTTCACCGAGTCGGCCTCGGACGGGCTCGCGATGTCCAGGCCGTTGCCGAGCTCGTCCTCGGCGGTGAGGTAGGCCAGCAGGGCGGGGAGGGTGACGGACCCGTCGATCGACTGGAAGTCCGCGACCGCCTTCACGAACAGGTCCAGGTTCTCGCGGCGGGCCCGCGCGGCCGGGCTGACGGAGGCGTCGAGCTCGACGTCGATGCCGCAGGTGTCGACGATCCGGCGGACGATGTCGAGCAGGGTCTCGCCGCCGTGCCGACGGAGGTAGCCGAGCTCGCGCGCCAGCAGCTCGAAGCGCTCGCGCGCCTCGGGCGAGTAGGGCAGCTCGCCGGGGTCGCCCAGGGCGTCGGAGAGCGCCACCACCTCGGTCGGGTCGCTGCCCGCCACAGCGGCCTGGAGGGACTCGTGCAGGCTGCGCTCACCGGTGGCCCGGCCGGTGGCACCGGCGAGGTCGCGCGCGCGTCGGCCGAGCAGGGCCAGGTCGCGGGGACCGATCGCCCACCGCGGCCCGGTCAGCAGGTTGAGCAGGTCGGCGTTGGCAGTGAGGTCGTGCAGCAGCGAGAGCGTCGACACCACCTCCGAGACCTCGGGCAGCCGCAGCAGGCCCGAGAGGCCGACGATCTCGACGGGGATCTCGGCACGAGAGAGCACGTCGAAGACGTCGGCGGCGTGCTTGTTGTCGCGCACCAGCACCCCGATCTCCCGCCACGTCGGCTCCGTCATGGCGGCGTGCGTGCGGGTCACCTCGCCCGCCAGCCAGGCCAGCTCGTCGTCGTACGTCGGATGGACGGTGGTGCGCACTGAACCCGGAGCCGCGTCTGGCTTGGCGCGCAGCTCACGGGTCTGGGGGTAGGCGGCGTATAGCGGCGCAGCCAACTGGTTGGCCACGTCGAGGATGCGCGCGTCCGAGCGCCGGTTGACGGTCAACGGGTAGGCAGGGGCGTCGGTGCGGCCGTCCGCCCCCGGGAAGTCGTGACCGAAGCCGAGGATGTTGGAGACCGAGGCGCCGCGCCAGCCGTAGATCGCCTGGTTGGGGTCACCGACGGCCATCACGGCGTGCCCGCGTCCGGCCTCGACGTCCGGACCGGAGAACAGCCGTCGGAGAAGTCGGGCCTGCGCCACCGAGGTGTCTTGGTACTCGTCGAGGAGCACCACCCGGAACTTGTCGCGCTCGACCGCACCGACCTCCGGCTGCTCGTCAGCCAGCCGGGCCGCCAGGGCGATCTGGTCGGAGAAGTCCATCAGCCCGAGGTCGGCCTTGAGCGCACGGTAGGTCTCGACCAGGCCCAGCAGCTCCTGGCGCTTGTCCTGCGCCTCGACGAGAGTCTGCTGGGCCTTGGTGACCTTGGTGGCAAGCACCGCCTCGAACTCCGAGCGCATGCGCGCGGTGAAGGCCCGCACGTCGGCCACCCCGACGAGGTGCTCGCTCATCGCGCCCTCGAGGGCGAGCAGGTCGTCGATGACGTGCGGCGGGCTGTCGGAGAGCAGCAGGACCTGTCCGCGGTGCCGGGCGATCGCGCGCGCGGCGAGCTGGTAGCGCGACGCGTCGGCCATCACGCGGATGTCGGGCTCGTGGCCGATCCGGAGGCCGTGCTCGGTGAGGAGCCCGGCGGCGTAGGCGTTGTAGGTCGCGACCGTCGGCTCGGCCAGCTCCTCGTCGTCGTCGAGCAGGGCGCCTCGGCCGTAGCCCGCGGCGGCCAGGGCGTCGCGCACCCGGGTGCTCAGCTCGGCCGCGGCCTTGGTCGTGAAGGTGAGCCCGAGGACCTGGTCGGGCGTCACCTGTCCGGTCGCGACCAGGTAGACGACCCGGGCCGCCATCAGCGAGGTCTTGCCCGAGCCGGCGCCGGCGATGACGACGGCGGGCTCCAGCGGGGCGCGGATCGCCGCCCACTGCTCGGCGCTGACCTCGAAGTCGCTGCCCATCACGCGGCGGAGGTCGGCGGGTGACTCGATGCGGGTGCTCGTGACGGACATCAGTGCAGCACCGTCCCGGAGACCTGCGTCGGGCACATCATCGCGAACGAGCACCGCTCGCAGTGCGTGCCAGGGCGGGCCTCGAAGCGCTCGCTGCGGATCGCGGCCACGGCGTCGGTCAGCTGCCGCTGCACGGGGGTCAGACCGTCGTCGTCCGGGGGCTGCGGAGCCTGCTCCTGGACCTTGAGGCCGGTGCGGGAGTCCTGCCGGAGCTGCCAGAGCTCGGCCCCGCCACTGGTCGCGTCCGCGGCCAGGTCGGCGACGGCGCCGGTGTCGACGGCCAGCTGGTAGAGCCCGAGCTGGGGGTGGCGCGGCAGGTCGGAGGCGGGGTACTTGCCGGTCTTCAGGTCGACGACGACCACCCGGCCCTCCGTGTCGAGCTCGAGCCGGTCGGCGAACCCGTGCAGGCGCACCCGCTGGCCGCCGGGGAGCGCCACCTCGGACTCGAACGACTGCTCCGTGGCCAGGACCGTGCGGGCGTCGGGCCGGTTGTGCCACGCGATGAACCGGGAGAGGGCGTGCCGCACCTCGTCCCGCTCGCGGGCCGAGGACCACGGCGTCCGGAACGGGATCTGGCCCCAGACCTCGTCGACCCGCTCCATCAGAGAGTCGATGGCGGTCGCGTCGGCCGGCAGGTCGCCCCGGCTGATCCGGTCCGCCAGCTCGTGCACGACGCTGCCGAACCCCTGCGCCTGGGTGGTCTCCGCCGACCCGCCGGCCTCGCGCTCGAGGAACCAACGGGCGGGGCACAGGTCGAGGCTGGTGAGCGCGCTGGCGCTCATCCCGACCGGCTCGTCGACGGGACGGACGGGCCGGTCGGCCGCCGTCAGGGCGCGGGTGCCCCACCAGCTGCCCGGGTCCGCCTGCGGTGCGACGGGACGGCCCCCCGGCTCGGACGCCCGGAGCCGGGCGAGGCGTCGCGCGGCCGCACGTCGGAGCGGCTCCGACACCCGGTCGTCGGAGAGGGTGCGGCGCAGCTCGGCGACGAGACCGGCCATCGTGAGGGGCCGGCGCGGACGACCCTGGACGTGCCGCACGTCCACGCCGAGCTCGGCCAGGAAGCGGGACGGTTGATCCCCCTCGTCCTCGGGCGAGCGCACCGCCGTCACCAGCAGCCGCTCGCGGGCGCGCGTGGCCGCGACGTAGAACAGCCGACGCTCCTCGGCGAGCAGGTCGCGGGTGCTGACCGGCGGCAGCAGCTCCGAGACCCCGATCCGGTCGGCCTGCAGCAGGGTGCTGCGGCGGCGCAGGTCCGGCCAGCCCTCCTCCTGCGCGTGCGCGATCACCACGAGCGGCCACTCGAGGCCCTTGGAGCGGTGGGCCGTGAGCAGCCGCACGGCACTGCCGCGCACCCCGCGGTCGGCCAAGGTGTCGGCGGGAATCTGCTGCGCCACCAGCGTGGAGAGAAAGTCGCCGACCCCGGTGTGGCCCCGCTGGTCCTCCGCGTGGGCCGCGGTCTCGAAGAGCGCACAGATGGCGTCGAGGTCGCGGTGCGCGAGCCGGGACCGGTGGCCACCGGCGCCGACGGACGAGCGCAGCCGCGAGGGCCAGTCGGTGCCGGCCCACAGGTCCCAGAGCACCTCCTCGGCGGTGCCCCCCTCGTCGAGCCGGTTGCGCGCACCGTCCAGGAGCATCCCCAGCGCGGACACCTTGCGGGCGGCGGAGCCGTGCAGGCCCGCGATCGTGGACGGGTCGAGCACCGCGTCGCGCAGCAGCTCGCCCGACGGCCTCGGCGAGGTGTCGGACGCCTTGTCGCGCTCGCGAAGCTCCCGGGCGAACGCCCTCAGCTCGACGGCGTCCAGGCCGGCCAGCGGAGACACCAGGAGGGCCTCGACCTCGGTCGCGTCGAGCCGCTGCTCGGCGTCCGGGTCTGCCCGGAGCAGCAGCACGGCCCGCAGCGCGTCGAGCAGCGGGGCGACGGCCGGCTCGCGGACCAGGGCCGTGTCGTCGCCGGCGACCTCCACCGGCACCCCGGCGGCCGTCAGGGAACGTCGCAGCGCCGGGATCGAGGTGCGCCCCGAGCGGACCAGCACCGCCATGTCGGCCCAGTCCCGGCCGTCCTCGAGGTGCGCGCGGCGCAGCCGGTCCGCCAGGTGCTCGGCCTCTGCGCGCTCGGTGTCGAAGGTGGTCACCTCGACCCGCCCCGGCAGCGCGCCCTCGACCACCCGCGGTGCGAGGAACGCCCTCCGGTCCTCCTCGCCGATGCTGCCGGCCAGCGGGAGCCGGGCGGCCACCCGCTGCGAGGCGAGCAGCAAATTGGCGCCGAACCGACGGGTGGTCCGCAGGACGGCCACGTCGGCCTTGCTGCCGTCCTGGCGCGGGAACGCGGACGGGAAGTCGAGGATGCCGCGGACGTCGGCGCCACGGAAGGAGTAGATCGACTGGTGCGGGTCACCGACCACGGTGAGGTCGCCGCCCGGCGCGACCAGCTCGCGCAGCAGCGCCACCTGGCTCGGGTCGGTGTCCTGGTACTCGTCGACGAACACGTGCCGGAACTGCGCCCGCAGCTCGTCCCGGTGCCGTCCGGCCTCGATCACCGCCCGGGTGATGAGGTCGGGGTAGTCGATGACGCTGCGGGCGTCGAGGACGTCGAGGTACTGCTCCAGGAAGAGTCCGGCGGCGGTGTACGTCGGGACGCCCTCGTGCTCACCGAGACGGCTCAGACCCTCGGCGTCGAGCCCCTTCTCCCGGGCGCGGGCCAGGACCGCCTGCACCTCGCGCGCGAACCCCCGGGTCCCGAGCGCCGCGCGCAGCCCTGAGGGCCACTGCGGCGCCTCGGGGGCAGCCAGCATCTCTTGGAGGATCACGTCCTGCTCGGGGGCCGAGAGCAGCCGCAGCGGCGCGGCGTACAGCTCGGCGGAGGAGTATCGGCGGACCAGGCCGTAGGCGAAGGAGTGGAACGTCGAGCTCAGCGTGGTCGCCATCGTGCGGCCCAGCCGGGCGGTGACCCGGTCGCGCAGCTGCTCGGCGGCCTTACGGCTGAAGGTCAGCGCGAGCACCGAGTCGGGCGAGGCTCCGCGGTTCTCGATGCGGTCGACGATCGCCTCCACCAGCGTGGTGGTCTTGCCGGTGCCGGGGCCGGCCAGCACGAGGAGCGGTCCGCCCGGGTGGTCCACGACGGACTGCTGGAACGCGTCAAGGGCGGGTGGTGCCACCGGTCCGGAGCGGTCCAGGGAGAGCCGGTACGTCGTCACGGCTCCATCACATCATCGGCGGCCGACAGAATCGTTCACCGGTGCCGCCAGCGGTCCAGGCTCCCCCACCAGCCCCAGCGCCGACCCGGCGCGCACCCACGCGATCATCTGGTCGACACGGTCGGGCGCGACGTGGCGGGTGAAGGAGACGGTCACGGGGAGGGCGGTCACCGCGCCAGGCTATGAGCCGACCCGGAAGCCGTCGAAGTAGGCCTGCTCCATGTCCATCCGCCCGGAGGGACGCAGCGGGGTGCCCTCCTCGAGGTAGTGCGCGCGCGCCTCGTCGTCGTGGCTCGGCGGGAGTGACCCGTCGGCCCGCACGACCCGCCACCAGGAGACCGAGCCGCCGTGCGTCGACATCACCCGTCCGACGCTGCGCGGGCCCCGCGAGCCGACCGCGTCGGCCAGGCTCCCGTAGGTCGTCACGCGTCCCCGCGGAACCTGCTCGACGAGGCTCAGCACCGCCTCGACGTACGCCTCCGGATCCATGCCGGGGAGGCTACTCGGTGCGGCTCTGGGCCAGACGCACCGTCAGGAACGTCACCCAGGTGAGGAAGACCAGCAGCGCGAGACCGAGTGCGAGACCGCTGCCCGGCACGTCGAGGAACGCCACCGTCCTCGCGGAGGCCCACACCAGCACGGCCGCCCCGACGCACAGCAGGAGCCGCCGTCGCCACAGCCCGAGCAGGTCGGCGTCGAGGGTCAGTCCCGAGGGGCCGTACGACGTGAGGGTGCAGGCCAGGTGGAGGACGCAGAGGACGACGGCCGCCGCCAGGGTCCACAGGTCGAGGTGGCCGGGGACCGACAGCGCCCACAGGGCGCCGAGGTAGACCATCAGCCCCAGCGGCGCGTTCGACTCGGGGGTCAGGACCACCACGAGGGACAGCAGGACTGCGACGACCGTGAAGACCGGGTGGAACACGCCTCCGGCGGCCGGAACGATGCCGAGGAAGGCCAGGGCGGCGAGCAGCGCGACGAGCCGGATCGCCTTCTGCTGCGGTGACGCGAGGATCAGCTGGTCGAGGAGCTTTCTCATCTCTGGCCGGCCTTCGGCCTGACCGCCCGGCGACCGAGCCGACGCAGCACCTCGTCGAGGGTGCCGCGGCCCCGCCACTCGACCACCGGGATCCCGGAGCGGCGCACCCGGCCCAGGAGCGCCTCCCGCTCGAGCAGCCGCATCCGCCAGGCGAGCAGCGCACGAGGGTCGTCCACCCCCAGGTCGAGGTCCGGGGGCAGGCAGTCGACGACCACCACGTCGAGCCCCCGCGAGGCCAGGGTCGTCGTGGCCACGACCGCGGCCTGGGACAGCATCGGCGAGAAGACCAGCACGATGCTGCCGGCCGGCACCTGGAAGCGCATGTGCGCCAGGTTCAGGTCCTGGTTCTCGCCCGGCACGATGCGGGCGAGGGTGTCCAGAACGCGGCGCAGGTGTCGATGTCCCGCCGCGGTGTGCACGGCGTTGCGCCCGGTGGAGCCCAGGATCCGCAGCCCGACGCGGTCCGCCCGGATCAGGTAGTGCTCGGCGACCGCCCCGGCCGCGCGCACGGCGACGTCGAGGGTGCTGGGGGCGCCGTTCACGCCGCCGCTCCTGCCCACCTCCACTCCCGTGTCGACGAGCAGCAGGACGCTGGCGTCCTCCTCGGCCACGGTGCTGGTGACGTGGATGCTGCCGGTGCGCAGGCTGACCCGCCACTGGATGCGCCGGAGCCGGTCTCCGGGCTGGTAGGGCCGGATGCTCTCGAACTCCGAGCCGTCGCCGCGGCGTCGAGACGGGTGCTGGCCGACCAGCCCGATGGGGTGCGGGGAGGCGCTCCGGCTGTCGAAGGGGGCCGGAACGGGGAGGATCGTGAGGTCCTGCGGGAACAGCGGCAACGGCCCCCACTGGTAGCCCGCCCACGGCGAGGTCGCCGCGACCAGACCGTCTCCCAGGCGCCGCCTCCCCCAGCGCATGCTGGCGACCGGGATGCTCACGTCGACCCGGGACTCGGCGGGCGGCGACGTGGCTCCGACCAGGCCGCTCGCGGGACGGGCGACCAGCCACCGGTGCGGCGTCACGGCGAGCAGCACGTGCTCCGCGTCACCCGCGTCGTCGAAGCGGGCGTGCACGGTCGTGCCCTCCCCCTCCCGCACGTAGTCCGTGCCCAGCCAGGTCTGTCCCGACGGCACGGCCTGCGGTCGGTGCAGCGAGGCCGCGACCGCGTGCACGAGCAGGGGCGCGGCGAGGACCAGCAGGTCGGGACGACCCAGCACGACCGCGACCACCGCGTAGGCCGCCGAGACGAGCGCGGCCCGGACGAGCACCGTGCCCGGCTGCCACACCCTGCCGTGCAGCACCTCAGCGCCCCGGCCG
This sequence comes from Nocardioidaceae bacterium, assembly GCA_039915665.1. Taxonomy (GTDB): domain Bacteria; phylum Actinomycetota; class Actinomycetes; order Propionibacteriales; family Nocardioidaceae; genus Nocardioides_B. The sequence goes on from JBDSMW010000068.1 coordinate 22,246, forward strand.
CTCGAACCCGCCGGCGCCGGCCTCCCGCGCACCCGGGGTGTCGACCTGGGCCAGCACGCTGCGCACGACGGAGGTGCCACTGACGTCGCTCATCCAGAGCTCGGGCTTCACCGTGATGCGGTGCGCGAGCACCGACGGTGCGACCGCCTTGACGTCCTCGGGCACGACGTAGTCGCGGCCCGCGATCACGGCGTACGCCCGGCCCGTCAGCATCAGCGCGAGCGCGCCGCGCGGGGACGACCCCATCAGCACCTGGGGGTGGTCGCGGGTCGCGGAGGCGAGCGCCACGCAGTAGCGCCCGCAGCTCTCCTCCACCGTGACCGTCTCGATCGCCGCCTGCATTCCCAGCAGGCCGGCGGCGTCGGTGACGGCGTCGAGCTCCTGCGCCTCACGGCGGCGGGCGATCCGGCGCTTCAGCACGTCCCACTCCTGGTCGCGGGTCGGGTAGCCGAACGACACCCGCAGCAGGAACCGGTCGAGCTGGGCCTCGGGCAGCGGGTAGGTGCCTTCGTACTCCACCGGGTTCGCGGTCGCGATCACGTGGAAGGGCGCCTCGAGCGGGAAGGTCTGGCCCTCGACGGTGACCTGCCCCTCCTGCATCGCCTCGAGCAGGGCCGACTGGGTCTTCGGCGGGGTCCGGTTGATCTCGTCGGCGAGCAGCAGCCCGGTGAACAGCGGACCGGGCCGGAACTCGAACTCGCCGCGCTTCTGGTCGTAGACGAAGGAGCCCGTGAGGTCGGCGGGCAGCAGGTCGGGCGTGAACTGCGCGCGGGTGAAGGACAGGCCCAGGGTCTGCGCGAACGAGCGGGCGGCCAGCGTCTTCCCGAGGCCGGGCAGGTCCTCGATGAGCACGTGACCCCCCGCGAGGATCCCCGCGAGCACGATCACCAGGGCCCCCCGCTTGCCCACCACGGCGCGTTCGACCTCGTCGACCACCTGGCGGGCCAGCGCCGCGGCCTCCGACACGGTGGGGGTGGTCTCGTCCGGTGCGTTCACAGGGCCTCGATCCTGGAGAGGAGCACGTCGATCTGCTGCAGGGTCATGCGGGGGTACGGCGTGTGCTGACGTGCGAGCGCCACCAGGTCGGGACCCAGCAGAGGAGCTGCGCGCTCCGGGTCCGCCCGCCAGCTCACCCCGTGCTGCGTCACCAGCCGGTGGTCCGCGAGGTCCACGAGGTGCCGCTGGAGCGTGTCGCCCACCTCTCGCGCGTCGAGGTGCTGGCCCACGACACGGGTGAGCAGGGCCAGCCGCGGGTCCTCGCCGGGCGGGCGCACCGACTCGAACTCGGCGACTTCCCACAGCGGCGACTGGGTGACGGTCCCCGCGTCCAGGTAGAGCCACAGGAGCGTCCCGACCGCCGCGACCGTCAACGCGACCAGCAGCAGGTCCGGGTCGTTGCCCCGGAACCGCGCGACCACGACGATCACCAGCCAGAGCACCACCGCCGACGCGATCCGGGACACCCACCTGCGGGTCGACTCCCTCACCGCACGGTCCCGCGGGATCGGAGGTCCTGGTGCAGGGCCTGCAACGCCGTGCGGGCCGTCGTACGACGGTCCTCGCCCATGTCGTGCTCGGAGAAGCGGGCCTCGCGGTACAGCGCCGCCAGCGTGCCGATCGCCTGCGGGTCGAGGTCGAGCGCCTTCAGCGTCCGGACCACGAACTCCGCGGAGGTCTCCGAGGCCCGGGCCGGCAGGCCGGCGTCGCCGACGATCTCCTGCAGCCGCAGCCAGCAGGCCACGATGCCGTTGCGGGCATCGCCCTGCTCCACGACCTCCAGCTGGGCGACGAGGTCACCCGAGAGCGCCTCGACCAGCCGGTCGGGCAGCGCGTCGAACTCGAGCTCGGGCGGTCGCTCGGGGGCCTGCCAGCGACGCAGCCACAGCTGGCGCAGCCCGAGGAAGACCGCGGCGCAGACGGCCAGCAGGACGGTGGTCGCGATGAGGTCCCCGACCCAGGACAGGTCGGCGACCTGCTCGACGTTCCTGGTGGTCTCCCGCAGGTTCCCGGTGGTCGGTCCCTCGCTCGGCGGCGTCGTCACGGGAGGCGGGGGCTTGAACACGAAACGCCGTCCGGAGCCGTGCAGCATGCCGACGGGGCCGGTGGTGGCCGCCCAGACGAGGACGAGCACCCCCAAGGCGACACAGGTGGGCACGAGCGCGG
>JBDSMW010000086.1:0-20587 GCA_039915665.1 Nocardioidaceae bacterium
CGGGCTCCGTGTGGTCGGGCTGGGTCTGGCCGGTCTCGGTCTGGGGTGGGGTCGTCATGACAGCCTCGGGGAGATCTCCTGCGTCCAGATCTGCTGACGCTCGGTGGTCGGGATGTGGCAGGCGACCAGGTGCTGGTCACCTGCGTCGAGCAGGTCCGGGCGATCGACCACGCAGGCCTAGCCGACCCGCTCGTGGTAGTCGCACCGAGGGTTGAACGCGCAGCCCTGCGGCACGTTGATCAGGCTCGGCGGCGTGCCCTTGATCGGCAGCAGCCGCTCGGTGCGCTCCCGGTCGAAGCGCGGCATCGACCCGAGCAGGCCCCAGGTGTAGGGGTGCTCCGGCTCGTTGAAGATGTGCTCGGCCGTGCCGTACTCGATCGCCCGGCCGGCGTACATCACCAGGATGTCGTCGGCGAGCTCGGCGACCACCCCGAGGTCGTGGGTGATGATGATGACCGCGGAGTTGAACTCCTTCTGCAGCTCCCGAATCAGGTCCAGGATCTGCGCCTGCACGGTCACGTCGAGCGCGGTGGTCGGCTCGTCGGCGATCAGCAGGTCGGGGTCGCAGGACAGCGCCATCGCGATCATCGCGCGCTGCCGCATGCCGCCGGAATACTGGTGCGGGTAGGAGTCGACGCGGCGGTGCGGCTCGGGGATGCCGACGCGGTCAAGCATCTCGATCGCGTGCGCGCGGGCCTTCTTGGTCGAGACGTGGTTGTGGATCCGGTACGCCTCGACGATCTGGTTGCCCACCGTGTAGTACGGGTGCATCGCGGACAGCGGGTCCTGGAAGATCATCGCCATCCGCTTGCCGCGCATCTTGCGGACGTCCTCGCGCGAGGAAGAGATCAGGTCCTGCCCGTCGAGGAGCACCTCGCCGGAGATCCGTGCGCTGCCCTTCTTGTGCAGACCCATCACCGACATGCTCGTCACGCTCTTGCCCGAGCCCGACTCGCCAACGATGCCCAGGGTCTTGCCGCGGTCGACGCCGAAGGAGAGCCCGTCAACGGACTTCACCAGGCCATCGTCAGTGGGGAAGTGCACGCGCAGGTCCCGGACCTCCAGGAAGGAGCCGGCTCGCGCGGCGGGGGTGTGGCTCTCGTGGTCGGTGAGCGTCACTTGGTCCGCACTCTCGGGTCGACGACGGCGTACAGCATATCGACGACCAGGTTGGCTAGGATGACGAAGAGGGCTGCGAGCAGCGTCACCCCGAGCACCTTCGGAAGGTCGTTGTTGATGATGCCGTCGATGGCGTACTTCCCGAGCCCGTTGAGCGAGAACACCTTCTCGGTCAGCACGGCACCGCCGATCAGCAGGCCGAAGTCCAGGCCGAAGATCGTGACGAGGGGCGTCAAAGCGCCGCGCAGGCCGTGCTTGACGACCACCCGCCGCTCCGGCAGACCCTTGGCCCGGGCGGTGCGGACGTAGTCCTCGTTCATCGTCTCGAGCATGCCGGCCCGGGTCAGGCGGGCGTACTGCGCGGAGAACAGCAACGCCAGCGTGATCCACGGCAGCAGCAGGTCGTGCGCCCACTCGAACGGGTTGGTCAGGAACGGCACGTAGGAGCCGCCCGGTGGAAAGACGTGCCACTTGTAGCTGAAGAAGGTCAGGCCCATCAGCCCGGTCCAGAAGATCGGCATGGAGACGCCGGCCAGGGCGATCGTCATCGCAGCGCGGTCGAAGAAAGAACCGCGCCTCAGGGCCGAGAGCACGCCGACGCCCACGCCGGCGACCACCCAGATGACCGCGGCTCCGATGGCGAGGGAGAAGGTGACCGGGGCGCGGTCGAGGAGCTCGGGGCCCACCGCCTGCCGGGTGATGAAGGAGTAGCCGAGGCACGGCGCGGCGCATTCGACCTTCTGAGCCCCCATGTCGAACTGGCCACCGGCGACGACGATCTTGGCCCAGTGGCCGTACTGCACGTAGAAGGGGTCGTAGAACCCGAGACGTTCGGCGGTCACCTTGACGGTGTCTGCGGTCGCCGTCCGTCCGACGTACCGGGTGGCCAGCGTCTCCGGCGTCGCCCCGGCCCAGCGGGGCACCAGGTAGAAGATGGAGAACGTGATGATGCTGACCAGCACCAGCATCGCTGCTGCGGCGACGAGCCGCCGGAAGATATAAGCAACCACGTTGTTCGGAGTCGGTGCCCGGCCGGGGTCTCCCCCGACCGGGCACCTTCGCCTTCACTCCTCAGATCTCATCGATCGTTGCGGTGAACTGTCGTGCTGGTGAACTACTTGACGCCTAGGGACATGTAGTCGTACATGCCGAAGGAGTCGTTGACGAACACGTTCGTCAGGTTCTTGCTCCGCAGCAGCACGGACTTGGAGTAGACGCCCGGGTAGATCACGGCCTGCCCCATCACGGCCTTGTCGATGGCAGTCCAGTCGGACTCACGCTTGGCCTGGTCGAGCTCGACCTGCGCGGTGTCCAGCATCTTGTCGACCTCGGGGATCCGGACGCTCGTGTTGGAAGAGCCACCGGTCTCCCGGATCACGCGGCTGTCCACGATCTGCGACAGGAAGCCGAAGCCGTCGTTCCAGTCGGCACCCCAGCCGTTGAGGGTCAGGCCTATGTTGTTCTTGACCACGAACGGCGGGTTGCCGGCGTAGGCCGAGAAGTAGTCACCCTGCGGGTAGCCCTTCGGCGTGGCGTCGATGCCGATCTTCGACAGCGCCTGCTGGAAGGCCTCCGCTGTCGCCTTCTCCTTGGGACGCTCGGTCCGGTAGGAGATGTTGGTCTTGAAACCGTTCGGCTGGCCGCACTGCTTGAGCTCATCCTTGGCCTTGGCCACGTCACCCTTGCCGTCCGGGGTCTCGTAGAGGTCGAACTTCTCGTAACCCGGGATCTGCGGCGGCATGATCGTCGTCGCCGGCTCCCCGCCGGCGACCGGGCCGCCGTACGCCGTCTGGTAGGACACCCGGTCCATGCCGTACTCCACGGCCTTGCGGCAGTGGATGTTGTCGAACGGCTTCACCGTCGGGTTGATCGAGGTGTACCAGAGCCGCGCGATCGTCGGGTTGTCGGTGTTCGACTTCAGCGACGGGTCGTTGAGCACCCGGGCCAGCGCGGCCGGCTGCGCACCGGTGCCCGCGACGTCGAGGTCGAGGTCGCCGGACAGGATCCGGTTGTCGATGTCGTCGGCGTTGACGTTCAGGGAGACGTCGTACTCGTCCGGCAGCGCCTTGCGCTGGTCGTCCGTGCTCTGGTCCCACTGGTCGTTGCGCACCAGCTTGAACGACTTGCCGGCCTGCAGGTCCGCGAACTTGTAGGGACCTGTGGACTGCACGACGTTGCGGTACTGCGCGCCCTTGTCCTTGGCCTCGGGAACCGGCATCGTCTGGGTCAGCTGAGCCAGGTAGTCGAACCCGGCGAACGGCGCCTTGAGGTGGAAGACGATGGTGCTGTCGTCCGGCGTCGAGATGGCCGAGGCGTAGTCCACGCCCTTCGACTTGTAGGGACCCTTGTAGCCGGCCGGGAAATCGAGCATGGCGTCGAAGTACGCCGGGCCGTTGGGAAAGGTCTCCTTGTCGATGGACCGCGCGACCGCGTAGGCCACGTCGGAAGCCTTGACCTCCGTGCCGTCCTCGAACTTCACGCCCTTGCGGAGCGTGTAGGTCCAGGTCTTGCCTCCGTCGGTCGGCTTGCCCAGGTCGGTCGCGAGGTCCGGGACCAGCTCGTTGCTCGCTTCACCTGGGGCGGCCTTGAAGCTCAGCAGCGAGCGACCGTAGAGGCGCGCGAAGTTCCAGGAGTAGCCGTAGTAGGTCTCGCCCGGGTCGAGCGTGTCCCAGTCACCGGAGTTGGCGAGCTTGATGACACCGCCCTTCTTGTCGGACTGGCCGAAGACCTTCCCGACGGCTGCGTTCGCGGAGGCGGTGGCGGTGCCACCTGACCCTCCGCCGTCGTTGCTGCCGCCGCCGCCGCCACAGGCCGAGAGGCCCAGGGCAGCCACTGCGGTCAGAGCCGAAAAGGCTTTCCATCTCGTGCTAGTCATTGTGCGGTTACGCCCCTTCTTGAGGAGTGGGTCGTGCTCTTCTTCTAGGTGAAGTGGTTCGGGTGAAGCAGCTAGCGGGCCCGGGGGTCGAGTGCGTCGCGCAGCCCGTCCCCGAACAGGTTGAAGGCCAGGACGGTGCTGAAGATCGCCAGTCCGGGCCAGAGCATGAAGTGCGGGATCGTGTAGAAGTTCACCGCGTCGGAGAGCATCCCGCCCCAGCTCGCGGTCGGCGGTCGGACCCCGACCCCGAGGAACGACAAGGCGGCCTCGAACAAGATGTTGGTGGGGATGATCAACGTGGAGTAGACCAGGATCGGCGCGATGAGGTTCGGCAGGATCTCGGTGAACAGGATGTAGTGGCGTCGGGCACCCAGGCTGCGCGCGGCGTCGACGAACTCGCGCTCCCGCAGGGAGAGCGTCTGGCCGCGGATGATGCGACCGATGTAGGGCCAGTTGAAGAACCCGATGATGAACACGAGAAGGGCGATCCGCAACGTGTTGCCCTGCAAGCCGAACGCCTGGTCCGGGATCACCCCCGCGAGCGCGATGGCGAAGACCAGGAGGGGGAACGCCAGGAACACGTCCATCGTCCGACTGATGACGGCGTCGACCCAGCCGCCGAAGAAGCCTGCGACGGTGCCCAGCGCGGTGCCGATGAACACCGAGAGCAGGGTGGCGAGGAAGGCGATCAGCAGCGAGATGCGGGCGCCGTAGACGATCCGGCTGAAGATGTCGCGACCGTTGACCGGCTCGACCCCCATCAGGTGCTGCCAGCTCTGGCCACCACGGGCTCCGATCGGCAGGCCACCGGTCGCCGGGTTGATCAGGTCCTGGTGGAACTGGTTGGGCGGGTCACCCAGGAACTTGGTGATGAGCGGCGCGAAGATCGCGACCAGCACCAGGAAGACCAGGAACGCCGCTCCGGCAAGGGCGACCCTGTCCTGCTTGAGACGTCGCCAGGCGATCTGTCCGAGAGACCGGCCCTCGATGACCGGTCCGGACCCGACGAGCGCGCCTTCGCTCGCGGTGCCGGGATCGACTTCCAGGGGCGTGCTCACGCGGTGGGGCTCCTCGGGGGGCAGCAGGCTCGACAGACACGGTGGGGGCGCACACATGTGCGCCGATAGGTCAACGTCGTCCTAGTTGGCTCCGGAGTCAAGCAACGACCCGGCCGTGTTGCGCAATCGTGACGGTAGCGAGCCCGAGCGTCACACGTCGGGCACGGGACCGGCCCGACCAGGTAGAACCCGCACGTCAGAGAGCCGGAAGCCGCAGCTCAAGGACGGCGCCCGACCGTCCGTCGGCGCGGTCCACCGCCGCCACGGACCCGTGGTGCCCCGCCGCGACGTCGGCGACCAGGGCCAGGCCGATGCCGTAGTGGCGCCTCCCGTCGGCGTCCTCTGCCGTCCGGGCGCTGGTGAACCGGTCGAACAGCCGGGGTCGCACCTCGGGGCTGATGCCGGGACCGTCGTCGGCCACCCGCACCCGAGCGGTGCGACGGTGCGACTCGACCGTCACCTCGACCTCGGAGCGCGCGTGCCCGAGGGCGTTGTCGACCAGCGCCGTGACCGCCCGCCGGAGCGCCGCCTCGACGCCGCGGACCCGGACCGGGTCCCCGTCGAGACGGCGCAGCGAGATCCCGGCCTGCTCGGCCGAGCCCGAGGCGGCGTCGACGCACTGGCCGACCAGCTCGGTCAGGTCGACGTCCGTCTCCTCGGGGGCGTCCCGGCTGTCGGCCGCGACCAGCAGGTCGTCGAGGATGCCGGTGAGCCGGCCCGTGTCCGCCAGCACGCCGTCGAGGTCGGCGCCCGTGACGGCGCCGTCCCGTCCGGCGCGACGCGCCACCATCTGCAGCCGGGTGCTCAGCAGGGTCAGCGGGGTGCGCAGCTCGTGGCTCGCGTCCGCCACGAACCTCCGTTGCACGACCAGCGTCTCCGCGAGCGGCGCCATCGCCCGGCGCGCCATCCAGGTCGCCACGAGCGCTGCGAGCAGGACGCCCACCCCACCCGCCACGAGCAGGGACGTGACGATGCGCGCCTTCTCCTCCTGCACCTCGTGACCGTCCAGGACGGCCTGCGTGACGCGGTCGCCCACGCGCGCCGTACGCACGGAGTATCGGTCACCGCGCACGACGACGTCCTCCTCGACCGCGACGCCGTCGCGCTGCACGCGGGCCAGGGCCGCTTCGTCGGGGAAGCCCGTCGGCATGCCCTCGGACTCCGTCCGTCCGCGGGGCGTCACGACGACGACGTGCATGCCGGGCGGCGCCTCGTCGGCGCGGTCGATGTTGGCTGTGGCGTCGCGCAGGGTCTCATCTGCCGCGGCGTCCGCGGCGCGTCCGTAGAAGAGGAACAGCAGGGTGAAGACGATCGCGATGACCGCGACGACGAGCAGCCCGGTCTGCAGCCCCAGCCGCACGGACGTACGTCGGACGTCGCTGGTCACGGGCGACCGGCGCGGTAGCCGAGACCGCGGACCGTCTCGACGACGCCGCGCCCGAGCTTGCGCCGCAGGTAGTGCACGTAGGTGTCCACCACCCCGGCCTCCTCGGCGTCCTCGAAGACGGACTCGAGCAGCTCGTCACGCCCGAAGACCCGGCGCGGGTTGCGGGCCAGCAGGCCCAGCAGGGAGGACTCACGGTCGGAGAGCGCCACCTCGCCGCCGTCGGCGAGCCGGACCGACCGGGTGGAGACGTCGAAGGAGCCGCCGAGCACCGCGAGCACCGGAACGTGGTCGAGGTGCCGTCGCACGAGGGCGCGCAGCCGGGCCAGCAGCTCCTCGAGGTCGAACGGCTTGCCCAGGTAGTCCTCGGCGCCGGCGTCGAGCCCCTCGACGCGGTCGCGCGGGTTGCCGAGCGCGGAGAGCACGAGCGCGGGCGTGACGCGTCCGGCGCTGCGGAGCCGACCCAGCAGGTGCAGCCCGTCGACGGCCGGCAGCCCGCGGTCGAGGAGCAGGACGTCGTACTCGCGCGTGAGCCCGAGGTGCAGGCCACGCTGGCCGTCGGCGGCCGCGTCGACGGCGTAGCCCTCCTCGCTGAGCAGCTCGGTGAGCATCGCCCGCAGCTCCGGGTCGTCCTCGACCAGGAGGAGTCGGGGCGACGTCATCGGCTCAGGATAGGGACGTCACTCGCCGCCGGTCGACTGCGACGAGGCGGCCGGGGTGTCGCCCCACGAGGCGGTGGCGCCACTGTGCCCGATCAGCACGACCTGCACGAGGGTGCCCACCGCGACGGCGACCGACAGGACCGCGAGGACCGCCTTGATCGCGGCCGGCCGCGTGGTCGTGTCTCTGCGGTGCCACCAGAACAGCACCGCGGCCAGCACCGCCAGCGGGACCACCCACCAGATCAGCAGGTCGGCGAGCTGCGAGTGCTCGTCGATCAGCTTGCTGCCGCCGATCCGGTGCTGGAGGGACTCCCCCGAGGAGGTGCTGAGGGGGGTCAGGACCACCGCGGCGATCGACAGAGCCACCGGACCCCAACCGGCCCAGAACCGGAACCTCGGCCACAAAGCGTAGAGCGCGACGGCGAGGGCAGCGGTCGGCACGACGAAGACGGTCGCGTGCACGATGAGCGGGTGGACGGGCAGACCGAAGACGTTGTCCGGCACAGGGTGGACCTCTCGAGGTACGACGACGTGGGTGAGCCACCAGGGTGACCGAGGTTTCTGTGAGGTTCCTCAGCCCACCACGATGCGGGCACCGTGCCGGGGCACGCTGGTGATGTTGCGGACCCGCGGGAAGTCCACGGCCCCGTCGGGCAGCGCGACGTCGTGGCGCCGGAGCACCTCGCGGAGCACCGCGACGCCCTCCATCAGCGAGAAGCCGGCACCGATGCACCGGCGGACGCCGCCGCCGAACGGGATCCAGGTGAAGGGCTCGACCTCACCCTCCAGGAACCGCTCGGGGCGGAACGCCGTCGCGTCGCGGTGGCTGTCCTCGCGGGCGTGCCCGATCAGGATCGACGGCCCGATGTTGGTGCCCCGCGGCAGGTCGACGCCGCCGATGGTCGCGGGCTTCATCAGGTGCCGGGCCACCATCGGGATCACCGGGTGCAGCCGCATCGACTCCTTGACCACGGCCTCCAGGAAGGCGGTGTCGTCGTCCGCCGCGGCCTTGCGCGTGCGGCTCATCAGCTCCGGGTCGCGGCCGAGCTCGTACAGGGCCCAGGACAGCGCGGTGGCCGTGGTCTCGTGTCCGGCGAGCAGCAGGGTGACGAGCTGGTCGCGCAGCTCGCCGTCGGAGAGCTGGTCGTCCTCGCCTACCGACAGCAGCCGGGACAGCACGTCGGTGCGCTCCGCGAGGTCCGGCGCGGTACGACGCTCGGCGATCTCGGCGTACATCTCCCGGTCGAGGTCGCGCTGGTTCTGCACGGTCGTCTTCCAGGGGCCGAACCGCTGGAGCAACGGGTAGCCCCAGCCGAGGAGCACGGTGGGCGAGATGTCGACCGTCTTGTTGACCAGCGGCCGCAGCCGGGCCAGCCGCGACTCGTCGGTGACCCCGAAGACCACCCGAAGGATCACCTCGAGGGTCAGCGCGTTCATCCGGTCCAGCGACCGGAACGGCACGCCGACCTGCCAGCGGTCGACCTCGGCGGCGGCCAGGTCGGACACGACCGACGCGTAGCCCCGCAGGGCGGCGCCGTTGAACGCCGGCATCAGCAGCTTGCGGGCCCGCTTGTGCTCGGTCGAGTCCTGGAGCAGCAGGGAGTGCTCGCCCATGATGGGCCCGAGGATCGCGTTGCCCTTGCCGGCGTGGAACACCTCAGGGTCGCCGGCGAAGATCTCCTTGGCGTGCTCGGGCCGGGTGAACAGCACGAGCGCCGAGCCCTGGGGCATCACCCGGACGGTGAACACGTCGCCGTACCTCTTGTGCATGGCGGGCACGAAGGTGTGCCGGAAGCGGACCAGGGCGATGCTCTGGAGCAGCGTCGGCCAGCGGGGTCCGGGCGGGAGGTCCCTGCTCGCGATCCGGCGACGACTCCTGCCGCCGGCACCTAAGGGCCGCATCTTCGCGAAGCGGTCGTCCGTCACCGTCATGCTTCGCATACTACGAGTATGTGACGGCGGGCGGAACCCTCAGCGGGCCCGGCGCAGCGCGCGCTCGCGCACGGCGTGCTCGTCGGTGCGGGTGTCGTAGGACCAGAAGTCCCGCAGCCACAGGGCCGTCGCCGCCACCCCGACCACACACAGCGCACCGCCGCTGACGATGGACCCGCGGACGGTCCAGAGGTCGGCGACCACGCCGGCGCGGACCTGCCCGCCGAGCGGGCCGACGGAGTAGGACAGCATCTCGATGCCCGCGAGCCGGCCGCGCATCGTGTCGGGGATGGTCTGGTTCCAGATGGTCGCGCGGAAGATCCCACTGACCATGTCGGCCGCTCCGGCCACCGCGAACAGCGCGACGGCCAGCCCGATCGACGGCGCGAGCCCGGCCAGCCCGATGGCCGCGCCGTAGACGCTCGCCGCCAGCACGATCGCACGCCCGTGGTGGTGCACCCGCGAGGTCCAGCCCGACGTCGTGGTGGCCACCATGCTGCCGATGGTCTCGGCGGTGTAGAGCAGGCCGAGCAGCTCGGGGTGGCCGAACACGTCCTCGGCCAGCGCTGGGAAGAGCACCACCGGCATGGCCAGCAGCATGGCCGCGATGTCGATCAGGTAGGTGCCGAGCAGGTCGCGCCGGCGCAGCGCGTAGGCGAGTCCCTCACCGATGCCCCGGAGGCTGGGCGGCGTGGTCTCTTCCGCGTGCGGGTAGGGCCGCATCCTCGCGAACAGGAGGGTCGCGACGACCAGCCCGGTGACGTCGACCGCGAAGCACCAGCCGACGCCCACCGTGGAGACGAGCACGCCGCCGAGTCCCGGGCCGGCCAGCAGGCCGATCTGCCGGCTGAGTGAGGACAGCGCGCTGGCGGCGGTGATCTGGTCGTGCCGCACGGTGCGGGGCTCGAGCGACTCCTTCGACGGTCGCTGCAACGACCCGGCCGCGGCGAGCGCGGCGCCGACGACGTAGATGACCCAGAGCCGTTGCGGCCCGAACGCGTTGACCATGAGTACGACGGTCAGCAGCACCTGCGCAACGCCGGTGACGACCAGCAGCCGTCGCCGGTCGACGTGGTCGGCCAGCGCCCCGCCGTACAGGCCGAAGAAGAGGAGGGGCAGCAGCTCGACGAGGCCGAGGGCGCCGACCGCGAAGTTGGAGCCGGTCAGCCGGTAGACCTGGTAGGGCAGCGCGACGTAGGACACCATGCCGCCGAGGTAGAACACCGTGCCGGCGAGGAAGAGCAGCCGGAAGTCGCGCGACGTCCGCAGCGGCGTCGTGTCGACGCGCAGCCCGCGCAGCCGCTGGCCCCAGGTCACGGTCGCCGACGTGGCCAGGTCGGCTGCCGTGCTGCGAGCGGTTTCACGCGTTCGACAGCAAGAACGCACAGACGAAGCCGAGCGCGGTCACCAGACCGACCAGCGACCCTGCGTGCTTGACCGCCTCCGGGACCATCGTGTCCGACAGCATGGTGAGGATGGCACCGGCCGCGAACGCCTGGACCACGGCCACGACCAGCGCCGGCGCACCGCCGAGGAGCACGAAGCCCAGGGCGGCCGCCACGGTCGAGGCGGCGGCGACGGCCCCCCAGAGGCCGAAGATGTGCCGGGTGGAGTGGCCGCTCGCCTTCATGCCGGCGGAGGCCGACAACCCCTCGGGGATGTTGGAGAGGAAGACCGCGACGACGACAGCGACCCCCACCCCTCCCCCGCCCACCAGGCTCACGCCGATGGCCGCCGACTCCGGGATGCCGTCCAGGAGGGCGCCGAGGACCAGGGCGCCTCCGGACGCGTTCTGCTGCATGCCCGTCGGGCTCTTGCGGCCGGCCGCACCGCGATGGTCGAGCACCCAGTCGCCCGCGAAGAAGACCAGGGAACCGCCGAGCAGACCGAGGACGACCGCCGTGGCACCGGACCGGTCGTAGGCCTCCCGGGTGAGCTCGAAGGCGACGGCCGAGAACAGGACCCCGGTGCCGAAGCCCATCACGAGCCCGACGAAACGCATGGAGGTGCGCAGGTAGACGGCCATCGCCGCACCGATGAGGAGCGCGGCCCCGCCGACGAATCCCCAGAAAGCCGCTTCGAGCATGCCCGGAGATTACTCCGGCGACGCTTCTGGGGTCACTGCGGCAGAAGCCCGTCGCGCCGCCCGATGGCGGCCGCCTCGGTGCGTCCGCCGGCGCCGAGCTTGGCCAAGATGTTGGAGACGTGCACGCTGACGGTCTTGGCGCTGATGAACAGCTGCCGGGCGATCTCGGCGTTGCTGCGGCCCTGCGCGACCAGTCCGAGGATCTCGGTCTCGCGCGCGGTCAGCGTCGAGTCGCCCCGGGTCTCCCGAGCACGCGGCTCCGCGCCGAGGGCGTCGAGCACCGGCTGCGCACCGAGCGCCCGCGCCGTGGCCCGGGCCTGGTCGGACAGGGTGCGCGCCTCGGCGTTCTGACCGACGGCCCGGAGCACGCCAGCCAGCCGGGCCTGCGACCGGGCGACCTCGAACGGGTGGCCCATCTGCTCGAAGGCGACGACGGTCCGCTCCCAGGCCACGACCAGCTCGTCGGCCTCGGGCGGGTCGACGTCGGCCAGCCAGCGCAGCCGCAGGTGCTCGGCGTGCGTGCGCTCCAGCCAGGCCACCCCCTCCGGCCCGAACGGCCGCTTGCGCCTGCGGACCCGCTGCATCACCCGGTCCACCCCGGCGAGCAGGGCCGGCGCGTGCTCCACGAGGTCGGTGCGCTCGCCGTGCGGCGCCTCGGCCGCGGCATCGGCCAGGTGGCCGAGCACCAGGGCGGTCAGCCGGATGCGGGCCTGGAACCCCTCGGACCAGGCCAGGCCGACGACCTGGACCGCCCGCTCGAAGGTGGCGATCATCGCCGGGACGTCGCGCTGCCCGCCGTACCACTCGATCTCGGCGCCGGCCCCGCTGATGCCGACCAGGCCGTCGAGCGGCCACAGCGGCCGGAGCTGCTCCAGCAGCCGCCCGCTGGCCGGGTCGCCCCGGCCGACGCAGATCAGCACCCGGATGCCGAGCAGCATCGCCTCGGCGATCGGAGGCGGCGACTGGCCACCGACCATCGTCAGCTCCAGCGCGTCGTCCCAGTCGCCAGTCTCGTAGCCGACCAGCGCCTCCATCAACCGGGCCTCGAAGCCGTAGGGCGCCCAGGGCCGGCCGATCCGTCGGGCCAGGACGTAGCCGTCGTGGTAGGCCGCCTTGGCCGCCACCAGGTTGCCGCGCTCGTGGTGCAGGCCGGCCAGCAGGTAGCGGCTGCGCAGCTCGGCGTGGGTGTCGCCGTCGCGGTGCGCCTGCTCGATGATGCCGGCGAGGACCCGCTGCGCGGTCTCCGTGTCGCCCGCACGGTCGTCGATGCCGGCCAGCGTCGTGGTGACGTCGGCGACGAGCGAGGGCAGGTCGAGCTTCTGGGCGAGGGCGAGCGCCTCCATCGCCTGCTGGGCGGCGTCCTCGTCGGACCCGTGCCACAGGTGCGCGCGGGCGTGCAGGCTGAGCAGCTGGGCCCGCAGGACCGTCGGCTCGTCCGGGACGAGTTCGAGGGCCTGCGTGGTCAGCTCGAGCGGGTCGCCGAAGTTGTCGAGCGTCAGGGTGCCGGTGGCCAGCGACATCAGCAGCCGCGCCCGGTGCTGGTCGGACCCGTCCGCGGGCAGGTGGGCGAGCTGGGCCCGGCCGAGCTTGAGCGCGCGCTCGGGATGACCGGAGGCGATCAGCGCGTCGGCGGCCTTGACGGCCAGGTCGACGGGGTCGAGGTCGGATGCCACCCGCGGGTCCGCGACGAGCTCCAGCGCGGTCTCGAAGTGCCGGGCCGCCTCGTCGGGACCGCCGACCGACATCGCCTCGTTGCCCGCCTCGACGCTGGCGCGCACGGCGGTGAGCGGGTCGTGCGCGAGCCGGGCGTGCCGGGCGAGCTCGGCGGCGGTGCCGTCCACGCGACCCGAGCCGATCGCCTCGGCGTAGGCCGCGTGCAGCCGGACCCGTTCGCCGGGGAGCAGGTCGTCGTAGACCGCCTCGGCCAGCAGGGCGTGCCGGAACGCGTAGCTGTCGGTGCCGAGGCGCACCAGGATGTTCTGCTCGGCGGCGGCTCGGAGCGACGCCTCGAGGACGTCGTCCGGCAGTCCCACGACCGCCGCGAGCAGCGGGTGGCTGACCCGCCGACCGGCACACGCCGCCGCCCGGACGACGGCCCGGCCGTCGTCCTCCAGCCGGTCGAGCCGCACCAGCAGCAGGTCGGCGAGGTCCTCCGGCAGCCCGGCGCCGTGCGCACCCTCGGTCGCGCTGACCAGCTCCTCGGCGAAGAACGCGTTGCCCTCGGCCCGGCTGACGATGGTGTGCAGGTCGCTTTCGGACAGCGGCCCCGGCAGCAGCGACCGCACCAGCCGGCGTACGTCGGGATCGGTCAACGGGTCCACCTGGACCCGGTGCACCCCGGGGACGCGCAGCCACTGGGCGGCGGTCGCGCGCAGCGGGTGCCGGCGGTGCAGGTCGTCGGTGCGGTAGGACGCGAGCACGACGACGGGCCCGCGGAAGGCGCGGGCGAAGAGGAAGGAGAGCAGGTCGCGCGTGGAGCGGTCGGCCCAGTGCACGTCCTCGATCACGACGAGCACGGGGCGCTCCTCGGAGAGGTCGTCGAAGGCGCCGTGGATGGCGTCGAACAGGTCGGAGCGCTCGAGGTTCTCGGCCGCCCCGGCCGTGGTGCCGGAGATCAACCGGCGACCGGGCATGAGGTGGGAGAGGACCGGTCGGTCGGCGGTCAGCTCGGCGATGGTCTCGGGCCGGTCGCCGGCGAGCCGGCCGAACAGCTCGGAGAAGGGGAGGTAGGGCAGGGCGCTGTCGCCGAAGTCGAGGCAGTGCCCCACCAGGGTCTGCCAGCCGGCGCCGTCCGCGCGGGCCACCAGCTCCCGCAGCAGCCGGGTCTTGCCGACGCCGGCGTCGCCGACGAGCAGCACCGAGCGCGACCGTGGCTCGCCCGCCAGGCCGAGCAGGTCGGCCAGCAGGGCCAGCTCACGGTCGCGCCCCAGGATCGGCTGCATCGTGTCGGGGAGCGGTGCCACGCCGCCCATCATCGCGGAGAGGACCGACATCCGCCCCTCGTTTCCGGCCTCCTCGCTTGGAGCCAGCACGCTCACGCCACGGACACCGGCCGACGCCGCGGCTGCGGCAGCTTCAACGACGGGCGGCGAGGCACCCAGTGGCGGCGTCCCTTGCCGTACTGGTCGGCCAGGTGGTGCTGGCGGTACTCGATCTCTGCGCTCAGGAAGGGCTCCGGAGTCATCATGTTCGTCATCTCCTCGATTGCTGCTGGTTGATGACTCCATGCTGGTCTTCTGAGGAGGGGCCGCACATCGGACGAACTCCCTAACTGCTGCTCCCTCAGCCGGGCCGGCGCGTCTGAGGTACCTAGGCCGGTAGGTTCGCGTCCATGAGGTTCGAGGCAGAGGTGGAGCTCGGCGGCAAGACGGCGACCGGCATCGAGGTGCCCGCGAACGTCGTGGAGGCGCTCGGCTCGGGGCGGCGACCGGCGGTGGTGGTGACCGTCGCGGGCCACACCTACCGCACGACGGTCGCGTCGATGGGCGGCCGCTTCCTGGTCCCGCTCAGCGCCGAGAACCGGACCGTCGCGGGCGTGGTCGCCGGGGACACGGTGTCGGTGGACATCGAGCCCGACGCGGCGCCCCGCGCGGTCGTCGTCCCCGACGACCTGCAGGCGGCGCTGGCCGACCACCCGGAGGCCGTCGCCCACTTCGAGGGCCTGGCGACCAGCCACCGCAAGGAGTGGGTGCGCTGGATCGAGGAGGCCAAGCGGCCCGAGACGCGCGAGACCCGGGTGGCCAAGACGGTGGCCGGGCTGCGCGCGGGCCGCAAGACCCGCTGACGTCAGTCGCGCCGGCGGGCCCGCAGCACCGAGTCCCGCACGGTCACGACTTCACCGTCCGGCCCGTCGGCCTTGCGCGAGCGGACCTCGGCCACCTCGACCTGCCACGCGTCGTCCAGCGCGGGCACTAGGTCCTGGGGCGTGAACATGAAGCTGGGCTGACCGTGCCGCAGCCCGGTGTGCAGGTCGTCCGGGTGGTGTCCCACGACGAGCAGCGTTCCGCCCGGCGCGACGGCATCACCGAGCCGGCGGGTCAGGTCGACCATGCCGCCGTCGGGCAGGTGCATGAACTGCGACGTGACCAGGTCCCAGCGCTCGTCGGTCACCGTGGGGTCGAAGGTGCGGACGTCGACCTGTCGCCAGGCGGTCCGGTCCGCCACCCCGGCGGTCGCCGCGTGGGAGCCCGCCCGTTCGAGAGCGACGGTGCTGAAGTCGAGGCCGGTGACCGTCCAGCCGTGCGCCGCGAGCCAGATGCTGTCGGCGCCCTCGCCACTGCCGATGTCCAGGGCGCGTCCGGGCTCGAGGCCGGCCACTTCCACCTCGAGCTGCGGGTTGACCCGGCCGCTCCAGATCGCGTCGCGCGCGCCGTACCTCTCCTCCCAGGCCGGCTGCTCGAAGAAGTCCTCCTTCTGCTCGAGCTGGTCGTGCACGGCGGTCCGGGTGTCCTCGTCGATGAGGTCGTAGTTGACCACCGCGCCGGCGCGGAGGCCCGCGGACGCCGAGGTGACGACCTGCGCCATCGCGTCGCCGACGTTGCCGGCGACCCAGAGGCCGGGTACGGCGGTGGCGCCCATCGGATCGGCCGGCACGATCGTGCCGAGGGTCTCGCCGTTCATCTCGAAGGGCACCGGCCGCAGACCGAGGGGGGCCAGGAAGTCCGCCCGCGCCTGGAAGCCGGCGGACACCACGACGGCGTCGCAGGCGAGCACGTCGCCGGAGGCCAGCCGGAGCCCGGTGAGGGCGTCGCCCTCCACGAGCACCTCGGTCGGCGGGTCGTCGACGACCCGGATCCCCCAGGCGTCCAGCCGCTGGAGGTCCTCCTCGCTCGGACGCGGTGCCTGCGCCGCCAGCACGACGACCACGTCGGCGCTGAGGTTGCGGAACATCAACGCCTGGTGGGTGACCATGGTGTTGGTGGCCAGCACGACGATGGCCCGGTCGCGGACCTCCCAGCCGTGGCAGTAGGGACAGTGCAGCACGTCGCGTCCCCAGCGGTCGGCCAGACCCGGCACGTCGGGCAGCACGTCGCTGACACCGGACGCGACCAGGACCCGGCGGGCGACGATCTCGCGGCCGGCGTCGGTGGTGACGAGGAAGCCCGTGCCGGGCCGGTCCCAGCGACGCACTGCCTCGACCTGTCCGGCGGTCACCTGCACGCCGTACTGTGCGACCTCGGCCCGGCCGATCTCCAGCAGCTCCAGCGGGGGCGTGCCTTCGCGGCCGAGGTAGTTGTGCACGTGGCCGGCGGCAGCGTTGCGCGGGCTGCCGGCGTCGACCACCAGCACCGAGCGACGGGACCGGCCCAGCGCCAGCGCACCGCTCAGCCCGGCCGCGCCGCCCCCGACCACCACGACGTCGTACTCCTGCTCCTGCTCCTGATCGCTCATGTCCACGAGTCTGCGACGTCGTGCGCCAGTTGACAAACATCCTTGCTGTATCAGCAAAATGGATCCATGACCGACGACGGCTTCGCCCAGACCCTGCAACGCGTCGGCCCCCGGCTGCGCCAGCTCCGGCTGGAGCGCGACGCCACCCTGGCCGACCTGTGCGCGGAGACCGGCATTTCGGTGAGCACCCTGTCGCGCCTTGAGTCCGGCGGTCGCAAGCCCACCCTTGAGCTGCTGCTCGCCCTGGCCAAGGCGCACCACGTCGCGCTCGACGAGCTGGTCGATGCCCCCGAGACCGGCGACCCGCGGGTCCGGTCGCGCCCGGTGGTGCGGCACGGCATCACCTTCCTGCCGCTGACCAGGCGGCCGGGCGGGCTGCAGGCGTTCAAGACGATCTACCCGCCGCGGCCGGAGCTCGTCCCGGAGCTGCAGACGCACGAGGGCTACGAGTGGCTCTACGTGCTTTCGGGGCGGCTGCGCCTGGTGCTCGGCGGTCGTGACCTGATGCTGAGCGCCGGCGAGGTGGTGGAGTTCGACACCCGCACCCCGCACTGGGTCGGCAACCCGGGGCCGGACCCGGTCGAGGCGCTCGCGATCTACGGACCACAGGGCGAGCGGATGCACGTGCGGGCCTGACCCCGACCGGATGGCAGGATGCGGGCCGTGACGATCATCGCGGCGGCGGACGGTTCAGCGCTCGGCAACCCCGGCCCCTCGGGCTGGGGCTGGTACGTCGACGACACCTGCTGGGCCGTCGGCGGCTGGGCCCGCGGGACCAACAACATGGCCGAGCTCACCGCGGTCCTCGACCTGCTGCAGCAGACCGCGCACCTCGACGACGACCTGCTGGTCTACTGCGACAGCACCTACGTCATCAACTCGATCACCAAGTGGATGGCCGGCTGGAAGCGGCGCGGCTGGCGGAAGGGCGACGGCAAGCCCGTCCTCAACGTCGAGATCATGAAGGCCCTCGACGAGGCGATGCAGGGCCGCCGGGTGGAGTTCGTCTGGGTGAAGGGGCACGCGGGCCACGAGCTCAACGAGGAAGCCGACCGGCTGGCCAACGGAGCCGCCTCGGCCTGGAAGGACGGCTCCGCGCCGCCTCCCGGCCCCGGGTTCCCCGGCTCGACGACGCGGCACCCGGCATCACAGGTTGGTCAGGTCGTGGACGAGCCCGACCTGTTCTCCGGTCTCTAGCCGGGTGTCCTCGTGTGCCCGGCCGCGACCCTGGGCACCGTGCTCCACATCGCCCGAACCAGGTGTCAGAGGCGCCACCTCCCGGCGTCGTTCGGGCCGACCGCACAAGAAACAGGCGATTCACTGCGACACACTTGTGCTGACTCGGACAGGAACAGGGTATGGACTCCACCACGTCGTCCCTGCGGGAGCGCGAACAGCGCTTCCGGGAGCTCTACGATGCGGCGTACGTCGATCTGCTTCGTTTCGTGGGCAGGCGCGTTCATCCGACCCACGCCGAGGACGTTGTCGGCGAGGTCATGCTCGTTGCGTGGCGTCGCCTCGACGATGTCCCCGCCGACCTTTCGGCGGCGCGCGCCTGGCTCTTCGGCGTGGCACGCAAGACCCTCCAGAACACCCGGCGCCGTCACAACCGGCACGATGCCGTGGCGGTCCGTCTCGGCGAAGTCGCTCACGGTCCCGCCGATGCCGGCCAGCACCCTGACCTGGTCGCCCACCGAGTCGACATCGCCGCAGCCTGGCCGCTCCTGAGCGCGGTGCACCAAGAGGCGATCGCACTCTCCGTCCTCGACGGGCTGACCGCGCCCGAGGCGGCCGCCGTGCTGGGCATCTCGTCCACCGCCTTTCGCCTGCGGTTGTCCCGAGCCCGTCGCACCCTGCGGCGCCACGTCGATCCCACCGCCGCCGGTGACCGCCTGCCCGGCCTCCTTGCCTCCGACAGGAGCCCACGATGAACAAGCACACCGTCGACACCGTGACCACCACCGCTCTGCGCGAGCTCGACCCCGCACCGACGATCGCCCTGACCGATGCGGAGCTCGAACGTGCCGACGTGACGTTCGCCCGCATCCTGGCCACCCCACGCCACGATCACGTCCCGGTGGAGTCCGACCGGCCGCGTCGGCGCCGGAGTCTCGTGCTGTTGGGCTTGGTCGGCGTCGCCTGCGCCGCCGTCCCTGCACTGCTGCTGGGCGGCGGCTCCGCTTTCGCGTCGTGGACGCCGAAGCCCGAGCCGCTCACTGGCGTGGCCGCGACCGAGGCCGCCACCACGTGCCGCGCCGCCCTCTCGGTGCCCGACCAGGGAGAGCGGGTCGTGAGCGCAGAGCGACGTGGCGAGTGGACCTACGTGCTCATCGCCGGCCCGCAGGCAGAAGGGGCCTGCCTGATGCGCGACGACCTCGGCGGGCATCAGGACCTCGCGGACCACAAGGGGGAGGGATTCTTCGGGACCTACGACACGGACCCCGTCCAGGCCCCGCCTCTGGCTCGGGATCGCATCGTCGAGACCGAGAGCATGGAGGGCAACGTCCCCACCTCGGGTTTCTGGCCCTTCAGCAGCGGCGAGAAGCGGTTCAGCTGGGTCCGGGGCTATGTGGGCAGCGACGTCACCGGTGTCACCGTGCACCCCCCCGCGGGTCCCGACGTCGAGGCTTCCGTCGCCCATGGGCGGTTTGCCGCCTGGTGGCCATCGGACCACCCCGGCAGCGAGAACCCCGAAGTGATGGGAGCGTGGACCTACACCGTGACCCTCGCCGACGGCAGCACGCGACGGGTCACGGGTTGATTCCTGCCCAGCGGACGAGGACCGTCAGAGCCGGGCCGGCTTCGGCCCCGATCCAGCCCTCAGCGCGGCCACTCGAACCGCATCTCCAGGAGTACGTCGAGAGCCACCGACTCGCCGTCCCGGGCGCCCTGCCCCACCTGGAGCGGCGGTGGCGTGGGCGCCACGGGCACGGTGCGCCAGCGGCCGAACCGCTCCGGTGACACGACGAGCACGTAGTAGGCGCCGTCCAGGCCCACCCCGACCGAGTGGTCCCGGCGGAGGTACCAGCCGGTGACGCCGGTCCGGTAGCGACCTCGTCCCGACCACGGGCGGGAGGTCAGCTCCTCGGTGGGCAGCCCGGCCCGTGTCGCGCGCTCGACGAACCGGTCCACGAGCACCTGGGCCTCCGCCGACTCCTTCTCGCGCCGGAGCCGTTGCGCCTCGGCGTGCGCCTGCGCGGCCTCGGCCCGGTCGGCCCGTCGCTGGGCGGGGTCCTCACTCATCACGAGGAACGGCACCGGCCGATACGTCGCCGAAGAAGGGACGTCCCGTTCCCAACACCACCGGCACCAGGTCCACCACGATCTCGTCGAGCAGGCCCAGGGCCAGGCACTGCCCGGCGATCCTACCGGCGGTCACCGTCCAGCGACATCGACGCCGGAACTCATCGCTGCGAGGTTCAGCGCAGGCAGAACTCGTGGCCGTCGGGATCGGCCAGCACCACCCAGTCGACGTCCCCCTGGCCGATGTCCACGCGGGTCGCTCCCAGCGACACCAACCGGTCCACCTCGTCCTCGAGGAGGCCGTGGACCGCGAGGTCGAGGTGCACCCGTTCCTTGCCGGTCCTCGGGTTCAGCGGCGGGCCTCCCCAGGTGACCTTCGGGCCGCCGTGCGGCGACCGGATCGCGGTCTCCTCGTCCTGCTCCCAGACCAGCGGCCAGCCCAGCGCGGCGCTCCAGAAGTGCCCGGTCCGCTCCGACCCGTCGCCCGACAGCGCGCCGATGAACCCGCAGTCGGCCAGGAAGCTGTTGCCCGGCTCGATGACGCAGAACTCGTTGCCCTCGGGGTCCGCCATCACGACGTGGTCCACGTCGGGTCCCTGGCCGATGTCGAGGTGCCGGCCGCCCAGGGCGAGCACTCGCGCGACGGTCTCCCGCTGCTCCTCGAGGGAGGTGCTCGTCAGGTCGTAGTGGAACTGGTTCGGACCGGACTTCGGCCGGTCCGTGGGCACGAAGCGGATCCGGAAGCCGGTGTCGTCGGCCGGCAGCAGGGCCGGGCCGCCCATCGCGTCGTCGGTGGTCTCCCAGCCCAGGATCCCGGACCAGAACCGCGCGAGGGCA
>JBDSMW010000108.1:0-26472 GCA_039915665.1 Nocardioidaceae bacterium
CACCCGCTCACCGCTGTCGCTCTCCGCGATCGCGAACCGGCTACCGATCATGTCGCGCAGCAGGGCGTTGGCATGGTTCTGCCCGGTGTGCGAGGCCCGGCCACGGAACCAGTAGACCGGCTCCGGACGCTCCGCGAGCCAGGAGTCGAAGTCCAGCAGCAGCCGTGACTTGCCGACCCCGGCGTCGCCGACGACCGTCACGACACTCCAGTGCGCCTCCTCGATGACGTCCCACAGCCGCTCCTGCAGGAAGCGCAGCTCGATCTCACGTCCGACGGTGGTGGTCTCCACGCCCTCGACCCCGCGAGACCGGTCGAGCTGGAACACGTGCGGCCGCTCGCTGACGACGAGGAAGGCGAGCACCGGCTCGTCGATGCCCTTCAGGACGAGGCCCTCCCTGCGCTCCATGCTGAACTGGCCGCGGATCTGTCGGTGCGTGTCCGAGGAGATCAAGATCCCGCCTGGTGGGGCGGCCGACTCCAGGCGGCTGGCCCGGTTGACGGTCTGGCCCACGACCACGAACTCACTGCCGCCACGGTCCCCGAGCGTGCTGACCACCACGTCGCCGGTGTCCACGCCGACGCGCATCTGCAACCGCACCTGGTGCGTGCGCTCGACCTCGGCGTTGAGCTCCTCGAGCTCGGTGACCATCGTGAGCGCCGACCGGACCGCGCGTTGGGCGTCGTCCTCCCAGGACTGACGCAGCCCGAAGACGGCCATCACGGCGTCGCCGATGAACTTCTCCACGACGCCGCCCTGCTCCTCGATCACCCGCAGCCAGCGGGTGAAGTACGCGTCGACGATGGTGCGGGTGTCCTCGGCGTCCAGGCGGCCCGACAGGTCGGTGAACCCCACCAGGTCGGCGAACACCACGGTCACCAGCCGTCTCTGCTCACCCGCCGCCTGGTTGAGCAGCACGGTGCGACGTTCCTGCAGGGGGGTCAGGGCGGTGTCCACCACGGAGTCCCCGAGCACGCCGCGCTGGGCCTCCAGCGTCTGGATGGCGTGCTCCAGCGCCGCGAGGTCCTCGGCCCCCGGCTCCCCCTCGGCGCCGCTGGTGGTCATCACCGAGAACGGTAGACCCACCCGGATAGTCCGTGACGTTCTACAGGTTTCCGCGCCGGCGAACCCTGCAGAACGTCACGGACTATCCCGGAGTGGGGGCTGGGGGCTAGGTGTGGCGGGTGGCTCGTCTCGCCGCCCGCGCCTTGGCGCGCTCGCGCTTCTCCGCGGCGTCGAGCTCGGCGGCCTCCTCGAACGTCGGAGCGGTCCCGCCGTACGACGGGGGGAGCCACCACGAGCCTGGGGGCTGCTCGTCGGCGGGGTAGGCCCGGATCGTCTCGTCGAGCAGCCGGGCCATCGCGGCCTTGAGGTCGGCGGTGTCCGCGACGGGGTCGGCGCCTGTCGGGTGCAGGGGCTGCCCGACGCTGATCGCGATCGTCTTGCCGCGGGAGAAGTCCTGCGGGTGCGACTTGGTCTTCATCCGCTGGGTGCCCCACAGGATCGCCGGGATCAGCGGCACGCCGGCCTCGGCGGCCATCCGGGTCGCGCCGGTCTTGAACTCCTTGAGCTCGAAGCTGCGCGAGATGGTCGCCTCGGGGAAGATCCCGACGATCTCGCCCTTGCGCAGGAAGTCGATGCCCTCGGCGTACGACGCCAGGCCGTCGCCGCGGTCCACGGAGATGTGGTGCAGTGACCGCATCAGCGGACCGGCGAAGCGGTGGTCGAACAGCTCGCGCTTGGCCATGAACCGCACCAGTCGCTTGGAGTCCTGGGTCACGAAGCCACCCAGGACGAAGTCGACGTAGGAGATGTGGTTGAGGGCCAGCAGGGCGCCGCCTTCGCGCGGGACGTGCTCGGTGCCCTGCATCTGGAAGTGCAGCCCGAGCGCCTTGAAGCCGACCTTCGCCGTCACGATGATGGGGGGGTAGGTGATGTCGCGCACGTGGGTCCTGTCGGCTAGATCAGTGGTGACGTTCGACTGCTGTTCGTACCAGATCGGCGACCAGCTCGCCCAGGTCGAGGCCGGCGGCGGTGACCGACAGCGGCACGGTCGAGGTCTCGGTCAGCCCCGGCGCCACGTTGACCTCCAGGAACCAGACCGTGCCGTCGGCGTCGACGATCAGGTCCGACCGGGACAGGTCGCGCAGCCCGAGCGCCTCGTGCGCGACGATCGCGACGCGCGCGCACTCGGCGGCGAGGTCGTCGGAGAGCTTGGCCGGCACGTTGAACTCCGTGCTGCCGGCGGTGTAGCGCGCGGCGTAGTCGTAGACCCCGCCGTCCGGCTCGATCGACACGGCCGGCAGGGCTCGGGGGCCGTCACCGGTGTCGATCACGGGTACGGCGACCTCGGCGCCGACCACGAGGCGCTCGACCAGGGCGGTGTCCCCGTAGGCGAAGGCGTTCACCATCGCCCCGGCCAGCGCGGTCGCCTCGCGGACCACCGTGCAGCCCAGCGCCGAGCCGCCGCGGGCCGGTTTCACGATCAGCGGCAGGCCCACCTTGGCCACGATCGCCTCCATGACGGTGGCGGCCCCGAGCTCGC
Source organism: Nocardioidaceae bacterium (assembly GCA_039915665.1). Lineage (GTDB taxonomy): Bacteria > Actinomycetota > Actinomycetes > Propionibacteriales > Nocardioidaceae > Nocardioides_B. The sequence goes on from JBDSMW010000108.1 coordinate 2,546, forward strand.
GGAACGTCTCGTGCGGCAGCGCGACGCTGTCCGGCGTGTGCAGGCCGGCCCGGGCCACGACCGCCTTGGCGACCGGCTTGTCGAACGCGGCCCGGCACGCCGACGGCCGCGACCCGACGTAGGGCAGGCCCACGAGCTCGAGCACCTCGCGCACCGCGCCGTCCTCCCCGGTCTCGCCGTGCAACAGCGGCAGGACGCAGTCCGGAGTGTCCTCGCGCAGCACCTGGAGCAGGTCGGCGTCCACGTCTCGCACGTCGACCTCGACGCCCGCCTCACGCAGCGCCTCCGCGACCCGGCGCCCGCTGCGCAGCGAGACGTCGCGCTCGTGGGACAGCCCGCCGGCCAGCACCACGATCCTGAGGTGGCTCGACTCCACGGTTCCCTCGCTCACGTCAGGTCGCTCCCGGGTCCGTCGTACCCACGGTTGATCTCGCGCACGGCCCGGGGGCCGACGTCGGTGCCGAAGGTATGCCGCAGCTCGACCTCCTCCTCGATCACGCCGACGAGGCGTCGTACGCCCTCGCGGATGCGGTCCGGGGTGGGGTAGCAGTAGGACAGCCGCATGCACTGCGCGCCGAAGCCGTCGGCGAAGAACGCCGTGCCGGGCACGAACGCGACGCGGGCGGTGACCGCGCGCGGCAGCATCGCCTTGGCGTCGAGGCCGTCAGGCAGCGTGAGCCAGACGTAGAAGCCGCCGGTCGGCACGTTCCAGCGCGCGGCCGCGGGCATCATGTCGTCGAGCGAGGTCACCATCGCGTCGCGCCGCTCGCGGTACATCTCCCGGAACTGCTTGATCTGGCCGAGCCAGTCGTGGTTGTCGAGGTACGCCGAGACCGCGAGCTGCGAGAACGACGGCGGGCAGAGTGTCGCCGACTCCTGGGCCAGCACCAGCTTCTCGCGCACGGCGTGCGGGGCCAGCGCCCAGCCGACCCGGAACCCGGGCGCGAACGTCTTGGAGAACGAGCCGAGGTAGATCACGCCGTCCGGCTCGTCGGCCCGCAGGGCGCGGTGCGGCTCCTCGTCGAAGCCGAGCAGGCCGTAGGGGTTGTCCTCCAGCACCAGCACGTCGGCGTCGCGACAGATCTCCAGGACCTCGGGCCGGCGCTCCGGGGCCAGCGTGACACCGGCTGGGTTGTGGTAGTTCGGGATCGTGTAGACGAACTTGATGCGCTTGCCGGCGGCCTGCACCGTGGCGATCGCATCGCGCAGCGCCGAGGGCACCAGGCCGTGCTCGTCCATCTCCACGTGCACGACGTCGCACTGGTAGGACTTGAAAACGCCGAGCGCCCCGACGTACGACGGCGCCTCGCAGATCACCACGTCGCCCGGGTCGCAGAAGATCCGGGTGACCAGGTCGACGGCCTGCTGGGAGCCGACCGTGACCACCACGTCGTCGGGGTGCGCCTCGATGCCCTCGAGGCGCATCACGTCGCAGATCTGCTCACGCAGGTGCGGGTCGCCCTGCCCGGAGCCGTACTGCATCGCGACGGTTCCGCGGTTCTTGACCAGGTCGGCGATCGCCTCGCCGACGACGTCGAGGGGCAGCCCCGAGATGTTCGGCATCCCGCCGGCCAGCGACACGACCTCCGGCCGGCTGGCGACCGAGAACAGCGCGCGGATCTCGGAGGCGGTCATGCCCTGCGTGCGCGCGGCGTAGCGGTCGACGTAGCTGTCGAGCCGGGTGCTGCTGCGGGGACGCGGAACGGGCTGGGACATCACTGCTCCTGGGACGGGTGTCCTCCTAGGATGGGGCATCGGGGGGTCCGCGGCGCAGAAGGGGTCACGACATGAGCAGCGACCGTGTCTAGGCGGCTGGCCCGGCTGACCCTGGACAACCTGGGCGACGTGCCGCTCGCCTGTCGCTCGTGCGTGTTCTGGGAGCTCGACCCGGTGCACCGTCAGCGGGCCGCCGACGCGGGCGCGGCCTGCGAGGAGAAGGAGGCCTGGGTCTCCCGGGTGCTCCTCGAGTGGGGGTCCTGCGGACGGGTGGCCTACGTCGACGGCGACCCGGCCGGCTACGTGCTCTACGCGCCGCCGTCGTTCCTGCCGGGCGCCGATGCCTTCCCGACCGCGCCGGTCAGCGAGGATGCCGTGCTGCTGGCCACCGCGATGGTCTTCCCCGAGTACGTCGGCGGCGGGCTCGGCCGCGTGCTGATGCAGACCGTCGTGAAGGACCTCGTGAAGCGCGGCGGCATCCGGGCGCTGGAGGCCTTCGGGGACACCCACGCCCCCGCCCGGACCATCGGTCGGACGGCCGGTCGCACGGTGGTCCGGGGCGAGCCGATGGCCTACGGCGAGCACGTCCTGCCGGCGGACTACCTGCTGCGGGTCGGCTTCAAGACCCACAGGCCCCACCCGCGGCACCCCCGGATGCGGCTCGAGCTCAAGTCGGCGGTCACCTGGCGCGACGAGGTGGAGAGCGCGCTGGAGCGGCTGCTGGGCGCCGTACGACCGGCCCGGCACCCCGCCGCGGACCCCTCGCACCGAGTTGTCAGGCGCTCACGGGACCCGGGCGACGCCAGCGCCTGACAGGTCAGCGCTTGAGGTAGGCGCGGAGCTCGCTGAGCCGGAGAACTCCGGTCTTGGCGTCCGAGTCCGCGTCGAGGTAGACCCGCTGGACGGCGACCACCACCGCCTCGGCGATCACGTCGCGGAAGCTGGGGTCGGCCAGCCGGGCGGCGTCACCGGGGTTGGTGAGGTAGCCCGCGTCGATGCGCACCGCCGGCATCCGGGTCCGGCGCAGGATGTCGAAGGTCTTGGCGTGCGAGCGCAGGTCGCCGAGGTCGGTGCGGGCCACGATCTCGCGCTGCACCAGCCCGGCGAACCGCTCGCCGGCGGACGAGGCGAGGCCGTGCGCCTCGGAGCCGTAGAAGTATGTCGAGACGCCGGCCGCGTCGGGGTTCTCCGAGCCGTCGACCTGGATCGAGATGCACAGGTGGGCGTCGGTCCGGTTGGCGAACTCGGCCCGGTCCACCTCCGTGGCCTCCGAGGCGCCTCCGGTGTTGGTCAGGAAAGCCTGCACGCCGGTGGCGACGAGGCGTCCCTCGATGCGCCGGGCCAGGTCGGTGGTGATCGCGTCCGCCCGCAGCCGCATCGAGGAGTCGGCGAACCGGCCGACCGACGGGTCGATGACCACGATCTTGCCGGTCAGCTGGGGGCCGTCGCGGCGGATCCGCTCCTCGGCCCGCATCGCGTTGGGGCTGCCGCCGCGCACGATCGGGGCGAGGCGGGTGAGCGCCTTGAGGGTGGCCGGTCCGCAGGTGCCGTCGGCGGGCACGCCCACGTTGCGCTGGAAGTCCCGGACCGCCTGCTCGGTCTGGTGGCCGAAGCGGCCGTCGAGCTTGCCGACCTTGAAGCCGAGGTCGAGCAGCCGCTGTTGGAGGGTCAGCACGTCGTCGCCCGCGAGCACGCTGCCGGCCACGTGGGTCAGCAGCCGGTCGCCGAGCCGCCAGCGGGCCTCCTCCAGCACTCGGTAGGTGCCCGGTCCGACGATGCCGTCGGCGGTGAGACCCCGCTGCTGCTGGAAGGCGCGGACCGCCTGGTCGAGGGGCTCGTCGAAGATGTCGGGGTCGGCGTGCCGGCCGGCGGTCGTCGCGGACGTCAGGTCGAGCAGGGCGAGGCGTTCACGGATCTCCGCCACCGCCCGGCCGCGGTCGCCGAGCCGGAACAGCAGGGGACGGGAGCCGCTCGAGGGTGCGGCGGCCGCAGTGCTGGTCTCGGACATGCCGGCTCCTCTCGGTGCGCTGGGGGCGTGGGGGCCCGGTGGGATCGGGCGGGTCGCGTCGCGCGGGGTCCCGGCCGGAGTCTGTCTACCCAAACAGAAGTCCGGTCATTCGCCAAGGCCGCGAGCGGCGCCCGGCGGCTGGGCCGGTCTGGTCCGGACGCCAGGACGCCCGCGCCGGAAGGGCGCGGGCGTCGTGTCTCGGGTGGGCCTGAGGTGGGCCCGGATCAGCCGAGGAAGTCGCTGAGCTCGTTGATCAGCGCCGCCTTGGGCTTGGCGCCGACGATCTGCTTGACGAGCTCGCCGTTCTGGAAGACGTTGAGCGTCGGAATGCCGGTCACGCGGTAGGCCGCGGGGGTGACCGGGTTCTCATCGACGTTCATCTTCACGAAGGTGAGCTTGTCGCCGTGCTGGGCGGCGAGCTCCTTGAGGATCGGGTCCACCTGGCGGCACGGCCCGCACCACTCGGCCCAGAAGTCCACGAGGACGGGCTTCTCGGACTTGAGCACGGAAGCGTCGAAGTCGGCGTCGGTGATTGCTTGCATCTCGGCCACGAGGTGCTCCTTCTGGTTGGTGCGAGGTGGTGGGACTGTTCAGTGAACACGATGCCGGGGACATTTCTTCCCGGCGACCGGTCCGCCGATTCACTGGGTGCCCAGTGAATCCAGCCGACCCCCAGCGTTGCAACGCCAGGGGAGTGCACGTTTCACTGGGTGCCCAGTGAAACGTGCAGCGAGCCTCAGGCGCCGGCGGTCTGCACCTGCTCGATGAGCGCCTCGGCCTCGAAGGCGGCGCGCTGGGCGGCGCCCGCCGTGGATGCGGCGTGGTCGAGGGCCGCGAGGAACCGCTCGGCGTCGAGCGCGGCGGCGCACCCGGTGCCGGCCGCGGTGATCGCCTGCCGGTAGTGGTGGTCGACGAGGTCGCCGCAGGCGAACACGCCGTCGAGGTTGGTCCGGGTCGAGGGGTGGTCCACGAGCACGTAGCCGTTCTCGTCCAGGTCCACCTGGCCCGGCAGCAGCTCCGAGCGGGGGTCGTGGCCGACCGCGATGAACAGCCCGGTCGCGTCGAGATGGCGCTTCTCGCCGGTGACCGTGTCGACCAGCGTCAGCCCGGTCAGCCTGTCATCGCCGTGGATCGTCTCGACCGCGGAGTTCCAGGCGAAGTCGATCTTGGGGTCGGCGAAGGCCCGCTCCTGCATGATCTTGGAGGCGCGCAGCTCGCCGCGACGGTGGATCAGGGTGACCTTGGAGCCGAAGCGCGAGAGGAAGGTGGCCTCCTCGATCGCGGAGTCGCCGCCTCCGACGACGGCGATGTTCTGCTCGCGGAAGAAGAAGCCGTCGCAGGTCGCGCACCACGAGACGCCGTGGCCGGAGAGCCGGTCCTCGCCCTCGACACCGAGCTTGCGGTAGCCCGAGCCGGTGGACAGGATCACTGCGCGAGCGCGGTGCTCGACGCCGGAGCCGTCGGTGACGACCTTGACGTCGCCGGTCAGGTCGACCTTGGTGACGTCGTCGGCGACCAGCTCGCTCCCGAACCGCTCGGCCTGGGCACGCATCTCGTCCATCAGGGCCGGGCCCATGATGCCGTCGCGGAAGCCGGGGAAGTTCTCCACCTCGGTGGTGTTCATCAGCGCACCGCCGGCGGTGACCGACCCCTCGAACATGAGGGGTGCGAGGTTCGCGCGAGCGGCGTACACGGCAGCGGTGTAGCCCGCCGGGCCGGAGCCGATGATGATCACGTTGCGGGTCTCGTCGGACATCGTGGTCTGACTCACTTCCTCAGGGGTGTGCGGCTGGCGGAGGCGTCCGCCGGTCCTGCTGGTCAACTGGTGGGTCAACCGATCCTAGGTGGGCGGCATTCCCCGGTCATGGTCGGGCGCTGGCGTGTCCGGGCTCGCTCAGCGGCGGGGCACGCTGGTCGTGGCGACCGGCGTCGAGCCGTCGGAACAGGAGTACACCCGCGCCTCACGCGTCCCGTCCGTCGCCCGGTCGACCACCAGGGTGGCCGGGTCCCCGTCGAGGCGTACGTCGACCACGTCGGCGCCCCGCGGAGCCAACGGCTGATCGCACTTCGCCTCGTCCGCACCCTGCGCGTCCTTGAGCGTGTTCGGTGCTGCCGCGACCGGTGCGGTCCGCACCACCCGGCGTACGTCGGCGGCGAGGGTGCCGGACCGCAGAGCGGGCACACCGGCCAGCGACCGGGCCGACGAGCTCCCGGAGCCGCTCGCCGACGGGGTGCCGGCCGCCTCGGGCTGCGGGCCGGCCTGGTCGTCGGCCTGGCCCGATCCGGCCTGGCTGCTGGCGGTGCTGTCCTGGCTGCTGCCGGAGCCGCCGAGCCCGCCGTTCACCACGGCGCCCCCGGCGGCAGCGATGACGGCGACGGCAGCGGCCGCGACCAGCACGTTGAGGCGTCGCCGGGAGCGGTGCCGGGCGAGCTCGTCGTGGTCGTGGGGCGCCGATCCCGGGGCGGTGACCGACCCGGCGCGGCCCTGCACCAGCTCGGCCAGCACGCCGTCGAGCCGGGCGGCCACGTCCGCGGGCATCGTCGGCGGGTTGGGCCCGTCGTTGATCGAGTCCTCCGCCCGGGCTGTGGCGGCGAGCGCGCGCCGGACCTGCTCTTCCTGCTCGGGGGTCATCGGGTGCGTCACGGGCTGCTCACCTCCTGGGCGGGCGGATCGTCGGGCGGGGACGTCGATGGGACGCGCGGTGCCGCCCGTGGGTTCCGGTCGGACGCGAGGTCGGTGAGCAGCGGCAGCAGCCGGGCGCGGCCGCGCGAGCAGCGGCTCTTCACCGTGCCCGGGGCGCAGTGCAGGATCTGGGCCGTCTCCTCCACGGAGTAGCCCTCCATGTCCACGAGGACCAGGGCCGCCCGCTGGTCGAGCGGCAGTGTGGCCAGGGCGGCGAGCACAGCGGCCCGGCGCTCGTGGTCGACGGCCAGGTCGGCCGGGTCGACGACGGACGCGTGGGCGGGGGTCCCCGACGCCGGGTCGCGGTCCTCGAGGTCGTCCGGGAGCGGGTCGGCCAGGCGGACCTTGCGGCGCCGGAGCCGGTCGAGGCAGGCATTGACCACGATCCGGTGCAGCCAGGTCGTCACCGCGGCGTCGCCGCGGAAGGAGCCGGCCCGCCGGAACGCCGCGATCAGGGCGTCCTGCAGGGCGTCGGCCGCGTCCTCCGGGTCGCCCGTGGTGCGCAGCGCCACCGCCCAGAGCCGGTCCCGGTGCCGCGCGAAGAGCACACCGAAGGCGTCGGCGTCCCCCTCCACGTGCGCCCGCAGCAGGGCCCGATCGTCGATCTCCCCGTCAGGTCCGGTCGTGCTCATGACGAGACGGAGATCTCCGCGACCCGGCCCTGGAAGCCGTCGGGCGCGCTCGGCAGGCTGGTCAGCCACACGACGAACCACTGGGTGGTGACCGGCCTCTTCAGCTCGAGGTCGGCCTTGGCCCCGGCGTTCTTGACCGAGGCCACCGTGTCGAGCCCGTCGGTGCTGGACGGGGCGGCCTTGGCGTCGGGGGCGGCCAGCACGTCCAGGGAGGTGCCGTCGCCGAGCAGGCTGACCTTGACCGACCCGACCGCGGTCGGCTTGCCGAGGTCGACGAGCAGCCCGACACCCTCCTTGAGGGTGGGGAAGTTCTGGTAGTAGGTGCTGGTCCGCCAGGCCGTCGCCGCCTTGCCGTCCGCGGCGAGCGGGGCAAGGTCGGGGTTCTCCTGCGGCGGGTCGCCCAGCGGGTCGAAGTCGGTCACGCCGGAGATGGCTACCGGCTTGCTCGCCGGCGGGGCCTGGGAGGCGGAGCTGCTCGCCGACGGCTCGGCCGCCGTCGGGTCGTCACCGGAGCCCCGGCCGAGGTTGAACGCGAAGACGATGCCAAGGACCAGCACCACCACCGCCCCGAGCACCGCGGCGAGGCGGAGCCACGAGGTGCCGGGCCGCCGTTCGTCGTCGTCGTGCCGGTCGTCGTCTTCGGGGACGACGGGGTCCGGTCCCCACGCGGCCGGGACGTTGCCGGTGCCGGTGTTGCGCACGAACGAGCCGGTGTCGACCGCTCCGCGTGCGGAGCCCGCCACCTCGGCGGAGCGCCGCGCCGGCCCGGCGGCGAACAGCGGCCGCTCCGGGGCGTCGGGCAGGGGCGGCGGCGGGGACGGCATACGCCGGGTCGGGGCGGCCGGTCCGTCCGAGCCGGTGTGCTCGTCGGTGAGGCCGTGGCCCGGCGTCTCGTTCATCCAGCCGACACCGGTGGCCTCGTCGAAGAAGACCGGCACCCCGGCCTGGGTCTGGTCGACCGCGTCCTCCTCGGCGCTGACCGGCGCCGGGAACGCCCCGGTGGCCGCGAGGTCGCCGGTGTCCTGGTCGGGCCCGAGGTTGGACCGGGCGTCGGGTTGGGCTGCGGGACTGAGCTGGGTCGCCGGGCCGGTGTCGTCGGCGGGCATCAGGGCGTTGGCCATCAGGACGGTGGTGGACTCGTACTGCGGCGCGGCGGCGGGGTCGCCGATGTAGTCGCTGAGCGCGGCGTACACCTCGTGCGCCGTCTCGATCGGCACCGCGTGCGCGTGCGGCCCGGCGTTGAGCACCCGCTCGCAGATGGCGTCCAGCGGGCGCGGCACCCCGGCGCGCACCTGGCGCGGTCGCAGCGGCCGGCCGTGCTCGACCGGCGCCGCGGGGACGCTCGAGCCCTCGGTGCCCGGCCAACGGCCGACCAGGGCGGCGTACAGCAGGCCGGCCAGGTTGACGACGTCGGACTCGTGGGCGCTCATCGGGTCGCCGCCGGTGACCCGGACCTGGTCGCGGCCGGCGCGGTCCTGCAGCACGGCGTCGACGACGAAGCCGACCAGCTTGACCGTCCCGGCCTCGGTGATCATCACCTTCTCGGGGAGCAGCCGCCCGTGCGCGACGCCGTTGCGGTGCGCCGTGGCGATCGCCTCGGCGACCTCCTTGACGACCCAGGCGGCGCGGCGCGGCGACAGCGGTCCCTCGACGAGGAGCTGGTCGAGCGAGGCGCCGGAGCCCCACTCGTTGACGACGTAGACGACGCCGTCCTCGGCCGCGGCGTCCAGGACGCGCAGCAGGTGGCCGTCGCTGACCAGGGCGGACGTACGGGCGGCGGTCAGCAGCGAGTCCGCGCGCGGGTCGGAGTCGGCCAGCACGTGCACGGCGACGCTGCGGGCCAGGGTCTGGTCGGTGGCCCGCCAGAAGCGGGCACCGTCCGTGTCGTCGAGGAGGTCGTCGAGGGTAAACCGCCCGGCGAGCACGGTCCCCGGTCCGAACGGTGTCTCGCTCACGTCCCTCCTCGCCCGGTTGGGTCTGTGTCGATGTCTCGGTGGAGCTCGGCCCCATGCTACGGGCGGCCGGTCAGCGACGGAGGCGACCGGTGACCAGCGCCATGACCCCGGTCACCTCGGAGATGCGGGTCAGTCGGGCCAAGGCCAGGAACACCACGACGTCGACCAGCCCGGTCAGGCCGAGGACCACTACCGACTGCACCTGCCCGCCCCCGCGGGGCCAGACCTGCTGCAGCCCGACCTTGACCGCCCAGGCCACCGCGGTGGCGGCACCGGCGGCGAGGAGCAGCCGGACCAGGAAGCGCAGCAGGCGCGGGGTCTCGAGGCCGCCCAGCACCTTCCGCAGCAGTGAGAACGAGATCACCGAACCCACCAGGTAGGCGCCGGCGTAGGCGATCACCAGACCGGGTGCTGTGTGCGCCGGCGACACCGAGCGGGTCACCAGGACGGCGAGGAGGATGTTGGTCGCGGCGATCACGCACTGCACGTAGAACACGGTGCGGGTGCGCTCGAGGGCGTAGAACCCGCGCAGCATCAGGTAGTGCGTGGTGAAGAACACCAGGCCGGGTGCGAACAGCGCGAGCGCGACGGCGAACCCCGGGACGCTGGGCCGACCGGCGCCGTACCCGAAGATCGTGTTGGACAGGTCGAACGCGATCACCGGCAGCAGCACGGCGAACGGCACGATCAGGGCGAGCGCGGTCCGCAGGGTCGACGCCACGCTCCGGGCGACGGCGGCCAGGTCGGAGTCCGCGGCCGACGCGGCCAGCCGCGGCAGCATCGCGGTGGCCAGCGAGACCGTCGCGATCGAGTGCGGCACCATCACCAGCAGGAAAGCGTTGGAGTAGATCGTGTAGCCGGTGCCCTGCTGGCCGCCGCCGTGCGCGCAGACGCCGCGGACCGCCTCCGCAGTGCCGGAGGACGCGATCTTGACCACCACGGTGTAGGCGATCTGGTTGACCACCACGAACAGCACGGTCCAGGTGCCCAGCCGCAGCGTGTGCCCGAGGCCGGTGCCGCGGAAGTCGAACCGGGGTCGGAACGTGAAGCCGGCCCTCTTGAGGTAGGGCACCAGGATCAGCAGCTGGACGGCGATGCCCAGCGTGGAGCCCAGCCCGAGCAGCAGCTCCTGCCCGCTGGTGAAGCCGCCGACCTGCGAGCCGGGACCGGACAGCACCGACGGGTCGGCACCCACCCCGCAGAGGTTGCGGACCGGCCCGTAGCTGATGAGGTACGTCGCTAGGACGGCCACCGAGATCACGTTGTTGGCGATTGGCGCCCACATCATCGGTCCGAAGCTGCGCCGGGCGTTGAGGACCTGCCCGACGAGCACGAACATGCCGTAGAAGAACACCTGCGGCAGGCAGTAGCGCGCGAAGTCGATCACCGACTCGCGCTGCATCGTCAGCTCGGGGGTGAAGTAGCTGTCGTCGAGCAGCACCCGCATGATCAGCGGGGCGGCGAGCACCAGGATCGCGGTGACCCCGGCCAGGAAGAGCGCGGCGAGCGTGATGATCCGGTTGGTGTAGCCGTCGCCGCCGTCCGGGTCGTTCTTCATCGCCCGGACCAGCTGTGGCACCAGGACCGCGTTGAAGACGCCGCCCGCCAGCAGGATGTAGAGCATGTTCGGGATCGTGTTGGCGATCGTGAAAACGTCGGCGTGCAGCTGCTGCCCGAGGGCGGCGACGAGGAGCGCTCCGCGGACGAAGCCGCTCAGCCGGGACACCACGGTGCCGGCGGCCATCACCGCGCTCGAGGAGAGCACGCTCGCGTCGGTGCCGTCCCCGTCGTCGTCCCCGTCGTCGTCCTCGCCGCTCGTGCCACTGGTCCCGTGGGGGGTGCCGGTCACGTGGCGTGCTCCTGTCCAGAGCGCGGCGAGGCGTCCCCCGGTTCGGGTGTCGGGGTGGTCGTCGGCGGCTCCGGCTCGCGGGGCAGCCGCGGGCCGTGCGTGGACTTGCGGCGGCGGACCCGGCGGAACAGCCGCACGGCGATGGCCACGAACAGCAGCACACCGCCGGCGGCCATGATCACCCAGATCACGGTGCTCACCCGGCTGCTCCGGACGCTCACCTGGGTGAGGCTGCCCAGCGGGTTGCCCTCGGCGTCGGTGGTGACCAGCGTGACCGCGTGCACGCCGATGTCGTTCGAGCTGGCCTGCAGGCGGATCGCAGTGCGCTGCCCCGGCCCGAGGGTGCGCGGCTGGACCTTCTCGATCGTCAGGCCCGAGCTCCGGGTCTGGGTGGCCACGCCGACCTTGACGGTCTGGTCGAGCCCGTTGACCAGGGTGACCTGGATCGGGCCGGTCTCGCTGGACATCATCACGAAGGACGGTCCCTCGATCCGGACGCCCTGCATCTGGCCGCGCACGTAGTCGTTGGTGCTGTTCACCTGGCTCAGCGCCCGGTCGGCGTCGTTGCGGACGTTCTGTGAGGACGCCAGCATCGCGGTGCGCGACAGCACGCCCTCGACGGTCTCGTTGTCGACGAGCATCCGGCCGTACGTCGTACCGGTGGAGGTGAGGCGCTCGGTGGCCAGCAGGTTGGCCAGCGGCAGCTCGGTCTCGCGGTCCGAGCGGGGGTAGGTGGCGGCCGTCTCGCCGCTGGTGTCCCCGTCCGGCGGGGGTGTCGCGCTCGACACCACGGAGGGCAGGTCCACCATCCGCAGCCACGGCTGGTCGAGGCCGGCGAAGAAGTCGGCCTGGGCCCAGGCCTTCCCGGGGTTCCAGTACGGCGGCGTGGAGACCACGAGGGGCTCGTCCGCGTCGGCCGACAGGGCGTGCAGGGCGGCGTCACCGAGCAGCCGCTGGCGCACCGCGAGCGCGGCGTACCTCGCGTTCGGCAGGGGGCCGCCCGAGCCGGCGTCCTCGTCCGTGCGTACGACGGGCGCGAGACCGGCTCGGTTCAGCACCGGTCGCTGCGCCCGGGGGAACGCGCCGTCGCCGAGGAGCACGGTGCTGATCGGGTCGACGGCCCGCAGCGCGGTGTTGGGCAGTCGGCCGTTGATCGGTTCGACGACCGGGATGCTGCGCTCGATGCCGTGGGAGGTCAGGGCCTGCGTGCTGAGGTCGAGGGCCTGGCGGTAGACCCCACGCAGCCGGGTGCCGAGCGTGGCCGCGACGTCGAGGTCGCCGTACGGCACGGAGGCGATCGTGTGGCTCGGCGCCTGCCGGCGGAGCTCCTCCAGCCAGGCGCGGGCCGAGACCGCCTCCGGTGAGGGCTCGGAGGCCGGACCCACGTCGGCGGCGTCGGGACTTCCGTCGGAGGGCCCGTCCGACGGGCTGGCGCTGGCTGACGGGGAGCCGCTCGGGTCGGCCGAGCCGGCGGTGGTGGGGCCGGGGTCCAGCTTGGGGTTGTCCTGGGCCACCGAGCGGGCGGCGTCGAGCACGGCGGGGTCGAGGACCCAGGTGATCGGCGAGGTGGCGCGGCCGCTGAGGTTCAGCAGCCGGTCGAGCCGTCCCTCGGGCGACAGCGTCCGCTGCCAGGAGCCGATCCCGAGCAGCCGTCCGGCGGCCCCGCGACGGACCTCGTTCTTGACCGGCACGACCAGGGCGAGCCGGGTCGGCGTCGTGGTCCGGGGCACCAGCGGGATGAAGCTGCGGGCCCGGCCGGCCGTCGACCGCACGCCGTCCGGGTCCGTCCCGAGGACGTGCACGCCGATCCAGTAGACACCCGGCTGCCCGGAGATCCCCAGGTTCGCGCGGGGTACGGACACCCGGTAGGACAGCGTCGCCCCAGGATCGAGGTCGCCCAGCTCGTCGTACAGGCCGGGGGAGGTGACCCGGGTGCCGATCGACGCGTCCTCGGGGGTGCTGACCGCCTCGGCCAGGGCGGCCCGGTCGGTGATCGGCGCCGCCGAGGTGAACAGGTAGGCCTTGAGGTCGGTGTAGGTCTCCGAGGACCGGTTGGTGACCTGCCCGGTCAGGGTCACGCGGCCCGAGGTGGGCACGACGGCCGGTGCGAGCGTCTCCACGCTGACCCGCAGCGGAGCCTGGGTGGTGTCCTCCGCGGCCGCCGCGCGGGGCGTCGGGGCCAGCACGGCCGTGCCCGCGGCCGCCGCCAGCACCGCGAGCAGGCACGCCACTGCTCGGCGGGGGGTGGGACGGGTCACCGGGCAAGGCTAACTTCCACGCCGGCTGGCATAGAGTTGCCTCCCGTGCCTGAGCCGTCCGATCCGTCCCGCGTTCCCGCCGTCGTCGACGAGCTCGGAGCCCGGTTCACCGCGGCCGGGGAGCAGATCGCTCTGGTGGGCGGCCCGGTCCGCGACGCGATGCTGGGCCGCCTCCATAGCGACCTCGACCTCACCACCTCCGCGCCCCCGGAGACCACCGAGAAGCTGATCTCGGGCTGGGCCGACGCGGTCTGGGACATGGGTCGCGCCTTCGGGACCATCGGCTGCCGCAAGGGCGACTGGCAGGTGGAGATCACGACGTACCGCTCCGAGGCCTACGACGCGGACTCCCGCAAGCCGGCGGTGGCCTACGGCGATTCGCTCGAGGGCGACCTGGTCCGCCGCGACTTCACGGTCAACGCGATGGCGGTCACCCTGCCGGGGCACGAGCTGGTCGACCCGTACGGCGGCCGGGAGGACCTGGCGCGCAAGCTGCTCCGCACGCCCGGCAGGCCGGAGGACTCGTTCTCCGACGACCCGTTGCGGATGCTCCGCTCGGCCCGGTTCGCGGCGCAGCTCGGCTTCGACGTCGACCCGGCGGTCGTGCGGGCGATGACGGACATGGCGGAGCGGATCGACATCGTCTCCGCGGAGCGGGTGCGCGAGGAGCTGGTGAAGCTGGTCCTCTCGGAGGACCCGCGGCGTGGTCTGGCCCTGCTGGTCGAGACCGGGCTGGCCGAGCGGGTGCTCCCCGAGCTGCCGGCCCTGGCCCTCGAGCGCGACGAGCACCACCGGCACAAGGACGTCTACGAGCACACCCTGACCGTGCTCGAGCAGTCCATCGACCTGGAGGACCGGCTGCCCGGCGGTGGTCCGGACTTCGTGTCCCGCTTCGCTGCGCTGATGCACGACGTCGGCAAGCCGCGCACCCGCCGCTTCCAGGACGACGGAACGGTGACCTTCCACCACCACGACGTGGTAGGCGCCAAGATCACCCGCAAGCGGATGAAGGCGCTGCGCTTCTCCAACGACGTCACCGACGAGGTGGCCAAGCTGGTCGAGCTGCACCTGCGTTTCCACGGCTACGGGTCGGGAGAGTGGACCGACTCGGCGGTGCGCCGCTACGTCCGTGACGCCGGCGACTCCCTGGCCCGGCTGCACGTGCTGACTAGGGCCGACTGCACGACCCGCAACCGGCGCAAAGCCGACCGGCTGCGCCGCACCTACGACGACCTCGAGACCCGGATCGCGCGGCTCGGGGAGGAGGAGGAGCTGGCCTCGCTCCGACCCGACCTCTCCGGTCACCAGATCATGGAGACCCTCGGCATCGGCCCGGGACGCGAGGTCGGCGCGGCGTACCAGTTCCTGCTCGAGCTCCGGATGGACGAGGGCCCGCTCCCCGAGGAGACCGCCCGGGAACGGCTGCTCGTCTGGTGGCAGTCCCGCCCCTAGCGCCGGGGCTGGTTCGCCCGACGACCCTCCGCGGCCTCCTCGACGGCGATCCGCACCCGTTTGGCGCGGGTCTCGGGCCGCTTGGCGGTCAGCACCCACTGCAGGACCACCCGCTTGGCCGACCGCGGGAACGTGTCCCAGGCCGCCCGGGCCGCAGGTACGGCGTCGAGCGCGGCGCGCAGGTCGTCGGGCTCGGTGGCCGTGGAGGCCATCTCTTCCACCTCGTCGAGGGCGGACCAGCTGCCGTTGTCCCGGGCCCGGTCGATGGCGGCCTGCCCGGGTGGCTGCATCCGGCCGTCGGCGACCAGCTCCACGACGTGCGCCTTGTTGATCCGCGACCAGCCGCTCGCCGGCCGCCGCGGCGTGACCAGCTGCGCGGAGCGGGAGTCGTCGATCGGCCTCGCGGTGCTGTCGATCCAGCCCCAGCAGAGCAGCTCGCGGACCATCTGGGCCCAGGGCACGTGCGGGCCCTTGTCCTTCTTCCAGCGCACCAGCAGCGCACTCGTGCGGTCGCCGTGGTGCTCGGCGAGCCAGGCGCGCAGCACCTCGACCGAGGTCAGCTCCACCCGCTCCGGCTCGTCGCCCATGCTGCCGATGCTAGGGCCGGCCACCGACGCATCAGCGGCCGGTGCGGGTGACCCGGGCGTACCACGCCGCGGTCAGCAGGTAGCCGACCGAGATGGCCACGAGCACGACGTACGACTTGCCGTCGTCCGGGAGTACGACGGCACCGACCGCTGCCGCGGCCACGAACGCGACGTTGAAGATCACGTCGTAGAGCGAGAACACCCGGCCCCGGAACGCGTCGTCGACGTGCGTCTGCACGAGGGTGTCCACGACGATCTTGATGCCCTGGGACGCGAGGCCGAGGAAGAACGCGGAGACCAGCAGGGCCGGCTTGGTGTAGAGCGCACCCGGCACGATCTGCGTCACCGCCGCGCCGACCAGCAGCCCGAGGACCCAGGTTCGCTGCGGGACCCGCTCGGTCACCACCGGCGTGAGCACGGCCGCCGAGACGAACCCGATCCCGCTGACGAGCACCGCCACGGACAGCTCGGTGAACGCCGCGTCGGTCTCGCCGGGGCCGTGGAAGTAGTTGCGGTAGAGCAGGATCAGCGCCACGGTCGAGACGCCGTAGAAGAACCGGTGCACCCCGATCGCGGTCAGCCCGTAGGCCGCGGGCCGGCGCGACCCGAGGTGCCGCAGACCGTCGACCAGCCCGCGCGCGACGTGCCGGACGGCCTCGCGGACCGCCGGGCGGACCCGGTCGAGATCAGGACCGAGCAGGTCGCGGGGGATGCGCAGGGCGAGCGACCCCGCGACGGCGTACAGCACGGCGGCTACGGCGAGCACGCCCACGTCACTGTCCAGCCCGAGCCGGTCCCAGCCGATCCGGGTGCCGGTGCCGAGCGTGAGCCCGGTGAGGAAGGCCAGCGTGCCCGCCGTCGGCGTGAGCGCGTTGGCGGTGATCAGGTCGTCGCGGTCGACCACGTGCGGCAGCGCGGCCGAGAGACCGGCCAGCAGGAAGCGGTTGACCGACAGGCAGGCCAGGATCAGCCCGAACAGCAGCGGGCCGCGGACGTCGGCGTGCACGGCCAGCGCGAGCACCGCCACCAGCCCGACCCGGACGAAGTTCGACCAGGCCAGCACCTGGCGCCGCGACCAGCGGTCCAGCAGCACCCCGACGAACGGCCCGAGCACGCTGAACGGGAGCAGCACGACGGCCAGCGCGCTGGCGATCGCGCCCGGCCCCGGCGCCTTCTCCGGAGAGAACACGACGTAGGACGCGAGGGCGACCTGGAACACGCCGTCGGTCAGCTGGCTCGAGACCCGCACCGCGAACAGCCGCCGGAACCACTGCCCGCGCAACAGGTGCACGAGGTGGCGCAGCGCAGTCATGCGGTCATCCTCTCCCGGCGGCCGTTTACCAGGTGATGTCGCAAAACTGCCGCTCCCCACGGGTGACGACCCATGGGGAGCGGCAGTTCCTCTGCATCACCTGGTAAACGGGTGACGCGTGCGATCAGCCCTCGACGTCGCCGCGGATGAAGGCCTCCACCTGTGCGCGGCCGAGGTCGTCGGCCATCTGCACAGGCGGGGACTTCATGAGGTACGTCGACGCGGAGAGGATCGGGCCACCGATGCCCCGGTCGAGGGCGATCTTCGCGGCTCGCACGGCGTCGATGATGATGCCGGCGCTGTTGGGGGAGTCCCAGACCTCGAGCTTGTACTCCAGGTTCAGGGGCACGTCGCCGAACGCGCGACCCTCGAGCCGGACGTAGGCCCACTTGCGGTCGTCGAGCCACTGGACGTAGTCCGACGGGCCGATGTGCACGTTGCGGGCGCCCATGTCGTGCTTCATGTTCGAGGTCACGGCCTGGGTCTTGGAGATCTTCTTCGACTCGAGGCGGTCCCGCTCGAGCATGTTCTTGAAGTCCATGTTGCCGCCGACGTTGAGCTGGTAGGTGCGGTCCAGCACCACGCCGCGGTCCTCGAACAGCTTGGCCATCACGCGGTGGGTGATGGTCGCGCCGACCTGGGACTTGATGTCGTCGCCCACGATCGGGACGCCCGCGTCCTCGAACTTCTTGGCCCACACCGGGTCGGAGGCGATGAACACCGGCAGCGCGTTGACGAAGGCGACGCCCGCGTCGATGGCGCACTGCGCGTAGAACTTGTCGGCCACCTCGGAGCCCACCGGGAGGTAGGCCACGAGCACGTCGGCCTTGGTCTCCTTGAGCACGGCGACGACGTCGACCGGCTCGGCGTCGGACTCGTCGATGGTCTCGCGGTAGTACTTCCCGAGGCCGTCGTACGTCGGGCCGCGCTGGACGGTGATGCCCAGGGGCGGCACGTCGGCGATCTTGATGGTGTTGTTCTCGGAGTTGCCGATGGCCTCCGACAGGTCGAAGCCGACCTTCTTGGCGTCCACGTCGAACGCGGCCACGAACTCCACGTCGGAGACGTGGTACTCGCCGAACTTGACGTGCATGAGTCCCGGCACCGACCCGTTCGGGTCGGCGTCGCGGTAGTACTCCACGCCCTGGACGAGGGAGCTCGCGCAGTTGCCGACTCCCACGATTGCTACTCGTACCGAACCCATGGGTTTCTCCTCGGTTGTTCTGTGATCGCTTACTGGTGCTGGATGTCGTGCGGGGCGGCCGGGACCTGCGGGGACTGGGCAGGCCGTTGGTCCGACACAGGGTCGAGCCGGGCGTTCGCGTCGTCGCGGCGCTCGGCGTTGATGAGCTCGGAGAGCCACCGGACCTCTCGTTCGACCGACTCGACGCCATGGCGCTGGAGCTCCATCGCGTAGCGGTCGATCTGCCGGTCCATCTGGTGCTGGGTGCGCTCGAGCTGGTGTTGCACCCGGTCGAGCCGTTCCTGGAGGCGCGACCGGCGACCCTCTAGGATCCGCAGCCGGGCACCGATGTCGGTGCGGCTGAAGAACGCGAACCGGACGTCGAAGTTGTCGTCCTCCCACGCGGAGGGGCCGACGTCGGCCATCACGCTGGTGAACTGCTCGGTGCCGGCGGGGGTGAGCTCGTAGACGATCCGCTGCCGGCGGCTGATGGCCCCCGGCTCCGGAGCGCTGACGTGCTCGGCGATCCAGCCGGCCTTGAGCATCTTCTTCAGGGCCGGGTAGAGCGAGCCGTAGGACAACAGCCGGCTCCAGCCGAGCACCCCGTTGACCTGCTTGCGCAGCTCGTACCCGTGCATGGGTGACTCGTGCAGCAGTCCGAGGACTGCGAGCTCGAGGGTCTCACCACGACGGGCCACGGAGGGCTCTCCTGCACGTTGATATCGGTTGTTCCTATCGGGACAACCTATCGCATCGATATATCGAACGCGTAAACGGCGAGCTCGATGCGGCGTGGCGGACGTCCGCCGTACGCCGGTCTCCCGGTCTCCGGACGGGGGGCCCTACCCTGGGCCCGGGGTGTCGACTCGTCACGGGTGGGCACCCTGAGGTCCGGATAGTCCGTTTCACCCTGCCCCGGAGTCCCCTTGAGCCCTGATCGAAAGGCCACCCCGTCGCGCGGCGGGAACGGCCCGAAGAAGAACCCGTCGACGAGCCGTCGTGCCGCGACCGGCCCGACGTCCCGCAAGGCGGGCAGACCGGGCAAGCCCGGCTCCAGGACGGCGAGCGGCAAGCCGCGCAAGAGTCTCGGCCGGCGGATCCTCAAGTGGGGCCTGCTCGCCGCCCTGGCCTTGGTGCTGCTGGGCGGCGTCGCGTTCGCCTACGGCTACACCACCACCAACGTCCCGGACCCGAACAAGGACTTCCAGGCGCAGACGACCTTCGTCTACTACTCCGACGGCCAGCACGAGATCGGGCGGTTCGCCAACCAGAACCGGACCAGCGTCCCGCTCTCCGACGTGCCGCAACACGTCCAGGACGCGGTCATCGCCGCGGAGGACCGCAGCTTCGAGACCAACAAGGGCATCGACCCCAAGGGCATCCTGCGGGCGGCGTTCACGAACGCCAAGGGCGGCGCGACGCAGGGCGCCTCGACGATCACCCAGCAGTACGTCAAGGTCCTCTACCTCTCCCAGGAGCGCACCCTCACCCGCAAGGTGAAGGAGGCGTTCGTCTCGTTGAAGATCCAGCGCCAGGAGTCCAAGGCCGAGATCCTGCAGGGCTACCTGAACACCATCTACTTCGGTCGTGGCGCGTACGGCGTGCAGGCCGCGGCCCAGGCGTACTTCGACAAGGACGCCAAGGACCTCACCGTCCAGGAGGGTGCCGTGCTGGCGTCCGTCCTGAACTCGCCCACCGCCTTCGACCCGGCCAACGGCACCGCCAACCGCGAGCGCCTGCTCGGTCGCTACCAGTACGTCCTGAACGGCATGGTCTCGATGGGCAACCTCGAGTCGTCCAAGGCCGACCAGGCCAAGGCGCGGCTGCCCACGTTCCCGAAGATCAAGAGCGAGGACCAGTACGGCGGCCAGCGTGGCCACGTGCTCGCGCTGGTCAAGAACGAGCTGCTCAGGAACGGGTTCAGCGACCAGGAGATCTCCGGTGGCGGGCTGCGGGTGACCACCACGTTCACCCGCAACGCCATGGACGCGGCCAAGGCGGGCGTCGCCGCCCAGCGGCCCAAGGGCCTCAAGGGCCTGCACGTCGGGGCGGCCTCGGTCGACCCCGCCACCGGTGCGCTCAAGGGCTTCTACGCCGGCCAGGACTACCTCAAGAGCCAGATCAACTACGCGACCCGGGCGGCCGGCTCACCCGGATCGGCGTTCAAGCCGTTCGCCCTCGCCGCCGGCATCGACGACGGCTACTCCCTCAAGAGCACGTTCCAGGGCAACTCGCCGTACGTCTACCCCAACGGCCGCGACAAGGTGGTCAACGAGGGCCCGGGCGGTGGCAACGACTACGGTGCCGCGATCCCGTTGACCACCGCCACCACGGAGTCGGTCAACACCGCGTTCGTGGACCTCACCGAGTCGATGGACAACGGCCCGGAGAAGATCAAGGTCATGGCCGTCAAGATGGGCGTGCCCTCGAACGCCCCCGGACTGGAACCCGTCGCCGGCATCTCGCTGGGATCGGCCACGATCAGCCCGGTGGACATGGCCAACTCCTACGGCACGATCGCCGACGGCGGCAAGGCCAAGGCGTGGTACGTCATCAACAAGGTGGCCTCCGCCGAGGGCAAGGCGCTCTACCGGGCGCCGAAGAAGGAGACCCGGGTCCTGGCCGACGACATCGACCGCGACGTCAGCTTCGCGCTCCAGCAGGTCGTCAAGGCCGGAACCGGCAGGAACGCGCTGTCCCTCGGTCGCCCCGCCGCCGGCAAGACGGGCACCGCGACCAACGCCGACGGCAACGTCTCCTCGTCGTGGTTCGTGGGCTACACCCCCCAGCTGAGCACCGCGATCATGTACGTCCGGGGCGACGGCAACGACAACCTGAACTGCGTGAAGAAGAACGGCAAGGACTGCACCCCCGGTTACCTGGTGCCGTACTTCGGTGCGGAGTACCCCACCAAGACCTGGACCGACGTGATGCGCCAGTCGCTCGACGACGCGCCGACCGAGCAGTTCCCGCCGGCCGCGAACGTCGAGGCCAAGCAGGACGGCCACACCCCGCAGCCGACGTACACCCCGGCGCCCACCACCCCGACGCAGCAGCCGACCAAGCAGCCGACCCGCAAGCCGAGCCCGACCCCCACGCCGACGCCGACGCTGGTCACGCCGACGCCCACCCCGGTCACCCCGACGCCGACGCCGACGCCGATCACGCCGTCCCCGAGCTCGCCGCCGACGATCATCCCGCCGAGCCCCACCGGCAACCCCAACGGTGCCAACCCGCCGGCCTCGCCCGCGGGTGGCCCGTGACGGGCGGTCCCGGGCTCCTGACCTCCCGATGAGCGACGTCGTCCGGCCTACGCGCAGCGACCCGCTGGTGACGGCGGCCAGCGAGAGCATGGGCGGCCCGGTCGGCACCCGTGCCGGCGGGCACTGGTGGTGGACGCCGGTCCGGGTGGTGCTCGCCGTCGCCGCTCTCGCCTTCGTGCTCGGGATGGCGCAGAAGACCCCCTGCGTCAAGGACGACTGGTCCGGCGACAAGCTGCGCTACTCCGCGATGTGCTACTCGGACGTGCCCTACCTGTACTCCGCGCGCGGGTTCGCCGCCGGCTACCTGCCGTACGCCGACAACGGCGGGCGCTACCAGGCGATGGAGTATCCCGTCGTCATCGGCTACTTCGCCTACGGCTCCGCCTGGATCACGCGGACGCTGGCCGGGTCGCCGGACCTGACGGAGCGGCGCGCGGTCGACGGCGACGAGGTGTTCGGCCTGCCGGGCGTGCAGGCCGAGTCCAGCCTGTACTTCATCGTCACGGCCGTGCTGCTCGCCCCGTTCGCGCTGCTGGCGGCCTGGTTCCTCAGCCAGGTGCACCGTCGACGGCCGTGGGACGCGATGCTCTTCGCCGCATCACCCGCGCTGGTGCTCTCCGGCCTCATCAACTGGGACCTGGTCGCGATCACGGCGGTGGCCGGCGCGCTCTGGGCCTGGTCGCGTGGCCGGCCGGTGCTGTCCGGTGCGCTGATCGGCCTGGGCACCGCCACCAAGCTCTACCCGCTGTTCCTGCTCGGCGCACTGCTCGTGGTGTGCATCCGGCGCGGGCGGCTGCCCGCCTTCGGGGCGGCCACCGGTGCCGCGGTCGTCGCCTGGCTGGCGGTCAACCTGCCCGCGATGCTGGGCGACTTCGCCGAGTGGAAGGTGTTCTGGACCTTCAACGACCAGCGCGGCGCCGACCTCGGGTCGATCTGGCTGGTGTGGCAGCAGGCCGGCCACACCGTCACCCCTGCGTCCATCAACCGGGTCTCGCTGCTGTTCTTCGGGGTGGTCTGCGTCGGGGTCCTGGTGCTCGGGCTCCGCGCGCGCCGTACGCCCCGGATCCCGCAGCTCGCGCTGCTCGTCGTGGTCGGCTTCCTGCTGCTGAACAAGGTGTACTCCCCGCAGTACGTCCTCTGGCTGCTGCCGCTCGTCGCCCTGGCCAGGCCGCGCTGGCGCGACGTGCTGATCTGGACCGCGGGCGAGGTCTTCTACTTCGCCGGTGTGTGGCTCTACCTCGGCGGCTGGACCGCGCCGGCCGCGTCCGGCCAGCCGGACCGGTTCTACTGGCTGGCGATCGTGGTCCGGATGGCCGTCGAGGTGTACGTCGCCGCGCTGGTGGTCCGCGACATCCTGGTGCCCTGGCACGACCCGGTCCGCGCCGACGGCCTGACCGACGACCCCGCCGAGCCCTCCGCCGCCGCGCCCGCCCTCGCTGGTTGAGGTGCGAGCGGAGCGAGCCTCGAAACCTCTGTGCCTGTCGCGGAGAGGTTCCGAGGTCCTCAACCAAGGGAGGTGTACGACGGAGGCATGCGCGCACTCACGACCGTCCCGAAGACCCCCGACTCGCTGGCCGTCCTCGACGTGCCCGACCCGGTCCGACACGAGGGCGACCTGCTCGTGGACGGCCTCGCGGTCGGCGTCTGCGGGACGGACCGGGAGATCGCCCACGGGGACTACGGCTGGGCGCCGCCGGGCCACGAACGGCTGGTGATCGGGCACGAGTCGTTCGGCCGGGTCCGCGAGGCGCCCAAGGACTCCGGGTTCGCGGCCGGAGACCTGGTGGTCGGCGTGGTCCGCCGCCCGGACCCGGAGCCCTGCGGCGCGTGCGCCCACGGGGAGTTCGACATGTGCCGCAACGGGAAGTACACCGAGCGCGGCATCAAGCAGATCGACGGCTACGCCAGCGAGCAGTGGACGGTCGAGGCGGACTACGCCCTCAAGCTCGACCCCCGCCTCGAGGACGTCGGCATGCTGATGGAGCCGACGACCGTGGTGGCCAAGGCCTGGGAGCAGGTGGAGCGCATCGGCGCCCGCGCCTGGTTCGAGCCGAAGACCGTGCTGGTCACCGGCGGCGGCCCGATCGGCCTGCTCGCCGCCCTGCTGGGCACCCAGCGCGGGCTCGACGTGCACGTCCTGGACCAGGTCACGAAGGGGGCCAAGCCTCAGCTGGTGCACGGCCTCGGCGCGACCTACCACCACTCGGCCATGGAGGACGTGATGGCCCGGGTGCGGCCCGACGTCGTGATCGAGGCGACCGGCGTCCCCGCGCTGGTGTTCGGTGCGCTGCGCGGCACGGCGCCGTACGGCATCACCGTGCTGACCGGGGTCTCGCCGCGGGGTCGCACGATCAGCCTCGACGCCGGCGAGCTCAACCGCGACATCGTGCTGGAGAACGACGCGGTCGTGGGGTCGGTCAACGCCAACCTCCGGCACTACGCCCTGGCCGCCGAGGCCCTCGCGGCCGCGGACCTGGACTGGCTCGGTCGGCTGGTCAGCCGCCGGGTCCCGCTCGCCGGCTTCGCCGACGCGTTCGAGCCGCAGCCCGACGACGTCAAGGTCGTGCTGACCCTGTGAGCCAGCGAGACTTCTCCTCCGTAGTTGGAAGCAAAGGCGTGGGTGCCCGCCGATGAGTTCCCACCCGATCGCCGGTCTACCTCAGCACCGAACCCTGGAGGAGACATGTTCGACCTCGGACCCGCCGCAGACGACCTGGCCAGGATCGTCACCGGCGTGCGCGACGACCAGCTGGACGCCGCGACCCCCTGCGTGGAGTGGACGCTGGGCGGGCTGCTCGCGCACATTCACCAGTTCGCGACCGTCTTCACCGCCAACGCGAGCAAGTCCCCACCGGCCCCGGGCGACGGCCTGCCGGACGACTGGCGGCACGTCATCCGGAGCCGGCTCGGCGACCTGGCGCAGGCCTGGCGCGACCCGGCGGCCTGTGAGGGCCGGGTGTCCGCGGGCGGCGTGGAGATGAGCGGGGAGGAGAACGCGGTGGTCGCGATCGAGGAGCTCGTCGTGCACG
>JBDSMW010000117.1:0-15991 GCA_039915665.1 Nocardioidaceae bacterium
CCGCGCGTGTCGATCGGCAAGGGATACGTCGACCTCGAGCTAGTGAGCGACGACGCCATCTATCGCGACCCCGAGGGCACCGAACACGTCATCGAGTGGGTGACCCAGCAGGACATCGACTTGGCGCGACGGATCACCGAGATTGCGGCCGACCATGGGCTCGCTGCCGACCCGTCGTCGGTCAGCGTGGTCGAGCTCGGCCTCGACACGGCGGACTCCGCGAGCATCGCCCCGGTATGGGCAGCCCTGCTGACCGGGAACCCCGACGCTCAGGGTCACGGATCACCCAGCGACGAGATCCGTGACGCCACGGGACGGGTGCCGAACCTGTGGTTCGGGGACGACGAGCAGAAGACCCCGGGCCAGCGGTTCCACATCGAGGTCTACGTCGCACCCGAGGTGGCCGGGCAACGGATCGCCGCGGCTGTTTCGGCGGGTGGCACTGTGGTCGATGACAGCCAAGCGCCCTCGCTCACCGTGATCGCCGACCAGGACGGCAACAGGGGAACCGTCTGCGTCGACGCGTCCGCTGCGATGAAGGATTGAACCGGCAAGTCGGGTGACCCGTCGCGTTGCAGCTCTGCTCCGCCATCGCGGGGAAGGCGCGGAGTGCTGCCCACTTGCGAACTGCTCACGTGATGGTGGTGCAGGCGGGTGACCGCCGGGTTCGAGGTCGTGAGGACCTGCTAGGTCAGTGGGCATCCAGGACGAAGAAGATGAAGCAGATGAAGGCGGTTCGGTCGCCGAGGCCGGCCGGGAGGAGCTCGCGTGGGGTGTTGGGCGAGAAGGGCGGCTCACTGATGACCGCGATGCGGAAGCCAGCCTCGGTGAAGGCGTCGGCCATGGCGTGCAACGGCCGGTGCCAGAAGGTCAGCACCCAGGCCTGACCGTCGTCAAAGGTGTACTCGTCCGTGTACTGCGTGACGGAGAAGTAGTCGGCACCGGGATCGCTCGACTCTAGGATGCGGGGGTGGTTGACCGACAGGAGGAGACGCCCACCGGGCTTCAGGACGCGACGCAGCTCGGAGAGCGGTGCCGTCCAGTCCTCCAGGTAGTGCAGCACGAGGGAGGCAACGACATCGTCGAACGCGCCGTCGGCGAAGGGCAGGGGGAGGCTGATGTCGGCCACCTGCAGGTCCGCGTCCTGGCCCAGCCTCTCTCTCGCCAGCTCAAGCATGGCCGGGCTGGAGTCAAAGCCGGTGACCACGGCACCCCTGGCGCGGAGGGCTTCGGACAGGGCTCCGGAGCCACAGCCGGCGTCGAGCACCCGACGACCGCGGACGTCCCCGGCCAGCTTGACCATCGCCGGTCGATTGTAGTGAGCGTTGAAGAGGCCGGACTCGTTCTGCTTCGAGTAGTTCCGGGCGACGCTGTCGTAGTGGTCAGCCCTCATCAAGTCCCCGCTTCCGTCGCTGCTCCCGGGCGGGAGCGACCCGGCCAACGTTGCCACAGTCACAGTCGCCTTGACCGGCCAGTCACACTGCCAACCCTCCCGGCCCAGGATCGAACGCCGTCTGGTTGGGCCACCCGGCACTCGCACATCCGCAGTTCAGGACGTGATCGAAGGACGGCTGATCGAGATCGGCTTGCGCGCGCTCGAGTTCCCAGCCGAGCAGCCGAGTCGACTTGACCAGCGCCAAGCCGACGAGCCACACACGAGCTGGGCCATGTCCGACCAGGAGCTCGGCGAGTGGCTGTCAACGTCGACGTCCCGACGCCGGGTGAGCTCGACGGCAGTGAACCCCTCGATGACCCACCGGCCGGGTTCGCGACATTGGACGCTGGCGGGCCGTGCGCTGGCGGCGGGCGACCTAGGCGCGGTCGTGGAGCGTGACCTGGTAGCCGTCGGGATCGGCAAAGGTGAACGTCCGGCCGAAAGGCCCGTCGACCGGGGCCGAGACGATGGTGTGGCCGTCGGCGGCGAGGGCGTCGTGGATGCTCTGCACGTCGGTGGCATGGAGCCAGATGGCGGTGCCGATACCGGGCTGGGCGACGGACGCGAGATCGGTGCCGGGAAGAAGGTCGCGGAGTGCGAACGCGATCGGCTTAGTGTCGAAGACGACGGCGTGCGGGGGACCCTGCTGAGAGCGCACGAGTCCGAGGTACTGCTCGTAGAACGCCTGTGATGCGTCGAGGTCGCGTGCTTGCAGCGAGATGAAGTCGGGGCCGGTGGCGGGCAAGGTTTCGCTCCTACTCATGGGTGTCAGTTTTCTGACACCAAGGAACCTATGTCAGAATGCTGACATGAGTCAAGACGGTGTCGGCATTGACCTGGAGACCTCACTCGGCTACCTGCTGAAAGCAGCGTCGAGCGCGCTGCGCCAAGCCATGGAAGCGGTCCTGCGGCCGCTGGGGATGACCGTGACGCACTACTCCTGCCTGGAGCTGCTGGCTCAACGCCCGGGGTTGTCCAACTCCGAGCTCGCGCGGGGAGCGTTCGTGACCCGGCAGTCGATGAACGTGCTGCTGCAGGCCTTGGAACGCGACGGGTACGTCGTCCGGCCGGCGGAGGCACCCGTGGGAAAGGTGCTTCCGACGCGGCTCACGCCCCGCGGTCGACGAAGTCTCGCGAAGGCCACTGCTGCGGTCCGGTCGGTCGAGGTCAGGATGCTGGGGGGCATGACCCGGGCGGAGCAGTCGGGTGCGTTCAACCTCCTCCAGAGCATGATCCGATCCCTGAAGGACGACGAGGGGCTCTAGATCGCCCCTGCGGCTGCGATGACTTTCACGCCGGCCGGCGGTCCATACCTCAGACCCTGACCCTTCTCCTCCAGGAGCTCGACATGACCGCGACGTACACCTTCGACGTCTTTGCCAGCCTCGACGGGTTCGGCTCCCACGGACCCGCCGGCGACTGGGGCGGCTACTGGGGCAAGCAGGGACCCGAGCTGCTGAGCCACCGGCTCGCGCTGTTGGACGGGGACCAGCGGATGGTCTTCGGAGCCACCACCTTCGGACAGTTCGTGGAGATGATCGGCTCGAGCACGGAGGACTCCGAGGTGCGCGACCCGTGGGTGACGCGGATGCGTAGCCTGCCGGCCACGGTGATCTCGTCCACGCTGGAAGGTCCGCTGGACTGGCCGGACGCGACCGTCGTGGGCGGAGACGCCGTCGAGACGGTCACGCGGCTCAAGGAGATCTCCGACGTGCCGTTGCGCTCGCACGGCAGCCTGTCGTTGAACTGGGCCCTGATGGCCGCCGGCCTGGTCGATCGCGTGCAGGTGACCGTCTTCCCTGTCGTCACCGGCGCGAGCGGAACCGACCCGATCTTCGGTGGTGCGGCCGACTTCGACCTCGAGCTGCTCGAGAGCCGGACGCTCGACGGCCGGACCCAGGAGCTCGTCTACCGGCCGACCCTGCATCGATCGAGCTGAGTCGTGGCCGGACCGCGGCCCGGTCAGTGCAGCGTGTAGCCGCCGTCCATCACCAGGACCGAGCCTGTCACGAACGAAGCGGCCTGGCTGGCCAGGTAGACCACGGAGGGTCCGACCTCGGCCGGCAAGCCGTACCGCTGCTGGGGGCTGTCCTCGATCCACTGCCGGCGGAACTGCGGATCGTCGACCGGCGACATGTCGGTCTTGATGTAGCCCGGAGCGACGGCGTTGACCCGCACGTTGTACGGCGCCCACTCGGCCGCCAGGCTTCGCGTCAGGTGGTGCACGGCAGCCTTCGACGCGTTGTAGGCCGGCTGCCACTGAGGACGGTTGACGATCATCCCGGACATCGAACCGATGTTCACGATCGAGCCCCGCTCGCGCTCGACCATGTGCCGCCCGACGGCCTGGGACACCAGCCACAGGGCATCCACGTTCACCCGGAACACGTCGCGCCAGCCCTCGTAGGTGACCTCGAGGGCGGGCTTGTGCTCGCAGGTGCCGGCGTTGTTCACGAGCACGTCGATGCCACCGAACCGTTCGAGCGAGGCCGAGACCATCCGCTCGATCTCGTCGGGTTGGGTGATGTCGGCCAGCACGACCAGCACCTTTACGCCGAGCTCCTCGAGCTCGGCCCGCACCGCGTCGGCATCGCTCGCGTCGCGTCCGACGACGACGATGTTGGCGCCCGCTTCTGCCAGGGAACGGGCGATGGCTCGACCGATCCCCTTGGTCGCTCCGGTGACGAGCGCCGCCTGTCCGGTGAGCCGGAACGACTCCAGTGCGTCCATGCTGATCATCCCTCCGCTGCTGCCCGCTTCGGCTCGCGGACGTCACCTTGCAGTGTGCAGGGTGGATGAGGTTGTCCAGACACGGCAACCTAGACATGAGCGTCGTCCTGTCGACCAGGTCAGGCGACGAGCACCCGGCTTACGAGCTGGTCGAGGTTGCGACGGAGCCGCCCGATCGACGCTTCGAGCGTGAGGGTCTCGGGCAGGCTCGCCGCACCGGACACCAACTTGCCGCGCACGTAGAGCGAGCAGACGAGGTCGCGACAGATGTAGATGCCGGTCGAGTCGCCCTTCTTGCCGGCCGCGCCGGTCTTTCGCGACGATGAGGGCGACCGAGCTGCCCGAGTGCGTCGCGATGCAGATCTGGCACATCGCGCGGCGCGCGGCCCCGGCGCCGGCTGACCGCCGCAGCAGCAGGCCGACCTGCCCGCCGTTGCGCTCCAGGACCAGGTAAGATCGACGAAGCCGCGGATCACGCTGCCGAGCAGGCGTACGGCGTGCGTACGGTCCGGCTCCGGCACGGCGTACCCGATCAGCACGGCGCGGGCCGGGGTGCTCGCGGGCGTAGTCGCGGTAGACGTTGGCGAGGGTTACGAGCGCGTCCCTGCCCGCACGACCGGCCACGGCCAGCGCCGCCCGGTCGGCGAGGGCAAGGAGGGCGATGCGGGTGCGTAGGTCGTCGGCGCCGGCCACCGGTGTCGGCGTACGGATGCGCTGGTCTCCGTGCCGCCGGCCGCGTCCATCCCTCATCGATCGGTAAGACTCGGATCCCGCGTCGCCAGTCCGACGGTCACTAGGGTCGAGCCCATGGATGATCTCGGGTCGTGTGTCGTCGGCGCCTCCGCGCCCGACGAGGTGTCCGAGGGCTGGGTGGCCGAGCTCACCGGCGACGGGCCGGAGCGGGACTCCTCGATCGTCCGGCTGCACGCATTGCTGCGGCGGGTCGCGCACGTCGAGGCCAGCCGTCGCTCGGGCATGAACGGCATCGCCGGGCAGGAGCTGGACGACCTGGCGGACCAGGCGGCGTCCGACGCCGTGGTGTCGGTCCTCCGCAGGATCGGCGACTTTCGCGGCGAGAGCCGCTTCACGACCTGGGCGTACAAGTTCGTCGTGCTCGAGGTGTCGAACAAGTTCGGCCGGCACGCGTGGCGCCGGCACGGCGTCCCGTACGACGGTGAGGTCTGGGAGCGTCTGCCGGGTCGGCTGGGAGTCGATCCCGAGCTCGTGTCGGAGTCGCGGGAGCTTGTGGCAGCGGTGCGCGAGGCGGTCGACCAACGGCTCACGTCGCACCAGCGCCGCGTCTTCGTCGCGATCATCGTCCAGGGCATCGCGCTGGACGAGCTGGTCATCGAGCTGGACTCCAACCGCAACGCCATCTACAAGACGCTCTTCGACGCACGGCGCAAGCTCCGGGCCTATCTTGAGGACCACGGTTTTCTCGATCAGAGCGAGGCAACGACGTGAGCGCGTGGGACGAGCTGAGGAAGCTGCTCACGACCGACCCTCAGGACGCGGGGTGCGCGGAGACGTTCGCCCTGGTCCACCTCTACGCCGAGACCCTGGTGGCCGGTGGCGACCCCGAGATCGTCATGCCGGGCGTGGCCGCCCACCTCGCCGGCTGCCCGCCCTGTGCGCAGGACTACCAGGGGCTGCTCGAGGCGGTGCGTCTCGAGGTCGCCGAGCAGTAGCCGCTATCGTCCCCTTGGGACGTAAGACCCGCGCTCCTGCCGCTACCAACGAGATTCCCCGCCCGTGCCGCCTGCAGAGAGGCTGACCCAGATGAGCGTCACCGTGATCGCCTTCGACGTCAACGAGACCCTGTTGGACCTGAGCGGTCTCGACGACGCCTTCGAGAGCCTCTTCGGGGACAGCTCGGTCCGGGCGCAGTGGTTCGCGCAGATGCTGCAGGTCTCGTTCGTGGGTGGTCTCACCGGTGAGTACGTCGACTTCCGCACCGCCCAGGGAGCCGCGCTCCAGATGGTCGCGGCCCGGCACGGGGTGACCGTGGACCAGGACACCGTCTGGTCCGTCGTCGACCAGATGACGACGCTGTCGCCGCATCCCGAGGTGACCGAGGCGCTCAGGGCCTTGCGGGGCACGGGACTGACGATCGCCGCGCTGACGAACTCGCCCAAGGCGGTCGCCGAGGCGCAGGTAACGCACGCGGGGCTGGCGGACCTGTTCGATGACGTCCTGTCCGCCGACACGGTGCAAGCCCTCAAGCCTGCGCCCGAGCCCTACCGGCACGTCGCCTCCACCTTCGACGTCGGCGTCGAGCAGGTGCGCCTCGTCGCCGCGCACTCCTGGGACATCTCCGGCGCCCTCGCCGCCGGGTGCCGAGGCGCGTTCGTCGCACGTCCCGGCGCGGTGCTCAGCCCGCTGGGCCAGCAGCCCGACATCGTCGGCCCGGACCTGGCCGGTGTCGTCGAGCAGATCCTCGCCACTGACCAGGCCTGAGCCGTCGCGTCAGTGCACCTTGACGAGGTCGCCGTCGTCGGTGCCGATCACGACGGCGTGGTCTCCCGTGAGCGCGGGGTAGGACGAGGTGCTGGCACCGAGATCGGTGGTGAACAGCCGGGTCCCGTCGGGGCGGACGCCGACCAGGTAGTGCGTGCGGGTCGCGAAGAAGAACGCGTGCGTCGCGTCGACGACGACGGAGGTCCACACGCGGGTCTTGCCGTCGACCTCGGTGACCGTGGTCGGGAACAGCCCCACCTCCCGGCCGTCGGCGACGTCGAACACGTGCACCCGGTCGTTGTGCTCACCGACGTACGCCAGTCCGTCCTCCGTCACCGACGGAGAGGAGTAGGTGATGTTGCGCGGTGCCTTCCACAGCACCGTGCCGTCCCGCCGGTAGGCCCACTCCTGCTCGCCGTTGGTGCCGAGCAGGACCGTGCCGGTGGGCGACAGGCCGGGCGAGACCTCGACCAGGCCGTCGTGGGCGTCCGTGCGCCAGGCAATGGTCGGTCTACCGTTGTCGTCGTCGACCGCGACGACGCCCACCGTGGACGTCTGGTAGATGCGGCCCTTCCCGTCGGCGACGACCGACCCGTAGCTCTGGCCGATCCCGAGGTCGAGCCGCCAAGCCCGTGCCGCAGTGCCGACACCGACGTCGACGGCGTAGAGCTGGCCAGAGGTCGACCCGACGTAGATCCGTCGGCCGTCCACCGTCGTCGGGGAGGTCAGCGAGTCACCCAGCGGCACTGCCCACCTCCGTTTCCCGGCGGGGCTCCAGGCGGCCAGGCCCTCGCCGGTCCCGGCCACGACATCGCCGTCGGGGAGCACGAGCGGGGAGACGGACAGGTCCCCGCTCACCGGTGCCCCGGTGTCGACGCTCCACCGGTCCTTTCCGTCCTCCGGGCGTACGGCGTGCAGGGTGCCGCCCGAGTCGACGACGTAGATCGTCCCGTCCCGGCCGAGCACCGGTCCGCCCGGGACAGCACCGTCACTGAGGTGGCGGTGCCACGCGACGACACCGCGGCGCGGTCCGGTGACGGTCGAGGAGCCGCTGTGCCGCGCGTCGTGCAGCGCCTGCGGCCACGGGGTCCAGCTCGACCGACCCGGGGATGGTCGACGCGAGGGGTCGAACGGCACCGTCCGCACGGACCCGGCGGGAGGACTGATCGGGTTCGCGTCGGTCCGGTCGGCCTGGGGCCCGAACCTCCACACCACCGCACCGACCGTCAGCACGGCCACGAGCGCCCACGCCGCCGTGCGCCGTCGGCGCCCTCGGCGGTGAGGCGGGTGATCCGTCATACGTCACCTGTACCAGCCGACGGCTCGGTCTTACCGTGCCGGCACGTCGACACCGGGTAAGAACTTCCGCCCCTCCGACACGGAGAGGGAGCCCTGCCACCATCCGGAAGGAAGTGACGAGATGCCGCTCGCACCGACACCTCGACCGGTCGGCGTCTGCCCGGCCACGTACCCTGCGGGCGAGGCGCCGTGAGCGACGTGCCGCTGGCCCAGCACGGGCTGTTGTCGGACTGCGGGGGCTCTGCCTTGGTCACGTCGACCGGATCCGTGGACTGGCTGTGCCTGCCCCGGTTCGACCAACCAGCGATCTTCTCCCGCCTGCTCGACGACGACGCCGGGCACTTCTCGGTCCGGCCGTCCGATCCGTCGGCGGCGTCGACCTGGAGGTACCGACCGAACAGCCTCGTGCTCGACACCGACTGGACCACGGAGTCCGGCACGCTCACGGTCACCGATGCCCTGGCGCTCGGGAAGGACGAACGAGGACACGACCTCGGTCGATGGTCACCCGGTGTGCTGCTGCGTCGGGTCCGCTGCACCAACGGCTCGGTGAGCGTGGACATCGAGTTCGCTCCCCGGCCGGAGTTCGGTCTCATCCACCCGCGCCTCACCCAGCGATCTGGGGCCGTCGTCGCCGACGGTGGCGCCACGGTGCTGCTGCTCTCGACCCAGGTCGAGCTTCGACTGCGCGGTGGCACCGGGTCCGGGTCGGTGCGGCTGGGGGCCGGTGAGGAGGTCACGTTCGCGTTGGAGCAGACAGATGCGTGGGAGAGCGAGGCCCGGACCTGGAAGCGTCGCAAGGTCGGACGTCGGCTCCGCGACACCGAGTCGGCCTGGCAGAGCTGGTCTCGGCTGCACCAGAACTACCAAGGACCGTTGCGTGAGCTGGTGCAGCACAGCGGGGTCGTGCTGCAGGGGCTGACCTACGCCCGCAGCGGGTCCATCGTCGCCGCACCCACCACCAGCCTGCCGGAAGGAGTCGGCAGCGAGCGCACCTGGGACTACCGCTTCAGCTGGGTGCGCGACGCGAGCATGACCATGCAGGGGCTGTACGTGGCCGCCTGCCCCGACGAAGGCGGACGCTTCTTCTCGTTCCTCTCCCGGGCGGCGGCCTCCCAGCTCGACGAGGGGCTGCATCTGCAGATCATGTTCGGCATCCGCGGCGAACGTGACCTGACCGAGCGCGAGCTCCCTCACCTCGCGGGCTGGCGGGGGAGCGGACCGGTCCGGGTGGGCAACGGCGCCTGGAACCAGCACCAGCTCGACGTGTACGGCGCCCTGCTCGACGCCGCGTACACGCTCCGGGTCCAGCTCGGATCGCTCGACGAGGAGACCCGGCTGTTCCTGGTCGCGGCCGTGGACGCTGCGGCCGCCCGATGGGGCGAGGACGACCAGGGCATCTGGGAGTTCCGGGGAAGGGGGCGCCCGTTCCTCTACAGCAAGCTGATGTGCTGGGTCGCGGTCGACCGGGGGATCGCGATGGCCGACCAGCTGCGCCCGGCCGCCGACAAGCTGGCGGCCTGGGCCGCGGTCCGGGACGAGATCCGGCAGGAGATCGAGCGACGCGGGTGGAACGAGGAGGTCGGTGCCTACACGCAGTCCTTCGGTTCGTCGGAGCTCGACGCCTCGGTCCTGATGATGGCGATCGTGGGCTTCCTGCCCCGCGACGACCCTCGTCTGCGCGCCACGATCGACGTCGTCGCGGAGGGGCTGGCGGACGAGAACGGTCTGCTGCGTCGCTACGCCGGAGACGACGGCATCCAGAGCAGCGAGGGCAGCTTCCTGCTGTGCACGTTCTGGCTGGCGCACGCGCTCGCCATCACCGGGCAGGTCCAGCGGTCGCGCGAGGTCCTCGAGCGCGCCGCGGGGACGGCGAACGGGCTGGGCCTGCTGGCCGAGCAGGTCGACGCGACCTCCGGGGAGCTGCTGGGCAACTACCCCCAGGCTTTCAGCCACCTCGGTCTGGTCAACGCCGCGCAGGCGTTGGCCGTGGCCGAGCGGCAGCAGGACGCGGACGGGTAAGACGGCGGGGACGCCGGACACGAACGACAGGCACGGCACCCTCCCCCGACAGACCACAGGAGCCCCCATGACCTTGCTCGGCCCAGGTGACCCGTTTCCGCGCCTCTCGGTGCAACTCGTCGGAGGCGAGAGGCTCGACCTGCCGGACGCCCTGGCCGGCCGGTTCGGTGTGGTCCTGCTCAACCGTGGGTCGTGGTGCCCGTTCTGCACCGCGCAGCTGCGCGACTTCCAGCGCGCCCACCAGGCCCTCGAGGAGGTCGGCGCGTCCGTGGTCTCGCTGTCCGTCGACGACGAGGCAACGACCCAGGCCCTGGTCGAGAAGAACGGACTGACCTTCCCGGTCGGTCATAGCGCGGACGCGCACGCGATCGCCGCGGACACCGGCGCCTTCATAAGCACCGACCCGCTCCACCTTCAGTCCACCGGCTTCGTCCTCGACTCCGAGGGCGCGGTGCTCACCAGCGTGTACTCCTCCGGCGCCATCGGTCGGCTGACCGCCGAAGACACCATCGGCTTCGTCCGCCACCAGAAGCGCAGCGTCTGACGCTGGTGGACGACCGGCCCGCGGCCGTGCTTGGGTGACCGCGTGACGCGCGTGGTGGAGGTCGACTACCTGGTGGTCGGGGCCGGGGCGATGGGCCTGGCGTTCACCGACGCGCTCATCGACCACTCGGAGGCACGGGTCGCGCTCGTCGACCGGAGGGCCGGTCCCGGCGGGCACTGGCTCGGCGCCTACCCGTTCGTGCGGCTGCACCAGTCGTCCACCTTCTACGGCGCGGCCTCGACGGTGCTCGGCGGCGGCCGCATCCAGGCCGACGGGCCGGAGGCGGGACTGCACGAGCGGGCCGACCAGCCCACGATCTGCGCGTACTACGAGGACCTGCTCGCGGACCGGATGGTGGGCCCGGGCCGGGTCGAGTTCTTCCCCGGTTGTGACTACCTCGGGGACCGGGCCTTCGTCTCCCTCGACACGGGGGACCGGTTCGAGGTGCCGGACCGGTGCCGGGTCGTCGACGCGCGCTACCTCGCGCCCGAGATCCCGGCGGAGACCCCGCCGCGGTTCGGTGTCGCCGACGGCGCTCGCGTCATCCCGGTCAACGACCTCGTCCGGACCGAGGACGACCCGAGCCAGTACGTCGTGGTCGGCTCCGGCAAGACCGCCACGGATGCCTGCATCTGGCTGCTGGCCCGGGGGGTGGACTCCGACGCGATCTGCTGGGTGCGGCCGCGTGAGCCGTGGATGCTCAACCGGGCGCTGATCCAGCCCGATCCCGCGATCTACCTCGGCATGGTCGCGGACATGATGCGGGCGGCGGGGGAGGCGGCCTCGTTGCCGGAGCTCTTCCTGGCGCTGGAGGACGCCGGCATCATGCTGCGCATCGACCGCGCGGTCACGCCCACGATGGCCAAGGCGCCCACCCTCGGGGTGTGGGAGCTCGAGCAGCTGCGCACGATCGGCGACGTCGTACGCCGTGGGCACCTGGACTCGGTGGGACGGGGGCGGCTCGACTTCGCCGAGGGCTCGGTCGCCATCGCGGAGGACGCCTTGGTGGTCAACTGCGCCGCAGACGGTCTGAAGATGCCACCCCTGGTGCCCCTCTGGCAGCCGGAGTGGATCACCCTGCAGCCGGTGCGGGCCGGGTTCCCCTGCTTCGGGGCGGCAGTGGCCGGCTACGTCGAGGCGACCCGCGACGACGACGCCGAGAAGAACCGGCTGTGCCCGCCCTCGTCCTACGGCAACACGCTGCCCGACTGGGCCAGGATGAACGTCCTCGGCCTGCGCAACTCCGCGTCGCTCAGCTCCGAGCCGGACATCAAGGCGTGGTCCGACGGCGTCGCCCTCAACCCCTCGCGGGTCCCGCCCGACCACCCCGGGTCCCCGGAGCTGGACGACGCGCTCGCCCGGCTGCAGCGCTATGCGGGAGCCGGGCTGGCCCGGCTGGCCGAGCTCGGCGACGAGGCCCCGCGCCGGTCGTGACTTTTAACCGTCACGCGGGGCCGGTTGCTTGTCACCGGGGCCGGAACGGTCGCACACTCTCAGGAGGGGTCGTCGGCCCCACCAGTGATCGGGGGAGCTCATGACCGTGGTCGTCAGTCTCGTGCGCAGGTCGTTCGCCTGGTGCCGCAACGCCGTGGACTCGATCCGGCACGGCGAGGGCGACGTACGCGCCGTCTGCGGGGACAACCCGAACAACCTCACTCCCGATCAGATCGCGCTGCAGGGGTCGGTCACCCTGGATCTCAGCCACATGACCGCCGGCGGCCTTGGGATGTGACCGGCCCGATGGCGTACGACGACGAGCTGGTCGACCGGGTCCGGGAGACAACCGAGGGCGAGCCCGGGCTGAGCGAGAAGCGGATGTTCGGCGGGCTCGCGTTCCTGGTGCACGGCCACATGGCGGTCGCGGCGAGCGGCCAGGGTGGCCTGCTGCTGCGCATCGACCCGGCCGATGTCGAGACGCTGACCGCGCGGCCGCACGTCGAGCGCTACGTGATGCGCGGCCGGGCGATGAACGGCTGGCTGCACGTGGGGCGGTCCGCCGTCGAGAGCGACGACGAGCTCCGGCACTGGACGGACATCGGGCTGGGCTACGCGCGCTCCCTGCCGCCGAAGTAGCGCCGGGCCGGTCCCTCAACGCACCCGACCGCTGCTCCCGGAGAGCCGGAGACGGCTGGTGTCCACGACGACCGCGTGCCGGTCCCCACCGGAGCTTCGACCACCCTCGATGCGGGTGTCCGCGCCGAGCGGGTAGCCGACTCGGTCGCTCTCGCCCGCGTAGGTGAAGCGCACGGGCACCCGCTGGTGGCTGCTGCCGGGCCACTGGCTGCTGCGGACCCGGGCTCGGGCTCGTGATGAGGGCGGCGCCGAGGGCGACGAGGGGCACGCGCACCACACCAGTATCCGGGTGGGCGTCAGCGCAGTCCCAGGACCACGCCTGCGGAGGCCGACGCCGCGGCGCAGGCGAGCACGAGCGGCCGCAGCCGCACGGTCCAGGCGATCCGGTCGGCCAGGCAGGACGGCACGTCGTCGGCGGTCAGGTGGCGCACGGCGTAGACATGGAGGACGACAGCACCGGCCAGGACGAAGGCCTGGAACAGCAGCGTCATGGTGAGGGACGACCCGGACATCGAATGCCTCCTAGCGCCCGGCCGGTGCGGGCTGCCCCGAACGTAGGAGCCCACCGGGAGCCTCCGGGTCTCACTCTGAGATGCAGTGCCTCAGCCGGGCGGGTCAACGATTCCGAAGGTGCGGATGCGCCGGTAGATGGTCGCCCGGGACATGCCGAGCGCCGCGGCCGCGACGCCTCGGTCGCCGTGCGCGTCGGCGAGCGCGTCGGCGATGGCGTCCCGTTCGAGAGATTCCAGCACGTTGAGTGAGCGGCGGGAGATGGACCGCACCTCGGCGGGCAGGTGGGCCGGCTCGACGACCCCCGAGCGGCGCCGGGCCATCACCCAGCGCACGACCTGGTGCAGCTGGCCGACGTTGCCCGGCCAGGTGGCGCGGATGAGCACCTGCATCGCGTCGCCGGACCAGTCCAGGACCGAGCCGTCGGAGGAGCGGCGGGTGAAGTGCCGCGTGAGCGCGGGGATGTCGCCGGCGTGCAAGCGCAGGGGCGGCACGTAGGTGGTGCCGGGGAAAAGCCGCATCAGCTCCTGCAGGTCGGGCCGGTCGTGCGGGTCACCGAGCGTGACGGCCGCCCAAGGGGTCGGCCCCGGGGCGTCGCGGAGCTCACGCAGCAGCTCGCAGGTGGATCGCAGCTGCGGGGATGTCAACCGGTCGACGTGCTGCAGCACGAGGTTCGACGTCCGCAGGCGGACGGCCTCGCGCAGGGGACGCACCCACTCGTCCGGGCCCGACTGCTCGCCGTCGAGGACGACCAACCGTGGGACCGGCTGCCGGCGCAGCTGCACCGCCCGCAGCACGGAGAGCCGACCGACCCCTTCCTCGCCCAGGACGGCCAGCCACTCCTGCGCGAGGTAGTGCTGCTCGACCTGGGCGCAGGCGTGCAGCCACAGGGGACCTGTCCCGACGAGTCCGGGGAGCGGTCGGGCCGGGCGGTCGGCGGCCGATCGCTGGCCGGGCACCGAGCCCTCGCGCCGCACGACGCGCACGACGAGCCCGGCCGTCGGACCCGGCTCACCCACCGGGTGGATGAGCATCCGGAACTCCACGCCTCCGGGCAGGTCGACGTCCACGCTCTCGCGCCGACCCGCGGCGAGCGCTTCACGGGCGTGCGTGAGCAGGTGCGACTGCTCGACGGCGGAGAGGGCCTTGCGGGCGTAGTCGTTGAGCATGCCGACGGTGCTGCTCACGGCAAGCACGATCCCCGGCGTACGGCGACAGGCGCGCAGGTACTCGTCCAGCAGCTCCCGCTCGTGCGCACCGGCCTGGCTGGTCAGGGACTCCTGCACCGCCAGGGCCGTGGTCGAGGCCAGCACCATCAGCAGGGACCCGGCGTTCTTCTGCCAGCAGGTCAGGTCCACCAGCCCCACGGTGCGACCGGTGACCGGGTTCCGGATGGGCACCCCGGCACACGCGAGGTCCTCGAGCCGCTCGGCGAAGTGCTCGTGCCCGAACACGTGCGTGGGCGCCCCGACCTCGAGCGCCGTACCGATGCCGTTGGTGCCGACCGACCGCTCGGCGTAGTTGAACCCGGGGGCCAGGCCGACCCCGTCGAGGCGGCGCTCGAGCGCGTGGTCGGCAGTGAGCCGGCTGAGGACGAGGCCGTGCCGGTCGGTCAGCACGATGCTCACCGGTTGGCCGTCCAGGACCGAGAAGAGCCGCTGCAGGACGGGAGCGGCCGCGCGGGTGAGCGGGGTGTCCAGCTCCGGGTCGACGGTCAGGATCGGGTTGACCTCGTCGGCGGCGACGTGCATCTCGACGGACCGTCGCCAGGAGGCCAAGATCGGCCGGCGGACCGCGGCGTCCATGGGCAGCGAGCTCGACGTCAGGAAGCGCACCCGGTGACGGGCGAGGGTCTGCTGCGTGACCGGATCGACCGGAGCGGCGCCGTGCGCCACGTCGGGAACTGCCACCGGCCGCTCCTCTCGTGCGTGTTCGTCCGGGCGTCGTGGCGGCGGGCCAGAGTCCTGACAATAGACGCTCAGGCCGGTTCTCGGCTCGTCTCAAATCGAGACGACCGGCTCCCAGGAGAGGCATAGACCGGGAACAGGGTCCCGACCAGGCCGGGCCCGGGTCCAGGAGGTGGAGATGGGTCCCGACGACGAGACTGAGACCTACAACCCGTGGAGCATCGTCCACCTGGTGTTCGAGCACCTCAGCGAGCAGGGGCTGCACCCGACGCTCGGTGACGGTGGCAGCCCGGGAGTGCACGCGGAGGCGCTGCTGCGCGCGCTGTCCATCGAGCCGGCGGCGGAGGGCAACCGGGAAGTCGTGCGGGCCGTCCGCGCCCATCTGGCCGAGATCCGCGAGGTGATGCTCGAGCAGCCGGCTGAGGGCGGACCACCCATCTCAGGGTGAGACGTGGATCACCCCCGCGGAGGCGTCTGATCAAGGCCGACGAGCAGCCCAGGCAAGGAGAGGCAGAGGCACATGAGTCGTCAAAGCGTCGCGAAAGCGCACGAGAAGATCCAGGAGCTGGCGTGGGAGCCGCTGTACCACGAT
The DNA here is from genome assembly GCA_039915665.1 of Nocardioidaceae bacterium. Classification (GTDB taxonomy): domain Bacteria; phylum Actinomycetota; class Actinomycetes; order Propionibacteriales; family Nocardioidaceae; genus Nocardioides_B. Next base: position 15,570 of record JBDSMW010000117.1, read on the forward strand.
CCCGTTTCCCAGTACGGCACCGACTACACGTTCAGCAAGGCGCAGAAGAAGGACCCGCTCAAGCAGGTACTCCGGTCCTACTTCCCCATGCAGGAGGAGAAGGACCACCGTGTCTACGGCGCCGCCGACGGCGCGATCCGTGGCAACATGTTCCGCCAGGTCCAGCCCCGATGGCTGGAGTGGCAGAAGCTCTTCCTGAGCATCATCCCGCTGCCGGAGATCTCGGCCGCCCGCGCGATGCCGCTGCTGTTTCGCACGGTGCCCAACCCGGAGCTCCACAACGGGCAGGCCATCCAGATGATCGACGAGGTCCGCCACTCGACGATCCAGCAGAACCTCAAGCGGCTCTACATGAACAACTACATCGACCCGGCGGGCTTCAACAGCAGCCTGCGCAACTTCCAGAACGACTACTGCGGCAC
>JBDSMW010000139.1:0-19871 GCA_039915665.1 Nocardioidaceae bacterium
GGATGGCGAAGTGGTCCTCGTCGCACCACTCGCCCTTGAACAGCTCGTTCTGCACCAGGTGGGCCTCGTGCCGCAGGCCCAGCTTGGCCAGCACCCGGGCGGAGGCGACGTTGCGTGGGTCGATCCGGGCGATCACCCGGCGCAGGTCCATCCGGTCGAACGCGATCGAGAGCATGTGCGAGGCGCCCTCGGTGGCCAGCCCGCGTCCCGCGAAGTCGGGGTGCAGCACGTAGCCGACCTCGGCGCCGCGGTGCTCGACGCTGCGCAGGATCAGCACGAAGTCCCCGACGTAGCGACCGGTCGCCTTGTCGATCCCCGCGAGCGTCAGCCCCTGGTCGTCCACGTCGACCTCGAGCTCCTGGTGGCGGGTGAGGGCCGCCTTCGCACCGTCCTCGTCGCGGGGCTCCCACGGCAGGTAGCGGGCCACGTCCTCCCGCCGGTGCAGGTCGAAGAACTCCGCGAAGTCGTCGTCGGTCTGCGTGCGCAGGTGCAGCCGCTCGGTCTCGGCGGTGTAGCCGGTGAAGTCCATCAGCCGACGACCGTCTCGACCGGGGTGCCGACCTCGACGGTCCGGCTGACCGTGCACAGCCGGTCGTGCGACTGCTGCACGGCGCGCGGCAGGACGTCGTACGCCGCCCGCCCGGCCTCGTCGTCGGCGAACTCGACGTCGAAGCTCAGCCGCAGGCCGGTCATCCGGTTGCCCTGCTCGTCGCGGATCTTGTCCCCGCTCATCCGGACGTCGAACCGGGTCGGCTCGGCCCGCTTGGCGGTGATGAAGTCGACGTCGATGGCACCGCAGCCGGCGATCGCCACCAGCAGCAGCTCCACCGGGCTGAACGCCTCGTCGGTGCCGCCCTGCCCGAGCACGAGCGTGCCGCCGCGGGCGTTGGTCGCCTGGTAGCGACCCTTCTCGAGGCGGGTCAGGTCGATGCTGCGCAGGGTCTCGTCGGTCATGCGCCGAGCCTAGGACCTGACGGGGACCGCCTACGATCGACCCGTGATCGCAGGCAGGTACTCCCTCGAGCGCGAGATCGGACGTGGCGGCATGGGTGCCGTCTGGCTCGCGCACGACGAGGTGCTCGGGCGCGAGGTGGCCCTCAAGCGCATCGGCATGGTGCCGGGCGCGGACAGCACCGACCTCGCCCGGGCCGAGCGGGAGGCGCAACTCACGGCCCGGCTCAACCACCCCCGCGTCGTGTCGGTCTTCAACTTCGTCGTCGACGCGGACACCGACACCCGCTGGCTGGTCATGGAGTACGTCGACGGCAGCACCCTGTCCCAGCTGGTCCGGGACCACGGCCCGCTCGCCCCCGACGACGCGGCTCCGCTGATGTGGCAGGCGGCCGACGCCCTGGTGGCGGCGCACGCGGCGGGCATCGTGCACCGGGACGTGAAGCCGTCCAACATCCTGGTCGACCGCTCCCGCAAGGTGAAGCTGACCGACTTCGGCATCGCCCGGATCGCCACGGACCCGGCGCTCACCCAGACGGGTCTCGTGACCGGGTCGCCGGCCTACCTCGCCCCCGAGATCGCGACCGGGGAACGCGGCGGCGAGGCCTCCGACGTCTGGTCCCTCGGAGCCACCCTGTTCCACGTGCTGTCCGGACGGCCGCCGTACGACATGGGCGACAACGTGCTCAGCGGGCTCTACCGCATCGTGCACGAAGACCCCCCGCGGCTGCCCGAGGCCGGCTGGATGGCGCCCCTGCTGGACGCGACGCTGGTCAGGGACCCGCGGCGGCGCTGGTCGATGGTCGAGGTCCGCGACTTCCTCGCCGGTGCGGGCGGGCGCGCGGCCGTGCCGGCCCCGGTGGCCGAGCCCGAGGGCACCCAGGAGACGGCGACGCTGCCGTCGTCGGACCGGCCGTTCTGGCGCCGTCCGGAGGGCGTGCTTCTCGCTGGCCTGCTCGCCTCGCTCGTGCTGGTGGCCGGCGTCTTCGCGTTCTTCATCGGTCGCGGCCCCTTGACCGACGCCGCTGCGGACCGCCCCTCCGACACTCCCGCCGCGAGCCCTTCGAAGGCCTCCCCCAGCCGGTCGGCGTCGCCCAGCCAGGCCGCCGCTGCGGCACCGAAGCCCACCAGCCGAGGCATGGAGTCGTTCATCCGCGGCTACGTCGCCGCGATCTCCACGAACCCCGACGCGGCCTGGCCGATGCTCACGCCCAAGTTCCAGCGCGAGAGCGGCGGCCTCGAGAAGTACCGCTCCTTCTGGGGCGACGTCGGCGCCGCCCAGATCCTCGACGTGTCCGCTGACCCGAGCACCTTGGTGGTCAGCTACCGCGTCCGCTTCGACCACTTCGGCACCGGGCGCCGTGCGACGGTGCTGGACCTCGTCTTCGACCGGGGCACCTACCGGATCAACGGCGAGCGCACCCTCGGGTAGCCACCGTCGGTCGATGGGCGATGATCGGCCGCGTGACTGCGATCTCCCCCGACCTGCTCGAGCTGGCCCAGGCGTACGGCGTCGCGACCGAGTTCTACGACTGGCGCGGCCGGCGGGTCGACGTGCCCGAAACGACCGTCACCGCGGTGCTCGGCGCGATGGACGTCGACGTGTCCGACCCCGCTCGGGCGCTGGCGGAGCGCACCGACGCGCACTGGCTGCGGATGCTGCCGCCGAGCGTCGTGGTCCAGCAGGGCCAGCAGCGGTCCTTCGCGGTGCACGTCACCGACGGCGACCCGGTCGAGATGTCGATCGACCTCGAGGCCGGCGGCCGACGGGACCACGTGCCCCAGGTCGACCGCTGGGTGCAGCCGCGCCAGGTGGGCGACCGCACCATCGGTGAGGCCACGTTCGCGCTGCCGACCGACCTGCCGCTCGGCTACCACCGGCTGCGCGCCCGCTCCGGTGAGACCGTCGACCACGCGGTGCTGATCGTCACGCCGGCCTGGCTGGGGCTGCCCGAGTCGGTGCGCGACCGCCGCTCCTGGGGCCTCGCGGCGCAGCTCTACAGCGTGCGGTCGAAGGAGTCCTGGGGCGTCGGCGACCTCGTCGACCTGACCGACCTGGCGGTGTGGTCCGGCGCCGAGCTGGGTGCGGACTTCCTGCTGGTCAACCCGCTGCACGCGGCCGAGCCAGTCGCTCCCCTCGAGCCGTCGCCCTACCTGCCCACGTCGCGCCGGTTCTTCAACCCGATCTACGTCCGCGTCGAGCGCGTCGTGGAGCACGCCGCGCTGCCGCCCGCCGGACGAGCGACCGTCGAGGCGCTGGCCGCCGACGTGCACGCCCGGCTCGACACGGCCGACGTGATCGACCGCAACACCGCGTGGACCGCCAAGCGGGCCGCCCTGCGGATCGTGCACGCCGTGCCGCGCAGCGCCGGCCGCGACAAGGACCTCACCGCGTTCCGGGCGCGGCACGGCGAAGCGCTCCGAGACTTCGCGACGTGGTGCGTGATCGCCGCGGAGCACGGCGACGACTACCGCACCTGGCCCGAGGAGCTGCGCGACGTGCACTCCCCCGCCGTCGCGACCTACGCCGCGAAGCACACTCGCGACATCGACTTCGAGACCTGGCTCCAGTGGGTCGTCGACGAGCAGCTCCAGCAGGCCCAGGCCAAGGCGGTCGGCGCCGGCATGGCGCTCGGCACCATGCACGACCTCGCGGTCGGCGTGCATCCCGGCGGCGCCGACGCGTGGCGGTTGCGGACGACGTACGCCTCGCGCATCCAGGTCGGCGCGCCGCCGGACCCGTTCAACCAGATCGGGCAGAACTGGAGCCAGCCGCCGTGGCGCCCCGACCGGCTCGAGGAGCTCGGATACGCGCCGCTGCGCGACATGGTGGCGGCGGTGCTGCGACACGCCGGCGGCGTCCGCGTCGACCATGTCGTCGGGCTGTTCCGGCTCTGGTGGATCCCGGAGGACCGGCCGCCGTCCCAGGGCACCTACGTGCGCTACGACCACGAGGCGATGATCGGTGTCCTTGCGCTGGAGGCGCTGCGCGCCGGTGCCGTCGTGGTCGGGGAGGACCTCGGCGTCGTGGAGCCGTCCGCGCGTGACTACCTCGAGGCCCGCGGCATCCTCGGCACGTCGATCCTCTGGTTCGAGCGCGACGACGAGGGTGATCCGCTCGCGGCGGAGCGCTGGCGCGAGCTGTGCCTGGCCTCCGTCACGACCCACGACCTCCCGCCGAGCGCGGGCTACCTCGCCGGTGACCACGTCCGCCTCCGCGACCGGCTCGGGCTGCTGGAGCGGACCGTGGAGGAGGAGCTCGCTGCCGACGACGAGGAGCGTGAGTCCTGGCTCGCCGAGGTACGTCGGAGGGGGCTGCTCCCTGACGGCGCGGACACCGAGACCACCGTCGAGGCACTGCACCGCTACCTCACCCTGACGCCGGCCCGGCTGCTCTGCGTGGCGCTGACCGACGCGGTGGGTGACCGGCGCACGCAGAACCAGCCGGGCACCACCGACGAGTACCCCAACTGGCGGGTGCCGCTGTCCGGACCCGACAGCACGCCGCTGTGGCTGGAGGACGTGCTCGTCTCGGAGCGCGCGGTGCGGCTGGCGCGTTCAGTCGTCGTGCCGGGCGTGCCGGAAGGGTGACCAGGCCAGGGCGGTCGTGACGACCACGAAGCCGACCACGCCGATCCAGAGCACCGGCCGAAAGCCGATCGCGTCCGCGAGGAAGCCACCCAGCGGGGCGCCGACGACGATCATCGCCCGGTTGGCCGAGCGTCGTGTCGCGTTGGTCCGGCCCTGCAGCTCGTCGGGGGTGTTCGCCTGCCAGTAGCCCATCTCGTTGGCGCTCTGGGCGCCCATCGCGAGCCCGAAGAGCAGCTGCCCGAACGCCAGGACCGCCACGACGACGGGGTCCGACCCGCTCTGCGGGGCCAGCGCGATCACCGCCCAGGCCACCGGCTGCGCGAAGCGGCTGGCCAGGACGGTCAGCCCGGCGCCGTACGTCGTGCCGAGTCGGGTCGAGGCCAGGCTCCCCACGAGCCCGCCGACGCCGGCGGCCGCCAACGTCAGGCCCAGCTCGAAGGCGCTGAGGTGCAGCCCCAGCAGCACGAACGGCACGAAGACCGTGCCCAGCATGCTGTTGAACAGGAACCAGCCGTGCGTCGAGAGCGCAAGCGGCGCGAGCACGGGGTGGCGGTAGATCCAGCGAAGCCCGTCGGCGATCTCGCGGCGCAGCCCGGGACCGTCACGGTGGTCCGAGACCGTCTCCGTGACGCGGACGGTGGCGATCACCACCCCCGACACGAGGTAGCTGACCGCGTCGACCAGCACCGCGACCGGGGCACCGAGCACGCTCACCAGGGCACCGCCGATGACCGGTCCGGAGGTCTGGGCCACCGCCGAGCTCTGGTCGAGCCGCGCGTTGGCGGCGACGAGGGACGAGCGGTCCACGACCCGCGGCAGGAACGACTGCGCGGCCGCGTCGCTGAACAGCGACATCGTGCCGAAGACGACCATGAACACCAGCAGCAGCGGCAGAGTGAGCCGGTCGAGCGCCGCCAATAGCGGGATCACGAGCAGCAGCACGCCACGCCCCAGGTCGGTGACGACCAGCACCGGACGGTGCGCCAACCTGTCCACGAGCGCGCCGACGAGGAGCCCGAGCAGCAGGTAGGGCAGCCAGCGGGCGCCGTTGAGCAGACCGACGTCGAAGGCGGTGCCCCCCAAGGTGACGACCACGAGCACCTGCAGCGCGATCGTCGTGACGTAGGTGCCGAAGATCGAGACGGTGTCCGCGGCCCAGAACCGACGAAAGTGCCGCTGGCCGAGCACCTCCCCCGTCATGCGCGCAGGCTACGCGAAGCACCGGGTGACAGGATCGCGTCATGAGCTACGAGTCCCGGACGACGTTCCGCGTCGACGACGAGCAGGTCAACGCCTACAAGCTGATGACCGCGATCGTCGTACCCCGACCCATCGCCTGGGTCTCTACGCTGTCGGCCGAGGGCACCGTCAACCTGGCGCCGCACTCGTTCTACACGGTGTCGTGCGCGAACCCGCCGATCATCCAGTTCACCTCGGTGGGCGCCAAGGACACGCTGCGCAACGTGCTGGACACCGGAGAGTTCGTGGTCAGCCTGGCGCACGGCCCGCTGATGGAGGCGGTCAACAACTCCTCCGCCGCCTTCGACGCCGACGCCAGCGAGCCCGCGCACCTGGCCATCACGATGGAGCCCAGCGAGACCGTGCGGCCGCCGCGGGTGGCGCAGTCCCCCGCCTCCATCGAGTGCACCCTGCACAGCACGGTCGAGCTCGGCGACTCCACCGTCGTCTTCGGGTCCGTGGTGGCGATCACCGTGGCGGACGACGTCCTGGTCGACGGCCACCCGGAGTACGCCCTGCTGGACCCGCTGGCCCGCCTGGGCAAGGACGAGTGGGGCGTGCGGACCCAGGTGACGTCGCTGACCCGGCCGCGCACGCCCGAGGACATCGTCTAGCTGATCCCGAACCCGGATCCGTAGCCGCCGACCATGTTGCCGGCGGACCAGGTCCTCTTGCGCACGAGCCTCCCGACCCCTCAGGAGCAGTCGGCGAACAGGCTGCCGTCGTAGAGCTCAGGGTGCTCCTGGTGCAGCGTGGGGTCGGCAGCCGCCTTCGCGACGGACGAGCGTCCCTGTAGCACGGCCCGCCCGCTCTCGACGGAGTACGACGTCAACGTGACGTCCCAGGCGAGCACGACACCGGGTGGCTCGTGCGCCTGCGCGGTGACGATGCCGACACCACCGTCGTTGGTGCACGTCACGGTCATCGGGGCCGCTCCCCCGTCCGTGGCGACGAAGGGCACGAGCGGCTGCCCGCCCTCCGTCAGCTCGGTCAGGCCGCTCTTCCCCCCGGCACCGAAGAGGTGCCACTGGGCGCCGCCCCGCGGGTGCGGCTTCGCGGACAGCAGGACGAGATCAGGGGCGTCGCCCGCGAGGTGCACGACTTTCGCCCGGGCAGCAACGAGATCGAGACCCGACACGTCCACCGAGACGCCTCCGCGCGCGAGCAGCCGGTCGGCACACGGACCGGTCCCGGGTCCGGTGAGCCGCACCGCGTGCGCGGACCCAGCGCCGTCGAGGTCCGCCTTCGCGACGACCGCGCCCCGGCCGGCACACCCGTCGGTGTCCGGCACGGTCTTCGGGGTCTGCGACCCGCACGCCGCGAGCAGGGTCAGGACGACAGCCGTTCCGAGATGCCTCATGGCGGTGAGACGCACTGGTCAGGCGCCGGGTTCCGTGCGGGCCAGCAGCCCACGCCGGACGTCGGGCCACTCGCCGCGCAGGATCGAGAAGTAGGCCGTGTCCGCGACCGTGCCGTCGTGACGCCGACGGTGTCCCCGCAGCACGCCTTCCGGCTTCGCCCCCAGCCGTCGGATCGCTGCGGCCGACCGCGAGTTGTCGGCGTCGCAGCGCAGCGCCACCCGTTCGCAGGACCAGGTGCCGAAGGCGTGGTCGAGCATCTGCAGCTTGGTGTGCGGGTTGGTCTCGCCGCCCCAGAAACGTCGCGCGTAGTAGGTGTGCCCGATCTCGACCCGCGGCACGACCGGTGCGTGCTCGTAGAACAACGTGATGCCCCGCAGCGTCCCGTCCCACGTCGACGTGACCGCCAGCGCGATCACGGTCGGGTTGGCCAGCAGGCCGTCGATGCTCGCGGCGGCCGCCTCGCTCGTCAGCGGCAGCTCGGAGGTGTGCCAGGCGTAGGCCTCGACGTCGCCGATCGCCGCGAGTGCCTCCGCGTGTGACACCACCAGCGGCACGAGGGAGACCACCGGGCCGGGCAGGTGCAGTTCGTGTTCCACGACGAGAACCCTACGGAGGGCCCGGTCCGAGCAGCCACACTGCGCCGTACGCGGCGGAGCCGGCGGTGAGCACGCCCAGCGCCGCAACGACCGTGGAGCCTCGCGCCCGGGAGAGCCGGAGCGCGACCGGCAGCAGCAGCGGGAACGCCGGCAGCAGGTAGCGCGGCTTCGAGCCGAAGTAGCCCGACGTGGTCAGCGCCAGGACCAGCAGGACGCCCGCGAACACCAGCAGGGGCAGGGGTTGTCCGTCCCGGACGGCCAGCGCGAACAGGCCAGCCAGGACCAGCATGGCGACGACGAGCAGCCCGCCCTGCCACCCGCTCCCGGTCGCCAGGTGGTCCCCGATCCAGGCCGCGAACGCCCGGCCGCCGTCGACGCCGTTGCCCCAGCCGTCGGCGACGCGGAAGTAGCCCAGCGGCGCACCGGTGCGCACGCCCACCCAGGCGAGGTAGCCGAGCAGGCCGAGGGGTGCGACGACGACTCCCGCCAGCGGCTCCGCCTCCCGCCGGCGTACGGCGTGCAGGGCGGCCGTGACCACGACGGCCGCGACGACCGCCACGCCCACCGGGCGGGTGAGGCCGGCGCCCGCGGCCAGCACACCCGCCAGCCACCAGCGACGGGTCAGGGTCGCGTGCACCGCCCACGCGGCGAGGGCCGTGAACACCGCCTCGCTGTAGGCCATCGAGGTGACGATGCCGACCGGTAGCGCGGTCCAGAGCACGGCGAGCAGCACGCCGACGCGCATGCCGTGCAGGTGCTCGCCGACGGCGTAGATCCCCCAGGCGGCCAGCGCGGTCGCCACCCAGGTGACGACGAGTCCCGCGTCGACGTACGCCAGGCCGGTGACCGTGGCGACGGCCCGTTCGAGCAGCGGCAGCAGCGGGAAGAACGCGTAGTCCGACAGGAGCCGACCGTCCGGGTGCAGCACGGTGTGTCCGTAGCCCGAGCGGGCGATCCCGGCGTACCACTGCCCGTCCCACCGCACCAGCCGCGCGTGCGCGCTGCACCCCTCCCCCGCGGCGGCCCCGACGAGTGCCAGGACGCCGAGCAACCGCACCGCCAGCACCAGGAGCACCGCCGTGACGGCACCCCGGGCGCTGCTATACATCCTGGTGGCGACCCCGCGAGCGCAGCAGGGCCTGCACCCGACGCGGCCCCCCGGACCAGGCGTCCTGCGGCACCGCCGAGTCCACCGCCGCCGTCAGCTGCAGCGTGACCCCACCGACGAGCAGCCCCGCGATCAGGTCCGCGAACCAGTGCCAGTTCAGGGTCAGCGAGGTGCCGACCATCGTCAACGACAGCACGGCGACCGCCACCCAGAGCGTGCGCACGAGCACCCGGCTGACGTTGCGGTAGCGGCTGAGCAGGTAGGCCACCAACCCGTAGACCAGCACGATGTTGGACGTGTGGCCGGACGGGTAGGCCGTCCCGCCGACGAAGAAGGCAGGGTCGGCCGCCTCGGGCTGGCCGCGTCCGAGCAGCACCTTGAGGATCAGCACGAACAGGTTGAGCGAGAACACGGAGGCGGCCACCACCACCGCCGGCCGCCACGACTCCCGGTGGCGGCAGGCCACCAGGGTCGTCACCGCCAGGATCGGCAGGCACACCGCCCGCTGCCCGATGCGGTCCAGCACGTGCAGGAACCCCACCCAGCCCGGCGGCGGCGGGTCGAGGTTGAAGTAGGTGTCGAGGGAGATCAGCGGACCCATGGCCAGCAGCGTGAACCCGAGGAAGACGAGGAACAGGAAGCCGGCCAGCGCGAGGCCCGAGGAGACCTCCGAGGTCCAGCCGTCGTGGGGAGTCACCGAGGCACGACGGCTCCAGCGCATCCCGGTCCCCGATCTCGTGTAGGTGGCCCCAGAATAGGCTGGCGGGCATGAGCATGCGACGACGACCGGGACCCAGCACGCGGGTCCGCGTGCACGAGTTCACCACCGGCGCCGGGGGCACCGTGCGTCGCCACGAGGACCGGCTGGCCACCGAGGAGCCGTTGGAGATCCGGCTGGCCTGGCCGGGGCGGCCGGCCGAGCGGGTGGCCGTGACCATGCGCACCCCCGGGCACGACTTCGAGCTCGCCGCCGGCTTCCTGCACGCCGAGGGCGTGCTGGCCTCGGCCGAGGACCTCCGGACCGTGGCCTACTGCACCGACGAGGACCTCGCCCCCGAGCAGGAGTTCAACGTGGTGACGGTCGAGCTGGGCCGGACGCCGAGGCGAGCACCCGCCGAGAGGTACGCCGGTCTGTCGGCCGCCTCCTCGGCCTGCGGCGTCTGCGGCACCGAGAGCATCGACGACGTGCTGGCCATGTGCGACGTGGCCGTCTCCTCCCGGTGGGACGACCTGCGCGTGCCGCCCGAGGTGATGCTGGCCCTGCCGGACCGGCTCCGTGAGGCGCAGCGGGTCTTCGACTCCACCGGTGGCCTGCACGCCGCCGGCCTGTACGACGAGCAGGGCACTCCCCTCGTCGTCCGCGAGGACGTCGGCCGGCACAACGCGGTCGACAAGGTCGTCGGGGCCCGGGTGCTGGCCGGGCTGTCCCCGGCCGTCCCGCTGCTCTGCGTCAGCGGCCGGATCGGGTTCGAGATCGTGCAGAAGGCCGTCGTCGCGGACGTCGGGGTGCTGGCCGCGGTCGGGGCCCCGTCGAGCCTGGCGGTGGCGCTGGCGGACCGGGCCGGGCTGTGCACCGCCGGCTTCGTGCGGCACGAGCGCTACGTCGTCTACTCGGCCCCCGAGCGGCTGACCGGCGTGTGACCACCGAATCTGTCGGCGGCGCCGACTAGCGTCGGAGCATGCGCATCCTGCACACCTCCGACTGGCACCTGGGCCGGTCGTTCCACTCCGTGGGGATGCTCGACGCGCAGGCGGCCTACGTCGACCACCTGCTCGCCGTGGTCGAGTCCGAGCAGGTCGACCTGGTGGTGCTCGCCGGTGACGTCTACGACCGGGCGCTGCCACCCGTCGACGCCGTGGAGCTGGCCGACGACACCTTCGCCCGGCTGGCCTCCTCGCGTGCCCAGGTGGTGGTCTCCAGCGGCAACCACGACTCCCCGGCCCGGCTCGGCTTCAACGCCCGGCTGGCCGACGCGGCCGGCGTGCACCTGCGCACCCGCTGGCAGGACGTCGGCTCCCCCGTGCTGCTCGAGGACGAGCACGGTCCGGTCGCGGTCTACGGCATCCCCTACCTCGAGCCCGATGCGGTCCGGGCCGCGTGGGACCTGCCCGCGCGAAGCCACGAGGCGGCCCTGACCGCCGCCATGGCGCGCGTCCGGCAGGACCTCGCCCACCGATCGGGTGCGCGGTCCGTGGTGCTCGCCCACGCGTTCGTCGCCGGCGACCCCGACGCCGCCCCGCGGATGGCGTCCGACAGCGAGCGGGACATCTCGGTCGGCGGCATCCAGATCGCGCCGACCAGCCTGTTCGACGACGTCGACTACACCGCGCTCGGGCACCTGCACGCCCGGCACACCCTGACCGACTCCGTGCGCTACAGCGGGTCGCCGCTGGCCTACTCCTTCTCCGAGGCCGGGCACACCAAGGGCTCGTGGCTCGTCGACCTTGGCCCGGACGGGGTGCGGACCGCAGACTTCGTGCCGGCCCCGGTGCCGCGACGCCTCGACCGGCTGCGCGGCCGGATCGACGACCTGCTCCGCGACCCGGCGCACCTGGCGGCCGAGGACGCCTGGCTCCAGGTCACGCTGACCGACGGCCGGCGTCCCCAGCACGCGATGGCCCGGCTGCGCGAGCGGTTCCCGCACACGCTGATGCTCGCGTTCGAGCCGGAGGGGGCGGCGTCCCGCCGCGGCCCGGTCACCCCGCGCGTCGACGGCCGCAGCGACCTTGACGTGGCCCTCGGGTTCGTGGCCGAGGTGCGGGAGATGGAGGCCACCACCGAGGAGGAGCTGCTGCTCCAGCTGGCCTGTGACTCCTGCCGCATCGACTCCGACCGGGACGCCGACCGGGTCACCGGTCTCGGAGTCGGGCACGCCGTCTGATGCGGCTGCACCAGCTCACCGTCACCGCCTTCGGCCCGTTCGCCGGCACCGAGACGGTCGACTTCGAGGAGCTCAACGACGCCGGCCTGTTCCTGCTGACCGGCCCGACGGGCGCCGGCAAGAGCAGCCTGCTCGACGCCGTGTCCTTCGCGCTCTACGGCTCGGTCCCCGGCGCCCGGGGCGTGAAGACCCTGAAGTCCCAGCACGCCCCCGTCGACCGGTCGCCCCAGGTCGTCCTCGACTTCACCGTGCGAGATCGTCGGTTCGTCGTACGCCGGTCGCCGGAGTGGTCGCGGCCCAAGCGGCGCGGCGACGGACTGGTCACGGAGAAGGCCCAGGCGTCCATCCTGGAGGTCACCGGCGGCGTCGAGCACTTCCGGTCCGCGCGGGCCGCCGAGGTGGGTCTGCTCGTGACCGAGCTGATGGGCATGAACGCCGCGCAGTTCTCGCAGGTGGCGCTGCTGCCGCAGGGCGAGTTCCAGACCTTCCTGCGCGCGACCTCCCAGGAGCGCCACGGCGTGCTCCAGCACCTGTTCCGCACAGACCGCTTCGCCCGCATCGAGGAGTGGGTGCACGAGCACAGCCGGGACCTCCGGCAGCAGTCCGGCCAGGACCGCTCGACCGTGCAGCGGCTGCTGGACTCCGTCGCCGACCGGATGGCCGTCCCGCCGCCCGAGGACCTGACCGGCGACGTGCTCGCGTGGGCCGAGGAGCAGGTCGCACGGGCGGCCGCGGTGCTGGACGACGAGGACCACCGTCACCACGCGGCAGAGGCCGAGCTGCGGCAGGCGGTGGCGCTCCACGACGCGGCGGTGCTCCGCGGTGAGCAGGCCGCCCGTCGAACGGCAGCCGAGGCGGTGCTCCGCGACCTCGAGGCGACGGCCGACGACGACGAGGAGGCCCGTCGGCACCTGGACGCCGCGTCCCGGGCCGCCGTCTGTGCCCCCCTGCTCGGTGTGCTCGACCAGGCCGTCGGTGCGGCCACGCGGGCCGGACACGAGCGCGACCGCACCCTGTCCCGCCTCGGTCCCGGGACGGCCCCGCTCGACGCGGCCGGGCTGACCGACCACGGCCGGACCCTCCGGACCCGCGCCACCCGGCTCGAAGCCCTGCTGCCACGCGAGACGGCGGGCCGCACGGCGACCCGCGACCTCGAGTCCGCCCGCACCCGGCTGGCCGCCGCCGAGGACGAGATCGCCACGAGCGCCCGTCGCGCGGACGAGCTGCCCGGCGAGATCGTCGAGCTGACCGGACGGCACGCGACGCTCGACGCCCTCGCGGGACGGCACGAGGCCCTCGTTCTCTCCCTCACCGCCGCTCGCGGCCGGGCTCAGGCGGCCGCGGACCTGGTGCTGGCCCACGCCGACGTCACCCGGCTGGCCGACCGGCACCGGGACGCTCGTGACCGGTCCTTGACCGCGCGGGAGGACCTGCAGCAGGTGGTGTCCCGCCGGCTCGCCGAGATGGCCGCCGAGCTCGCGGGCGGCCTCGCGGACGGCGAGCCGTGCCAGGTCTGCGGCAGCACGTCCCACCCGGAGCCGGCCGCCGCCGCGCACGATGCAGTGGGCGCCGACGACCAGGAGGCGGCCGAGGTCCGGGTGGCCACGACGGGCGCCGCGCTGGAGACCGCAGGAGTCGCGCTCCGCGACGCCGAGCATCGTCGCGACACGTGCGACGCCGACGCGGCCGGGTTGTCCTCGGAGGAGGCCGACGCCGAGGTCACGGCCCTTGCGCTGGCGCTGGCCGACGCCGAGTCGGCGGTCACCGAGCGCCGTCTCGTCGTCGACCGCCTCGACCACGCCCGCACCGAGCTCACCGGTCTCACCGGACGCCGGGCCGAGGCCGCCACGGTGACCGCGGGCCTGCGGCAGGCGATGGCCGCACAGGCCGAGACCGTCCGGACGGTCCAGGCCGAGCTGGCCGCGGCCGGCGCGTCCGACCGGGGCGTCAGGCCGGCCGCCGACGAGCTGGCCGGGCTGGCCGACCTCGTGGAGCAGGCGGCGACGGTGGTGGACGCCGCTGAGCGCTCCGAGGTCCGCGTCGCGGAGCTGCGGGACCAGTGCGCAACATCTGCGGCCGAGCAGGGCTTCGCCTCCGTGGACGAGGCGCGGGCCGCGCGTCTCCTCCCCACCGAGGTGCGACGCCTCCAGGAGCTGACGGGGGACCGGGCCCGGTCGGCCGGACGTGCCCAGGACGTGCTGGCGGAGCTCGGGGACGCCACGGTCTCCCCGGACGGAGACACCCGACGCCACCCGGACGTCTTGCCGGGGCTGGCCCACGCGCGCGCCCAGGCCGTCGAGGTCACGGCGGCGTCCGCACGCCGGCTGCACCTCGCGGAGGACCGGAGCACGGCCCTCGCGGGAACCCTCACCCGGCTCCGGGAGGCCGTCGTGGCCTGGACGCCGCTGCGGGACCGGTCCGACCGCGCCGAGGCGATGTCCGCCCTGGTGCGCGGCATGGGACACGACAACCAGCTGCAGATGCGGCTGTCCGCCTACGTCCTGGCCACGCGGCTCGACCAGGTCGTGGCGGCCGCCAACGAGCGGCTCGGGCACATGCGCGACCAGCGCTACCTGCTTCAGCGCACCGACCGGGCGGCCCGCAAGGGCTCGCAGGCCGGGCTAGGACTCGAGGTCGTCGACCAGTGGACCGGCGACGCCCGCGACCCGGTCACGCTCTCCGGGGGCGAGACGTTCGTCGTCTCCCTGTCGCTGGCCCTGGGCCTCGCCGACGTCGTCACCCAGGAGGCCGGCGGCACCGAGATCGACACGCTGTTCGTGGACGAGGGGTTCGGAACGCTCGACGCCGACACCCTCGACGACGTGATGGACCGCCTCGACGGGCTGCGAGCGGGAGGCCGGACCGTCGGCGTGGTCAGCCACGTCAGCGAGCTCCGGAACCGGATCCCTACGCAGGTGCACGTCGCCAAGGGCCGCTCGGGTTCCTCGCTGTCGGTCACCACCCTGGTCGGCTGACCCGCGTGGCCGACCGGCCCCTGGTCGCCGTCGTCGACATCGACGGTGTGCTCGCCGACGTGCGGCACCGTCTGCATCACGTCACCGAGCAGCCCAAGGACTGGCGGAGGTTCTTCGCCGGGGCGGACCGCGACGGCCTGCTGGTCGAGGGCGAGGACACCGCGCGCCAGCTGGCAGCGGTCTACGAGGTCGTCTACCTCTCCGGCCGCCCGGAGCGGCTCCGCGCGGTCACCGAGGCCTGGTTCCGGCGCCACGACCTGCCGCCGGGACGGCTCGTCCTGCGGCCCCAGGACGACTACCGGCCTTCGAGCGTCTGGAAGGTCGAGCGCCTCCAGGAGCTGGCCGAGTCGCGCACGGTGGTCGTGCTCGTCGACGACGACCCACGGGTGCTCGACGCGGCCCGGCGAGCCGGGTTCGACGTGCTTCCGGCGACCTGGATGGGCGAGCACTCGGCCCTGCGCGAGGCGCAGGAGCGCGACGGGCGCACCTGAGGACGGCTCAGTCCACCGTCGGCGCCTCCGACGACCGTCGCAGCGGGTGCTCGCGCTCGAAGCGCAGCGTCTTCACCATGTGCACCACCGCCCCCGCCTGGGGCTGGCTCTGGAACGCCACGTTGTCGGTCAGCGCCCGCATCAGCACGAGGCCACGCCCGGACTCTGCGTCGGGCTCCGCCCGCACGGGCACCGTGGTGGCGTCGGAGCGGCGGACGACCGGCACGCTGCTGGTCTCCCGGGGCAGGCGTCGTCCCCCAGGGCCATCGTCTCGTCGAGGACCACGCTGGCGTAGCCGTTGACCCGGGAACCGAGCCGCCCGGGCAGGGCGGCAACCTCGGTCGCCGCGGCCGGTCCGCCTTTGTCGACGGCCGACTGCGCCGAGACTGCGGCGGCCAGCCCGGCCGTCTGCGCGGCCGTCACCGTGGGATGGGCATCACGTGCTCACCCAGCAGCTGGAGGACGCCCTTCCCGTCGGGTTCCGTGGGTCCGACCAACCAGTCCATGGTGCTCCCGTCGCGGTAGGGGCAGGAGGAATCCGCCGCACCCAGGGTCCCCCGTCGGCCCACCCCGAAACAGCGCACGCGGCCCACTCCGTCCGGACCCGCTGCGGCGCGGCCGACCCGTTCGGCATAGATTCGGCGCCATGAGCTCGCCGCACGAGATCGACGCGTCGTTCACCGCCCTGCCCTACCGGCGGATGGCCGAGGCGGCCCTGGCGCGCTGCCAGGACTTCCACGTCAGCCACGCCGACTTCAGGTTCGAGCGGATCCGCTCCCAGGACGTCCGGGTCCGCGACGGGCGCCTGCAAGGCGCCTCGGACTCCGAGGACGTCGGGTTCGCGGTCCGGGTCGTGCTGAACGGCGCCTGGGGCTTCGCCTCGGGTGTCGGGCTGGGCCAGACGGCCGCCATCCAGGTGGCCGAGACCGCGATCCGCACCGCGCAGGTTGCCGCGGCGATGACGACCCGGCCCATCGAGCTCGCCCCCGAACCGACGTACGCCGACGTCTCCTGGGTCTCCTCCTACGACATCGATCCGCTGTCGGTGCCCCAGGCCGACAAGGTCGACCTGCTCGCCGGCTGGACCCAGCGACTCCTCGACGCCCCAGGTGTCGACCACGCGTCCGGCACGCTGCAGCAGGTCTTCGAGAACAAGTTCTACACCGACCTCTCGGGCACCACGACCACCCAGCAGCGGGTCCGCCTGCAGCCGACGGTCGAGGCCTTCGGCACCGACGAGAAGTCCGGCATCTTCGACTCCATGCGGACCGTCGCGCCGCCGGTCGGGCGTGGCTGGGAGTACCTCGTCGGGGACACCTACGACTGGGCCGGTGAGCTCGACCAGCTGCCCGGTCTGCTGGCCGAGAAGCTCGCCGCGCCGCCCGTCGAGGCGGGTCGCTACGACCTGGTGATCCACCCGTCGAACCTCTGGCTGACGATCCACGAGTCCATCGGGCACGCGACCGAGCTGGACCGCGCGCTCGGCTACGAGGCCAACTACGCTGGGACGTCGTTCGCGACGATCGACAAGCTGAACACCCTGCAGTACGGCTCGCCCGTCATGAACGTGACCGGCGACCGCACCGTGGAGCACGGCCTCTCGACCATCGGGTACGACGACGAGGGCGTCGAGACGCAGAGCTGGGACATCATCAAGGACGGCGTGCTCGTCGGCTACCAGCTCGACCGCTCGATGGGCCTGATGCACCCCGAGCTCAACGACGGGCGCTCCAACGGCTGCGCCTACGCCGACTCCCCCGGGCACATCCCGATCCAGCGGATGGCCAACGTCTCGCTGCAGGCCACGCCCGACGGGCCGAGCACGGACGAGCTGATCGGCCGCGTCGAGCGTGGGGTGTACGTCGTCGGCGACAAGTCCTGGTCGATCGACATGCAGCGCTACAACTTCCAGTTCACCGGCCAGCGGTTCTACCAGATCGAGGACGGCAAGCTCGCGGGCCAGCTCCGCGACGTGGCCTACCAGGCGACGACCACCGAGTTCTGGAACTCCATGGAGGCCGTCGGCGGGCCGGACACCTGGGAGCTCGGCGGCGCGTTCAACTGTGGCAAGGCGCAGCCCGGCCAGGTGGCCTCCGTCTCGCACGGCTGCCCCACCTCGCTGTTCCGCGACGTCAACGTGCTCAACACGACCACCGAGGGAGGCATGTCATGACGGCCGCCAGTCCGCAGGACCTCGTCGAGCACGCGTTGAAGACGACGAAGTCCGACCAGTGCGCGGTGATCGTGCACGACTCGACCAGTGCCAACCTGCGCTGGGCGAACAACACCCTGACGACCAACGGCGTCATGCACGACGTTTCGGTGACGGTCGTGGCGTTCCACGGGATCGGTGAGGGCAGCTCGGCCGGCTCGGTCTCCGCGTCCGCGTCGTCGACCGCACAGGTCACCCGGATCGTCGAGCAGGCCGACGCGGCCGCGCGGGCCAGCGGGCCCGTCGAGGACGCCAACGACCTGCCCTCCGGCGACGCCGCCCGGGACTGGTACGACTCGTCGGCCGACACCTCCATCGAGGTGTACTCCGACTTCGCGCCCGCGCTCGGCGAGGCGTTCGGCCGGGCGACCGCCGAGAACCGGATCCTCTACGGCTTCGTCGACCACGACGTCACCACGACCTACCTCGGCACCAGCACCGGCCTGCGGCTGCGCCACGTGCAGCCGACCGGGCACTACGGCTGCACGGCCAAACCCACCGACCTGTCGACCAGTGCGTGGGTCGGCGGCGCTACCCCGGACTTCCGGGACGTCGACGCGCACGCGATGGACGCCGAGCTCGTGCAGCGTCTCGGCTGGGCGTCGCGACGCGTGGACCTCGAGGCCGGACGGCACGACACGATCCTGCCGCCGACCGCGGTCGCGGACCTGATGATCTACGCCTACTGGACGGCGGCGGCGCGCGAGGCTCACGACGGCCAGACCGTGTTCTCCAAGCGCGGTGGCGGCACTCGGATCGGCGAGCGGCTCTCGGACAAGCCGCTGCACATGTACTCCGACCCGACGTACCCCCGGCTCGAGGCGGCGCCCTTCGTCAGCACCTCGTCCAGCAACGAGATCGAGAGCGTCTTCGACAACGGACTCCCCCTCGGCCGCACCGACTGGATCAAGAACGGCACGCTGTCCGCGCTGCTGCAGAACCGGTTCACCGCCGGCCTGACCGGCCAGCCCGTCACGCCGTACGTCGACAACCTGGTCGTCGAGGTCGACGGCGCCACCGGCAGCACGCAGGACCTGGTCGCCGGCGTCGAGCGCGGGCTGCTCGTCACGTGCCTGTGGTACATCCGCGAGGTCGACCCGCAGACCCTTCTGCTGACCGGCTTGACCCGCGACGGCGTCTACCTGGTGGAGCACGGCGAGGTCACCGGAGCGGTGAACAACTTCCGCTTCAACGAGAGCCCGGTCGACCTGCTGCGCCGCTTCTCGCACGCCTCCGCCACCGCCCCGAGCTTCTCGCGCGAGTGGGGCGACTACTTCCCGCGTACCGCGACCCCGGCGCTGCGCGTCCCGGACTTCAACATGTCCACCGTGTCGCAGGCCAACTGAGCTCGTCGAAATCCCAGGTCGGGTCGGGTCGGGCCGGGCGCAAGTCCTGCCACGGCTCGTCGAGCGGGAGCAACGCGTCTGGAAGGCGTGCACTGCCGCTTCGGCGTCCCGCTGGAGCCGCCGACCTTCCGCGACGGTGAAGCGCCCGTTGGCAACGCCGGCCCCCGCTCGTCCTCGTGCTTGAGCTGGACGTCTCCGCTCGCGGCGATCCTGACGTCGAGCACATGGTCGGACGTCCGCACGTGCTGGTCCACGCGCCGGTGCGGGTCTCGAGATTGACGTACCTCCCTCGAGGGTTCCGTCCTCGTCCCAGAACAGCCAGGCACTTCACGGCACGTCGGGCGCTGCGATCCGGAGGATGCGTGGCCCAAGCCAGCGGGTCCGCGCGGGCGCGCGGGTGCAAGGAGCGCTCGGCCAGTGGCACCGACCGAAGGTTCTGCCCGTGGGCCAGGACGGTCCTGAGCGGCTCCGTGCCAGGAGCGAGCCAGGCGACCAGACCGCGGTCGTCGTCCCGCAAAACCGTCATCGGGCTGACGAACTCGGGCTCGCCCGGTGGTCACGCCATCGGGAGAGCCTAGACCGCACCTCGCGGTCAGGCGGCGAGGATCAGGCGGGCGAGGGCGCGCTCATGCGGGCTCGCTGAGGTCTCGGCCGTGGTCAGGGCCGGGTGGTCGTCCAGCGGGTGGGTGCCGTGCTGGTCGACGCGGAACCAGTAGCCGTGCGGTGTGCGCCAGAGGTAGACACCGGGCATGGGTTGGTGGTGTCGCCAGCCGCGGCCGTGGGTCTTGACCCGGTGGGTGAACCGGGTCAGCGGTCCGAGGTTCTCGATCCGGGTCTGACCGGGTGGTCCACCGGCATCGGGTCGGAGGTAGGGGATGGTGTGGTCGAGGTCGGGTTCACCGGTGGTGTGGGAGAACGGGAACACGCTCGAGGGCCGGCTGAGCTTGAGCGCGTCGCGCATCTTCGTCGGGACCTCGTAGGCGTCCACGGGCAGCTGCTCGCGGAGGTCCAGGACCGGTCGGACGGTGACCCGGCAGTGCCCGAGCAGGTCCTTGACCTGCTCCACCGTGACGACACCGACGCTGCCGGCGCCCTTGGTGCCACCACAGACCACGACAC
>JBDSMW010000147.1:0-17479 GCA_039915665.1 Nocardioidaceae bacterium
GCAGCAGCGTGGTGGTCAGCAGCGGCTTCTCCTCCGACAGCGGGTTGGCCATCCGGACCGTGCTGCGCAGCACGTCGTCGGCGGGCAGCCCTAGCCGGTCGAAGTCGCCGGCGCCCACGAACGGCCATCTCCTGACCTCCACGAGCCCGGCCCCGGCCAACGCGAAGCCGACCCGGCGGCGCAGCTTCTGCTCGCGGGTCAGTCCCCCGCCGGACGGCGCGGCCGGCAGCACCGACGGCACCTCGGTGTAGCCCACGATCCGGGCGACCTCCTCGACGAGGTCGTAGGGGTCGGTCAGGTCCGGGCGCCACGTCGGGGGGAGGACGGTCAGCGCCGAGCCGTCCTCGGAGACCGTCACCGAGCAGCCCACGGTGCGCAGGTGGGCGACCGTGGTCTCGGCGTCGATGGGCATGCCGGTGATCCGCGCCGGCAGGTCCACGTCGGCGCTGATCGTCGCCGAGGCGGGCGGCGCGCCGACGTACGTCACGCCGTCGGTGACCGTGCCCCCACCGTGCTCGACAAGGAGGTTCGCGACCCGGTCGGCGGCGTAGGCCGGCAGCAGCGGGTCGACGCCGCGCTCGAAGCGCTTGGACGCCTCCGAGGGCAGCTTGTGGCGACGGGCGCTGCGGAAGATCGTCGTCGGCTCGAAGTGCGCGGCCTCGACGACCACGTGGCTCGTCGTCTCCGAGAGCTCCGTGGTCCGGCCGCCCATCACGCCGGCGATGCCGATCGGGCCGGAGTCGTCGGTGATCAGCAGGTCATCGGCCGACAGTGTGCGGCGTACGTCGTCCAGGGTGACCAGCTTCTCCCCCTCGGTGGCACGTCGCACGACCACCGGGCCGGCCAGCTGGTCGCCGTCGTAGCCGTGGATCGGCTGACCGAGCTCGAGCATCACGTAGTTGGTGACGTCGACGGCCAACGAGATCGGCCGCATGCCGGCCAGCTGCACGCGCCGTGCGATGTGCCGCGGGGTCGGGGCGGAGGGGTCGAAGCCCGTGACCGTGCGGGTCGCGAACACCGGGCAGCCGTCGGCGGCGTCGACCCGGACCGGGTAGCCGTCCGTGTTGGGCGACGGCACCTCCCGGTGCGCCGGGTCGTGGAACGGCACGCCGTAGGCGATGGCCGCCTCGCGGGCGATGCCGCGCAGGGACAGGGCGTAGGCCCGGTCGGGGTTGATCTCGAACTCGATGACGTCGTCGCGCAGGCCGAGCAGCGCGATGGCGTCGTCACCGGGCTGCGCGTCGGGCTCCAGCCGCCGGTCGAGCACCAGGATGCCGCCCTGGTCCTCGCCGGTGCCGAGCTCCTTGGTGGAGCAGATCATCCCGTCGGAGACGTGGCCGTAGGTCTTGCGGGAGGCGATCTCGAAGCCGCCGGGCAGGGTGGCTCCGGGGAGCGAGACGACGACGAGGTCGCCGGGCTCGAAGTTGTGCGCCCCGCAGACGATGCCGTGCTCCCCGTGCTCGGGCCCGCACTCGACCTGGCACCAGTTGATCGTCTTGCCGTTCGTCTGCGGCTCGGGCTCCATGGCCAGCACGCGGCCGACGACGACCGGGCCGTGGATCTCCGCGCCGGGGGTCTCCAGGGCCTCGAGCTTCAGGCCGAGCGCGGTGAGCCGGTGGGCCAGGTCCACGGGCGTCACGTCGTCGGGCAGGTCGACGTACTCGCGGATCCACGAAAGAGGCGCTCGCATCAGGGGTTGTCGCTTTCTGCTCGGCCGTCGCGGCAGGCCATGGCGGGAAGTGACATCCCCTAGATCTCCGTTCCGAAGGCGGTGGTGAAGCGGACGTCGCCCTCCACCATGTCGCGCATGTCCGAGACGCCGTGCCGGAACATCAGCGTCCGCTCGAGACCCATGCCGAAGGCGAAGCCGGTGTAGGTGTCGGCGTCGATGCCGCAGGCGCGCAGCACCCGCGGGTTCACGACCCCGCAGCCGCCCCACTCGATCCAGCCCTCGCCCTTGCAGGTCCGGCAGGTCTCGACGGCCGGGGCCTCGCCTCGGCAGACGAAGCAGACCAGGTCGACCTCGGCCGACGGCTCGGTGAACGGGAAGTACGACGGACGGAAGCGAGTCGTGATGCCGGCGCCGAACATCGCCTCGGCGAAGTGGTCGAGGGTGCCCTTGAGGTGGGCCATGGTGATGCCCTTGTCGACGACGAGCCCCTCGACCTGGGAGAAGACCGGGGTGTGCGTCGCGTCGAGCTCGTCGGTCCGGAACACCCGGCCGGGGCAGATGACGTAGATCGGCGGACGGCGCTCGAGCATGGTGCGGGCCTGGACGGGCGAGGTGTGCGTGCGCATCACCAGTCCCCCGTCGGCGGGCTCGAGCCAGAAGGTGTCCTGCATCGTGCGCGCCGGGTGGTCGGCGTCGAGGTTGAGGGCGTCGAAGTTCAGCCACTCGGCCTCGAGCTCCGGCCCCTCGGCGACCTCCCAGCCCATCGCCACGAACACGTCGCAGACCAGCTCCTGGAGCGTCGTGAGGGGGTGCCGGGCGCCCTGCGGGGCGCGGTCCCACGGCAGCGTGACGTCGACGGTCTCCTCGGCCAGCATCCGGGTCTCGTGCTCGGCCTCGAGCACGGTCTGCCGGGCGGCCAGGGCCGAGTTGACGGCCCCGCGAGCCTTGCCGACGCGCATGCCGGCGTCCTTGCGGGCCTGCGGGGGCAGGGCGCCGATCTCCCGGTTGGCCAGCGCGAGCGGGGACCGGTCGCCGGCGTGGTCGGCGCGGGTCTGCTTGAGGGCGTCGAGGTCGGCGGCGGCCGCGACCGCCTCTAGGGCGGCCACGGTCATCGCCTCGACCTCCTGCGCCTTGAGCGGGGTGACCTCGACGGGGTCGTACTGGGAGTTCGGGCCCGACATGACTGCCTTCCGTGCCGACGATGCGTGCGCTGCGCAGCGTTCATTCTAGGAACCGTCGGACGGGTGTCGCTAACGGGTTAAGGCGGGACTACTCGGGGCGGCTGTCCTGCTCGGGCCACAGGATGCTCACCCGGGCCCCGCCGGCCGGCGAGTCGTCGATCTCCACGGAGCCGCCGTGGGCGTTCACGAGCCCGTGGATGATGTACATCCCCAGCCCGGACCCGCCACGCGACCCGTGCTTCCAGAACTTGGTGAACACCCGGCTGCGGATGTCGGGGCTGATCCCGTCGCCCTCGTCGTCCACGTGCAGCAGCACGCCGTCGTACGCCGCCTCGCCGCGGATCGGGCTCGCGGTCAGGGTCACCAGGCCCTCGCCGTGCCGGATGGCGTTGTCGACGAGGTTGGTGACCACCTGGGCGAGCTTGTCCGGGTCGGCGCTGACCGACGGCAGGTCCCCGTCGACGGCGAACGCGATCTCGCGGCCGGTGCCGGCGCGAACGGACGCGACCACCCGGTCCACGGCCGCGGGGAAGTCCACGGGTCGCGGGTAGAGCGACAGCCGGCCGGTGTCGATGCGGGCCACGTCCAGGAGCTCGGCGATCAGCCGGGTCAGCCGGTCGGCGTCGGCGTTGACCGTCTCGAGCATCATCTTCTTCTGGTCGTCGTTGAGCTTGTCCCACTTGGACAGCAGCGTCGCGACGAAGCCCTTGACCCCGGTCAGCGGCGAGCGCAGCTCGTGGGCGACGGTCGCGACGAGGTCCGAGCGCTCGCGGTCGAGCCGCTCGCGGGCCCGGGCCGACCGCAGGCACACCGCGACCTGGCGCACCCGGTGGTCCGGGTCCCGGAGCAGGCGGGCGGTGACCAGCAGCTCGGTGCCGTCGGAGAGGTACCACGCCTGCTCGGTCAGCCCGCTGCGCGTGGCCAGCCCGGTGTACGGGTCGGTGCAGGCGAACCAGCTGTTGCCGGCCCGGTCCTGGAGCAGCACGACGTCGGAGAGCTGCTTGCCCACGCCGTCGGCGAGACGCAGCAGCCGGGCCGCGACGGTGTTGATGGCGGTGACCGTGCCGTCCGCGTCGGCGACCACCACGCCGTCTGGCAGGTCGTCGAGCAGCGCCTGGTCCCCGGTCATGGCGCCAGGCTAGTCGCTGCGCCCCGGGCGGCGCTGGGACCGCGCCGAGGCGTACAGGCAGACGGCGGCGGCCGTGGAGAGGTTCAGGCTCTCGGCGCGGCCGTGGATAGGGATGCGGATGCGGTGCGTGGCCAGGGCGGCCAGGTCGTCGGGCAGTCCCCACGCCTCGTTGCCGAACAGCCAGGCGGTCGGCCCGTCGAGCAGGCCGTCGTCCTGGGCCCGGTCGAGGTCGACCTCGCCCGCCCCGTCGGCCGCGAGCACGGCGAGGCCGCTGTCCCGCAGGGCCGCGACGGCTGCGGCGGGGTCGTCGACGAGGGACAGGGGCAGGTGGAACAGGCTGCCCACCGTGGCCCGGACGGTCTTGGGGTTGTACGGGTCGACGCTGTGGCCGGCCAGCACGACCGCATCGGCCCCGGCCGCGTCCGCGCAGCGGATCACGGTGCCGGCGTTGCCGGGGTCGCGAACGTCGGCGCACACGGCGACCAGCCGCGGCGTGCCTCGGTCCAGCACGTCGGCCAGGGGCCGGTCGACGAAGCGGCAGACCGCGATGACGCCCTGCGGGTGCACGGTCTCGGCCAACGAGGCGAGCGCGTCGTCCTCGACCGGCTGCCACGGGAGACCCGCTCCCACGACGCGGTCGTGAAGAGCGGCCTCGCGGCTGGTGGCGTCGGCGGTCGCGAAGACCTCGACGACGCAG
Source organism: Nocardioidaceae bacterium (assembly GCA_039915665.1). GTDB lineage: Bacteria > Actinomycetota > Actinomycetes > Propionibacteriales > Nocardioidaceae > Nocardioides_B. The sequence continues at coordinate 4,680 of JBDSMW010000147.1, forward strand.
CCCGGAACGGCCAGCGCCTCCGCGAGGGCCTTGGCCCCCTCGGCCAGGAAGAGCCGGTGCTCGGTCCGCTCGGCCCGTCGGGCCAGCTTGCGAGCCGCCTTGACGTGGCCGCTCCTCGTGGTGAGGAGCGGCGCGTCAGGCGACTGGCCACCCACCTGGGTCAGGCGGACGCCTCGGCCTCGGCGCGAGGAGCGTTGACGTCTTCGGGCAGGGCGGCCTTGGCGGTCTCGACGAGCACGACGAAGGCCGGCATGTCGTTGACGGCCAGGTCGGCCAGGATCTTGCGGTCCACCTCGACACCCGCGAGGCGAAGGCCCTGGATGAGGCGGTTGTAGGTGAGGCCGTTGGCACGGGACGCAGCGTTGATGCGCTGGATCCAGAGCTTGCGGAAGTCACCCTTCTTCGACTTGCGGTCCCGGTAGCTGTAGACCAGCGAGTGGGTGACCTGCTCCTTGGCCTTGCGGTAGAGACGCGAGCGCTGTCCGCGGTAGCCGGACGCGCGCTCGAGGGTTACCCGGCGCTTCTTGTGGGCGTTTACCGCCCGCTTGACGCGTGCCACTTGTTACTCCTTGTGCTGGGGAAGGCGACCTCGACGGGCGAGCTCACCCCGATGGGGCTGGACGTGCTGCGAGGGGCCTCAGCGGCCGAGGAGCTTCTTCACCTTGGCCGTGTCGGCCTTGGAGACCTCGGTGGTGCCGCTCATGCGGCGGGTCACCTTGGACGCCTTGTGCTCCAGGTTGTGGCGCAGGCCCGCCTTCTCGCGGCGGATCTTGCCCGAGCCCGTGACCCGGAAGCGCTTGCTGGCGCCCGAGTGCGTCTTGTTCTTCGGCATGAGTACTCAGTCCTTCGTCGGTGCTGTCGTGTCGGTCCGGCGGGAGCCGGACCGGTCACATGTCGGTGTCGGCGTCGATGTTCTCCGAGCGCCGCCGCGGCTTCTTGTCCTCCGGGGCGGTGGGCGCGGTCGCGGTGCGCTCGGCGTGCTCCGCCTCGCGCTCGGCCAGCTTCTCGGCCGCCCGCTCGGCCTTGGCGGCCTTGACCTCGATCTTGGCCTCGGCCTTCTTCTTGTGCGGCCCGAGCACCATGATCATGTTGCGTCCGTCCTGCTTGGGCGAGGACTCGACGAAGCCCAGCTCGGTCACGTCCTCGGCCAGGCGCTGCAGCAGCCGGTACCCGAGCTCGGGACGGTGCTGCTCACGACCACGGAACATGATCGTGATCTTCACCTTGTCGCCCGCCTTCAGGAAGCGCACGACGTGGCCCTTCTTGGTCTCGTAGTCGTGCGCGTCGATCTTCGGACGAAGCTTCATCTCCTTGATGATGACGTTCGTCTGGTTCCGACGTGCCTCACGAGCCTTCTGGGCGTTCTCGTACTTGAACTTGCCGTAGTCCATGAGCTTGCAGACCGGCGGTCGCGCCGTCGGCGCCACCTCGACCAGGTCGAGGTCGGCCTCCTGCGCGAGTCGCAGGGCGTCGTCGATGCGGACGATGCCGACGGTCTCGCCGTTCGGGCCAACGAGCCGGACCTCGGGCACCCGAATCCGGTCGTTGATGCGCAGCTCCGTGCTGATGGGTCCTCCATGTGATCGTCTGTGGTCGTGCTGTGCCGGATTCGGCCCGGCGGGTCGATCTCACCGCGTCGAGGGCAACAAAAAAGGCCTCCGCCACAGCAAGCGGAAGCCAGTCAGCGGAGCGCGCGACGGGTCGCGTGCACCTCACGGAGGGTGCGGGCAAGATGCACCCGTCCTCCGGGACCGGACCCGACGACCTGGTGGAGCAGCGGCCGTGCGGGTGGGAGAACCAGTCTCCGCTTGTCAGATCTCGTTGGTGTCAACCAGCGGCGCGTCCCGGAAATTCCATCCGGGCCGCACAGACGGCCGACCCAACAGATCGGTCGTCTGCCAGCCTACCGTGACCGCCCCGAGTCCGGAAATCGAACTCAGGAGGCCGGCCGGACCCAGCCGAAGCGGTCACCGACCAGCGCGAGGCGGTGTCCCTGCGCGAGCTCGGCGAGGTCCTCGGTCTCCACCACGAACAGCACCGGCCCGGCGACGTCGAGGAGCACCGCAGCCGCGCCGTCCTGCACGGCGGCCGCCGCGGCCTGGCCGACCGGGACGGGCACCGGCCGCGCCTCGGGGTCCCACCGCCGCATCGCCTCGGTGCTCGTGAACGCCAGCAGAGCGGTGCGCCCGTCACGGCCGGTCATCAGCACCGTTGCCATGTCCGAGGTCTTGTCGTGGGCCAGCCCGTGCTCGTCGTGCTCGACCTCGCCGAGGACCGCGACGACCGGGACGAGCAGCCGGGCGTGCTGCAGGACCGCGAGGGTCTGGTCGTGCAGACCTTCGGGGTCGGCGTCGTAGGCGGCCAGCGCCGCCGTCACCTCGGCCGGGGCGCGTCCGTCGTCCCCGGCGAAACCGGGGTCGGGAATCGGGCGCATTGCGCCATCATCGCCTCTCGTCCCCGACGTAGGCTGACCGGGTGGACGGCATCGACTCCTCGACCTGGCAGGCCATCGGTCTCACCCTGACCGTGGTCGGCCTGCTACTGAGCGTGCTGCTGTGGCGGCGACGTGGATCCGCGTCGGGCCTGCGGGGGGTGGCCTGGGCCCTGCTGCCGGCGGCTGCCGGCCTGACCGGCACGCTGCGGCTGCTGTGGCAGATCGGTGACTCGGTCGTGAGCTGGGCCGTCCGGCTGGTGTTCAGCCCCGTGGTCTGGGCGGGCATCGTGCTGGCCGGCGTCTCGGTGGTGCTGTTCGGCGTCACCGGGGCGATGCGGGCCCGTGGTGCGGGACGCGCGAAGCCCGCGGTCCGCTCCGACCAGGGCGGCGAGGCGCTGCCCGAGAAGCGGTCGTCGCGCAAGGCAACGAGTCGGGCCGAGCCGGCCGTCAAGGACTCGGACATGGACGACATCGAGGCCATCCTGCGCAAGCACGGCATCCAGTGAGGCGGAACGACCTCGCCGCTCAGGTGACGCGGCACCGGCTGCACGCGCGGCTGAACGGCGCGGTCGCGGCCCTGGCGGAACAGCCCTCGGCTCCGACGTACGTCGTCGACCTGGACTCCTTCGACGCGAACGCCGCCGACCTGGCCCGCCGGGCCGCCGGCACCCCGGTCCGGGTCGCCTCCAAGTCCTTGCGCGTGCCGGACCTGATCTCCCGCGCGTTGGCCGCCCCGGGGTTCGTGGGCGTGCTGGCCTACTCGCTCCGCGAGGCGCTCTGGCTCTGCGAGCAGGGCGTCAGTGGCGACGTCGTGATGGGCTACCCGTCCGTCGACGTGACCGCGCTGGCCGCGGTGACCGCCTCACCGGCCGCCCAACGCGCGGTCACGCTGATGGTCGACGACGTGCGGCACCTCGACCTGATCGACTCCGTCCGGCCCGTGGGCGCCCCGGTGCGGCTGGCGATCGACGTCGACGCCGGGCTGCGGCTCGGTCCCGCGCACGTCGGCCCCAAGCGGTCACCGTTGTACGACGCAGCCGACGTCGTCGAGCTGGCGCAGGAGATCGAGCGGCGCGACGGGATGCGTCTGGTCGGGGTGATGACCTACGAGGGCCAGGTCGCGGGAGTGCCCGACGAGGTGCCGCGGCACCGGTTCCGGTCGGCGGCCGTCCGCTCGCTCAAGTCGGCGTCGGTGCCCCAGCTCGAGAACCGGCGGGCCGAGATCGCGTCCGCGCTGCACGAGGTGGCCGAGCTGGAGTTCTGGAACGCCGGCGGCTCCGGGTCGATCGAGACCTCGGCCGCCGACCCCGCGGTCACCGAGGTCACCGCGGGGTCCGGGCTGCTGGTGCCCGGCCTGTTCGACCACTACCGGTCCTTCGACCCGCTGCCCGCGGCGTACTTCGGCCTCCGCGTGGTGCGGCGTCCCTCCGCCACCGTCGCCACCGTCGCCGGAGGCGGCCTCATCGCGTCGGGTCCCACCGGGTCCGACCGCTCCCCCGTGCCCTGGGCTCCGCCCGGCCTGCACCTGACCGGGCTCGAGGGTGCCGGTGAGGTCCAGACACCACTCACCGGGCCGGGGGCCTCCGCCCTGCTGGTCGGTGAGCTGGTGTGGTTCCGGCACGCGAAGTCCGGCGAGGTGGCCGAGCACGTGCTGGAGGCGCACCTGCTGCGCGGCAACGAGATCGTCGAGACCGTGCCGACCTACCGCGGCACCGGCCACGCCTGGTGACCTACGACGTCGCGGCGGCGGCAATCGCGGCCTCGGTGCTGGCCGCTCCCCCGACGCTCGGCTCGGGCCGCCTGGTCTGCGTCGACGGCCCGTCCGGGTCGGGCAAGTCGACCCTGGCGGCCGCCTTGAACCGGGCCTTCCGCGACCGGCTGCGGGCGTCGGGGTCCGCCTCCGCCTCGGCGCACGTGCGGGTGATCCGCATGGACAACGTGTACGACGGCTGGGCCGGCCTCGACGCGGGGATGGCCACCGTGGCCACGTCGGTGGTCGCGCCGCTGGCCCTGGGGCAGCCGGGCCGCTACCGGCGCTTCGACTGGCACGCGATGTCGTTCGCCGAGGAACGCGTGGTCGCGCCGTGCGACGTGCTGGTCGTCGAGGGGGTCGGCTCGTGGTCGCCCGCGATCCAGGATGCCGTCACCTGCCTGGTGTGGACCGACACCCCGTCCGACGTACGCCTGGAGCGGGGGGTGGCGCGCGACGGCGAGCAGATGCGGGAGCGGCTGCTTGCCTGGCGGGCGCAGGAGGACGCGATGCTCGCCCGGCTGGCCACGCGGTCGCACGCCGACGTGGTCGTCGACGGTCAGACCAGCGTGGTCACCTCGTAGCTCGTCCAGCGGGACTCCACCTCGAACCCGCAGCGCCGGTAGACCCCCAGCGTCGAGGGTGTGGCCGATCAGCGCCCCGGCCAGGCCGCGGCCCCGGTGACCGGGGATCACGCCGACCTTGGCGACGTAGGCCTCCCGACGTCCGGTGGCGTCGAAGTAGGCCTCGAACTCGTGGCTCGTCACGTAGCCGACGATCTCGTCTCTGCCCGCGGGCACGGCGACGAAGGAGACCGCCGGCCGGAAGGTGTGGCTGCCGATGACCCACTGCTTCCACATGGTCGGCGTCCACGGCGTGAAGTTCGGGTGCGAGCCGTCCAACGCGCGGTTGTGCGCGTCGAGCAGGGCCTCGGCCATCGTGTCGCCGTACGCCAGGACGCGGTAGCCGGTGGCCGGCGGCCGCGGTTCCCGCACGTCGGACAGCGAGGTGCGCATCACGAAGTTCCAGCGGTCGCTGCGGAACCCGTGCTCGCCGAGCAGGGCCTCCTGCTCGGTGTTCGAGGAGAGCCCGGTGGTGGGCCGCACCGAGCCGTCGACGTGCACCTTGAAGGCGCCCTCCCCGGCGCCCGGGGCAGCACGGTCCAGATGCCGACCAGGTCGTCTCCGTCGAAAGCGCCCATGAAGTCCCGGCCGACCTCGACCTCCGGGTTGGCCATCTCCTCGACCAGGTCGGCCGCGCCGTAGTGCTCACCGGTGTGCTCGACGGCCTCGACCGCCGCCAGCAGGGCGACCCAGGCAGGGATGTCGTCGTGGGTCAGCGGGCGCAGCACGAGGTCCATCGGGCGAGCGCAAGGCTCGTCCGACGGACCTCGCGACGGGATTTCCCCGGTGGTCCAGAACTCAGAGGTAGCGCGACCAGGGACCCCTGACCGCGAACGTGTGTCCGGGCTCCTGCACGTTCACGAACAGGACCTTGCCGTCCGGCGAGAAGCACGGGCCGGTCATCTCGCTGTAGACGTGCCCGCCCCCGGCCGTGGTCTCCAGGACGATCTGGTTGCGCGCGATAGCCTGCGCGCCTGTCTCCCGGCTCCACACGAGGGTGTGGTTGAACGTGTTGCCGTCCTCGGTGAGCACGAGCGGTCCGTACGGCGAGACGTGGCAGCCGTCCGGGCCGTCGAACGCCAGGTCCTTGCTCTCCCCGAAGCTGTTGTCGTAGTCGGCCGTCTCGTTGTGCAGCAGGGCGTTGTAGGGGAAGTACGCCTGCAGGGTCAGGGTCTGGTCGGAGTAGCGGTAGAACCAGAGCTGGCCGTCGTGCGGCGTCGCGTTGGCCGGCACGTCCGCCGTGAACGCGAAGCTGGACACGAAGAACGCGCCCTCGTCGTTGCCCCAGGCGCCCTCGAGCTTCTTGGAGCGCGTCACCCCGTCCGCGAACGGCTGGAGGCGGATCGAGGTGGCGGCAGCGGTCCGGTCGTCGACCTGCTTCCACTCGGTCTTGAACGGGCGACCGATCTGCGCGGAAGTGACGTAGGACAGGTCGGAGAGCACCTGACCGTCGGGCGCGAGGACGGCGAGCGCCGCCAGCGTGCCGGCGTCGTCGCTGAGGTGCTCGGCGATGGGCGACTTCAGCTTCGCGCCACCGGTGGCGCTCCATCGGTAGAACAGGCCGTTCTTCTTGCTGGCGTCCTCGGTGAGGTAGACGTGCTTGAGCGAGGGCTCGATGACGACGGCCTCGTGAGCGAAGCGGCCCCACGCCTTGATCGGCTTGGGAGTCTGCGCGTCCGGCCCGGCCGGGAACACCTCGAAGACGTAGCCGTGGTCCTGCTGGAGGGTGCCGGATCCCTTCTTGGCCTCGGACTCCTCGCACGTCAGCCAGCTGTCCCACGGCGTCGGGCCGCCGGCGCAGTTGCTGATCGTGCCGGACAGGCCGACCCACTCGGAGATCCTCTTGCCCTGCCTCGTGACGTCGATGACGGTGCAGCCGCCGCTCGGGCCGGCGCCGGCGTCGTACACCGTTCCCGGCGTCGGCGGCACTCCACCGGCAGCGTTGGCCGAGGACTCGTGGTTCTGGACCAAGCGGTAGCCGGTGCGCGTGGTCACGACCAGCGTGCCGTCCGGACGCTCGGGCGTCTTGGTGCCGTCGCGCATCGTGGTCTCGCCGTACGCCGCGACGACCTCGTAGGAGAAGCCCGCCGGGAGGGCGAGGAGCCCCTTCGGGTCTTCCACCAACGGCGGAAAGAGGCGCGATGGCCCCGAGTCCTCGTGCTTGTGTCCGTGCTTGTGGCCGTGCTTGTCATCGGCGAGGGCGGGCGAGCCGAGGCCGATGGAGGCGGCGACGAGGCCGGCGCCCGCGGCGCCACCTCGGTTGAGCAGCTGACGACGGTCGAGAGACATGGTTCTCCGATCAAGGCGAAGGTCTGGACGTCCGCCACCGTTGTCCGAGCCGGTGAACGGGCCGTGAACACGACCGGACGCCCGGAAGAAGAACGCCTCCGGATCTGGCAGGGTGGGCGCCATGGTGGGTCCGAGCGGAGAGCAGTACGAGATCAGCGGGGGCGGCTACCGGGCCGTCGTCACCGAGGCGGGCGGCGGACTCCGCTCACTGGAGTACGACGGGCGCCCGCTCGTGCTCGGCTTCGGCGAGGACGAGCAGGCCACGTCGGGACGCGGGCAGCTGCTCGCACCGTGGCCGAACCGGATCCGCGACGGGAAGTACACCTTCGGCGGCCGCGACCTGCAGCTCCCGCTGAGCGAGCCGGCCACCCGCAACGCCAGTCACGGGCTCGTGCGATGGGCGGCCTGGTCGGTCGAGGAGATGACCACGCACTGTGTGTCGCTGACCTGCCGGCTGATGAGCCAGACCGGCTACCCGTGGACGGTCGACCTGCACGTGCTGCACGACCTGTCGGCCGAGGGGCTGACCGTCACGGTCACCGCGACGAACCTGAGCCCGACCCCGGCGCCGTACGCCCTCGGGGGTCATCCCTACCTCAGGGCCGGGCCGGGGCCCGTCGACGACTGGGAGCTCACGCTGCCGGCGTCGACGCGGCTGCTCACCGACGAGCGGCTGGTCCCCACCGGCCGCGAGGACGTCCGGGACACCGACCTCGACTTCCGGATGGCCCGACCGATCCGGGGGACGTCGCTCGACACCGCGTTCACCGATCTTGATCGCGACGCCTCCGGCCGGGTGGAGGTCACCCTGCGCGACCCGGCGGCCGACCAGGGCGTGCTGCTGTGGATGGATGCGAAGCACTACTACGTGCAGGTGTTCACCGGTGACGGCCTCCCTCAGCACGCTCGCGCATCGCTCGCGGTCGAGCCCATGACCGCTCCGGCCGACGCGTTCAACTCCGGCGAGGGGCTGGTGACGCTCGCCCCCGCCGGGACCGACGGGGACGAGCACTCCGCGTCGTGGGGCATCAGCACGCTATGAGACCGGGGCGCTACGCGACCGGCGGCACGTAGCCGGTCGGGTCGTCCCCGAGGTCGACGATCGCGGCCACCGGTCCCCCGCCGTCCGGGCCCTGGTGGGCTGCGGACACGGACACGAAGGCGGCCGGGTCGCCGGTGACCGAGGCGGTCACGCCGCCGACGGCCGACTTGATCTGCCGGTGCCAGTGCACGTCGGAGTCGTCGAGCATCGCGTTGCGGCGGCCGTGCACCATCCCGTCCTGGCTGACCTCGCACTTGAGGAACACGTTGACCAGCCGACCTCGCAGGTCGGAGGAGTGCGGACGGTCCGGCAGCTCGAGTCCGGCGTCCTTGATCGCGGACCAGATGCCGTCGGCGTCCAGGGCGTCGCGCATCACGGAGTGCCCGATGCGGAAGCGGCCACCGACGCCGCGGGCGTTGCCGACCACGACGACCTGCGCCTGGTCGAGCTCGACGCCGCTGGAGCAGGACGCGACGGCGGAGAACAGCGACCGGTCGTGCATCACGTCGGCGTCCGTGGGCATCTCGATCTCGCCGAGCGCGACGGCCACGCCCAGGGCCGTGCACCCGTTGGAGAGGTCCATGGACTCGTGGGTGTGCTCGGTCCAGACGGTCTTGCCTCGGCTCTTGGCGTCCTGGATGGTGTGGATCGTCAGCAGCGGTGTCTTGGTCTGCACGTAGTGCACGTCGGCGACGTCGGCGATGCCGGCCTTGTCCATCGCGATCTTGACGGCGTCGGCGACCTTGCTCACCATCGCGACACGACCGATGTCCTCCGGCTGCAGCACCTCGCTCATCGCGAAGCCGACGGTGAGCCGCGGCTCGTCGGTCGGCTCCACGGTGCCGGGGTCCACCGTCGCGAAGATCGTGGCGTGCGGGCTGAGCACGCCGTCGGTGCCGCCGGACCAGACGATCGGCACCTGCTTGACGTCCTCGGCGCTGCGGGTGCCCTTGGCCACCAGCACCTCGCGGAACGCCCGGTCGGCGATGATGCGGGTGTAGTCGTTGACGCCGCCGTTGCCCTCGGTCTTGCCGATCACCGCGACCACCCGGTCGGCGTCGAGCACGCCGTCGTCGATGAGGTCGGCGAGACCGCTCGCGTCGGAGACGGTGAGGATCGGGATCTTGCGTACGTCGATCGGGTCAGGCATCGAGTTCTCCTTCGGGGGTGATGACGGTGCCGGTCTCGCCGGCCACGGCGTCGAGGATGTTCGCGAGGTCGGTGATCACGGCGCGGGTGCCGCCCTGCTCGACGAACCGGCAGGCCGCCTCGACCTTGGGCCCCATCGACCCGCTGGCGAAGTGCCCCTCGGTGGCGAGCTCCCGCAGCCGTCGTACGTCGATCGGGCCGATGTCCTCGGCCTCGGGGGTGCCGAACCGCAGCACGGCGTTCGGCACGTCGGTGGCGACCACGAGCACGTCGGCCCGCACGGTCTGGGCGAGCAGCGCGGCCCCGAGGTCCTTGTCGATGACCGCCTCGACGCCGCGTAGCCCCGTGGGCTCCCGCACGACCGGGATGCCGCCGCCGCCGTTCGCGACGACGACGAAGCCGGCGTCCACCAGGGTGTGCACGGCCGCGGCGTCGAGGATCTCGCGCGGCTCCGGCGAGGCGACCACCCGGCGCCAGCCCTTCTCGCCGCGGTCCTCCCAGGTCTCGCCGTGGTCCACCAGCACGGCCGCCTCGTCGGCGGGCAGGTAGCGGCCGATCGGCTTGCTGGGCGTGGCGAAACCCGGGTCGTGCGCGTCCACGAGCGCACGGGTCACCACGGTGGCGCTGGCCCGCTGCACGCCCCGCTCGCGCAGGGCGTCGTCGAGCGCGTTCATCAGCACGAAGCCCAGCGTGGCCTGGGTCTGCGCGCCGCACCAGTCCAGGGGCACGGGAGGCACGACGGACGCGGCGATCTCGTTCTTGACCAGGAGGTTGCCGACCTGGGGACCGTTGCCGTGGGTGATGACCACGTCGATGCCGCTGGCGACCAGCTCGGCCACGCTGGCCATCGCGACCTTCGCGGCGGCTATCTGCTGCTCGGGGCGGGCGCCGCCGTCGGGGCCGGTCATGGCGTTGCCGCCCAGCGCAAGGAGGACCCTCATCGTCCACCTGCCACTCTCAGGGTCGCGCCGGTCGCGTAGGGACAGGCGTCCGACAGCAGCCAGGCGATCGCCTCGGCGACCTCCTCGGGCTCGCCGGCCCGGCCCATGGGAACCAGGGGTCCGACGCGCTCGACCCGGTCCGGGTCCCCGGCGGCCGCATGGATGTCGGTGCGGATGATGCCGGGCGCGACGCCGTTGACCCGGATGCCGCGGGCCGCGACCTCCTGGGCCAGTCCGTGGGTGAGGGCGTCGACGCCGGCCTTGGCCGCGGCGTAGTGGACGTACTCGTGCGGGGACCCCAGCGTCGCCGCACCCGAGGAGACGTTGACGATCGCGCCGCCGTCGGTCATCACCTGCACGCCCCGGCGGGCGACCAGCACCGCGCCGGTGAGGTTCACCTCGATGACCCGGCGGATCACCTCGACCGGGGTGGCGGCCAGGTCGCCGAGGTGCAACGTCGAGCCGGCGTTGTTGACCAGCCCCGTGACCGGTCCGAACTCGGCCGCCGCGTCGAACAGCGCGTCGACCTGGTCGGCGTCCGACACGTCCGCCCGCACGACCGCGCAGCGCACACCGTGCTGCCGGACATCGGTCGCCGTGACCTCGGCGGTCTCCTGGTCTGTCGCGTAGGACAGCACCAGGTCGTGACCGTCGCGCGCGAGCCGCCGCGCCGTCGCCGCTCCGATCCCCTTGGTGCCGCCGGTGATCAAGGTCAGCATCAGCGGATCCAGTCGACGTCGGCGCTGGTGGCACCCGCGGCGAGCCGGGCGTAGCCGGGTCCGCGGTCGAAGAACGGCTGCTCGCCGCGGGCCGCGCGTCGCTCCGCCCGCAGGGCGTTGCTGGCCGGCTCGTCCACGACGGACTCGTCCTCGCGCAGCACCACCGCGTAGTCGTCGCGTGCGCCCCGGCCGGACACCTTGCCCCAGAGCACGTCGCGCGCGACCTCGTCGTAGGGCCGGTCCAGCGGGTCGCCCCACCCTCCCCCGCCCGTCGTACGGATGCGGATGATCTCGCCGGCCGACACCGGCTCGGCGTCGGCCAGTGCGTCGACCTCGCGCTCGTGCCGGTCGCCTGCGTCGATGGTGACGGAGAACGGGTGTCCGGCCTTGCCGCCCTTGACGCCCCAGCAGGACAGGATCGAGCGGTCGGCGATCGACATGAAGTGCGCGTCCTTGAGCATCCGGATGTGCTTCTCGTAGCCGAGGCCGCCGCGGTGCCGTCCCGCACCGCCGCTGTCGACGGCGAGGCCGAGACGCTCGACCACGAAGGGGAACCGGGACTCGGAGAACTCGGTCGGCAGGTTGCGGGAGTCGGGCACGACGTGGATGGTGTCCTCGCCGTCGGCGTAGTAGCGGCCGCCGGAGCCGCCGCCGAGCACCTCGCGCATGAGGTACGGCGCACCGTCGAGGTCGTCGCCGTACACGCCGGTGTAGCGGATGGTCTCCTGGTCCGCAGGCATCCGGCCGTCGACCGACTTGGCCACGACGCCGGCGAGCACGCCGAGCAGTCGCAGGATCACGAACGTGCGTGCGTTGGTGGGGGCAGGGAACACCGGGGTCAGCAGCGTCCCAGGGGGCGGGAACCGCATCTCGATCAGCGGCACCACGCCCTCGTTGACGTCGAGCTCGGCCATCCGCTCCGGGCTGTCGGCGAGGTTGCGGAGCACCGGGGCGAGCCACTTCTTGAGGAAGTTGCCGTCCGCGTAGTCGCCGCAGTGGTTGATGGGCCCCTTGGCCTGCGGGGCGGTGCCGTGGAAGTCCAGGATCAGCCGCTCGCCACCCGGGTCGTCGGCATCCGTGCGGGTCATCGTGATCCGCTGGGTGTGCAGCCGGGGCGCGTCGACGCCGTCGTGCTCGGCGTAGTCCTCCCAGACGTACTCCCCCACCGGGATCTTGGACAGGATCTCCCGCCGGAAGGTCTCGGTGGTCTGGTCGAGGACGGCGTCGAAGCAGCTCTCGACCGTGGCCTGGCCGTAGCGGTCGAACAGCTCGGCCATCCGGCGCGCGCCCATCAGGCAGGCCGAGCACTCTGCGTCGAGGTCCGCCGCGAGCGACTCCGGCATCCGGCTGTTGCGGGTCATGATCTTGAGCGCCGCCTCGTTGGGCACGCCCGCGTCCCAGAGCCGGATCGGCGGCACCATCAGGCCCTCCTCGAACACCGACGTGGCGCCCGAGGGCATCGAGCCGGGCACGGCGCCGCCGATGTCGTCGTGGTGGCCGAACGCCTGCACGAACGCCACCACCGCTGGTCCGTCGCCGGCGTCGTGGAACACCGGCACGGTCACGCAGAGGTCGGGCAGGTGGCCGATGCCGCCTTCGGAGAGGTAGACGTCGTTGTGGAAGAACACGTCGCCCGGCCTCATCGTGTCGAGCGGGTAGTCGCGCACGACGGGGTGCACGAGCGCGGAGTAGGACCGTCCGGTCAGCTTGCGCAGCCTCCGGTCGTGGATGCCGGCCCGGAAGTCGTGGGCGTCGCGGATCATCGGGCTGCGGCTGGTGCGCCCGATCGCGGTCTCCACCTCCTGCTCGACGGAGGCGAGGTAGCCCTCGACGATCTCCACGAGCACCGGGTC
>JBDSMW010000027.1:0-34311 GCA_039915665.1 Nocardioidaceae bacterium
GGGGTGGGCCAGCATCCCGAGGGCGGTGGCGTGGCGCAGGTCGAGGGGACGGTCGTCTCCGAGCCGCCCGAGCACGGTGGCGAGGTCACCGACGGACGCCTGCAGGTCCAGCGCGTCCAACGTGTCGAGACGGGCGGTCACGTCGGTGGTGGCGGTGGAGCGACGGTGGTCGAACCAGACCCCACGGGCGTCGAGGGCGGCCTGCTCGATCCCGGCGGGCCTTCCAGGCCTGCAGCCGGCCGTCCTGCACCAGCGCCCACAGCCGCGGGAGGCGAAAGCACAGCTCGACCGCCTCCGACACCAGCGTCAGCGCAGCTCCGTAGGACAGACCCAGTGCGGGCGCCAGCGCCTCGACCGCGAACTCGCTCACTCCCGGCGTCCCCGTCCCACCGAGCCTCGCCTCGACCACGGTGCGAGACAGCGTTTCCCCGGCGACCCCCTCACTCGCGCTGAACGTCACCGCCGGATGGTCCTCGTTGACCGGGTGCGCGTCGATCCAGGCCACCGCCAGCGCGAGGATGCGGGCCTCCTCGCGGTCGGCCGCCAGACGGGCCTGGCTCAGCGCGGACAGCACCTCGCCCGGCGGGAGGTCCCGCGGGTCCAGGGGGCTGTCGGCGGTGCTGGTCATGAGTCAAAGCTAGACCCGACCACCGACAGTTCTCGGCCCGAAACCGGGGAGAATCGCGTTGTTCACAAAGGAAATCTCGCCGCGTATGAACGACGAAGGCCGCCGACTCGAGGAGTCGGCGGCCTACGCGCGGAGAAGAGCAGCTCAGGCCTGCAGGATGTCCCGTATCAGCTGGGCGGTCTCGGACGGCGTCTTGCCGACCTTGACCCCGACGGCCTCGAGGGCCTCCTTCTTGGCCTGTGCGGTGCCGGACGAGCCGGACACGATCGCGCCGGCGTGGCCCATCGTCTTGCCCTCGGGGGCGGTGAAGCCCGCGACGTAGCCGACGACCGGCTTCTTCACGTTGTCCTTGATGTACGCCGCCGCGCGCTCCTCGGCGTCGCCACCGATCTCGCCGATCATCACGATCGCGTCAGTATCCGGGTCGTCCTCGAACGCCTGGAGGGCGTCGATGTGCGTCGTACCGATGATCGGGTCACCGCCGATGCCGATGGCGGAGCTGAAGCCGTAGTCCCGCAGCTCGTACATCATCTGGTAGGTCAGCGTGCCGGACTTCGACACCAGGCCGATGCGGCCGGCCTTGGTGATGTCGGCCGGGATGATGCCGGCGTTGGACTTGCCGGGGCTGATCAGGCCGGGACAGTTCGGGCCGATGATCCGGGTGGTGCCCTTGGCCTGCGCGTAGGAGAAGAAGTCCGCGGTGTCGTGCACCGGGACTCCTTCGGTGATCACGATGACCAGTGGCATCGCCGCGTCGACGGCCTCGACGACCGCGCTCTTGGTGCCGGCGGGCGGCACGAAGACCACGGACACGTCGGCGCCGGTCGCGTCGATGGCCTCCTGGACCGAACCGAACACCGGGACGGACGTGCCGTCGAAGTCGACGCTCTGGCCGGCCTTCTTCGGGTTCACGCCGCCGACGATGTTCGTGCCGGAGGCGATCATCCGACGGGTGTGCTTCTGCCCCTCGGAGCCGGTCATGCCCTGCACGACGACCTTGGAGCTCTCGTTCAAAAAGATAGACATGTGTTCCGCCCTCTACTTCGCAGCCAGCTCGGCGGCGCGGTCAGCTGCGCCGTCCATGGTGTCCACCAGCGTCACGAGCGGGTGGTTCGCCTCGTTCAGGATCCGGCGACCCTCTTCGACGTTGTTGCCGTCGAGGCGTACGACGAGCGGCTTGTTGGCCTCGTCGCCCAGCATCTCCAGGGCCTGAACGATGCCGTTGGCCACCGCGTCGCACGACGTGATGCCGCCGAACACGTTGACGAAGACGCTCTTGACCTGCTCGTCGTTGAGGATCACGTCGAGGCCGTTGGCCATCACCTCGGCCGACGCGCCGCCACCGATGTCGAGGAAGTTCGCGGGCTTGACGCCGTTGTGCTTCTCACCGGCGTAGGCGACCACGTCGAGCGTCGACATGACCAGGCCCGCACCGTTGCCGATGATGCCGACAGCACCGTCGAGCTTGACGTAGTTGAGGCCCTTGGCCTTGGCCTTGGCCTCGAGCGGGTCGGCCGCGTGCTCGTCCTCGAACCCGGCGTGCTCCGCGTGGCGGAAAGCAGCGTTCTCGTCGAGGGTGACCTTGCCGTCGAGGGCCTCGAGGGTCCCGTCGCCCAGCAGGCACAGGGGGTTCACCTCGACCAGCGTGGCGTCCTCCTTGATGAAGACGTCCCACAGCTTCTTGACGACGTCCTTCGCCTGGTCGGCGACCTCGGCCGGGAACTTGGTGGCCGCGACGATCTCGGCGGCCTTCGCGTCGTCGACGCCGACCTGCGGGTCGATCGACACCTTGGCCAGCGCATCGGGGTTCTCGTGCGCGACGACCTCGATCTCCACGCCGCCCTCGACGCTCGCGATGCAGAGGTAGTCGCGGTTGGACCGGTCGACCAGGAACGAGAAGTAGTACTCGTCCTTGATGTCCGCGGCCGGGGCGATCAGCACCCGGTGGACCGTGAGGCCCTTGATGTCCATGCCGAGGATGTCCTCGGCGCGCGCGACGGCGTCCTCGGGGGTCTCGGCGAGCTTGACGCCACCGGCCTTGCCGCGGCCGCCGGCCTGCACCTGGGCCTTGACGACGACGCGGCCGCCCTGCTCCTCGGCGGCTGCTGCGGCGTCCTCGGCCTTCTCGACGACGGTGCCGACCGTTACCGGCACGTCGTGCTTGGCGAAGAGCTCCTTCGCTTGGTACTCCATCAGGTCCACGGTTACGACCGTCCTCTTCCGGGGGTTCACGGCCACAGGGCACACGGATCGGCCCCGGGCGGGTCCCGGCTGACCTTAGCCCCGGGGGCGGGCCGACGACCATCGAGGGTTCCGTACCCTTCGTCACATGTCAGCCGCGCCCCCGCTCCTCCGTGTCCGGTCCGGCGACCTCACGATCGCGATCCGCGAGCACAGCCCGGCCGGTCCGGGACGCCCGACCGTCGTACTGGTGCACGGCTACCCCGACCAGCAGGACACCTGGGACCCCCTGGTCTCCAGGCTGCCTCTCGACGCCTGGCACGTCGTCACGTACGACGTCCGCGGGGCGGGTTCGTCGGACGCCCCGGCCGACCGGCACGGCTACCGCTGCGAACGCCTCGTCGACGACCTCGTCGCCGTGCTCGACGAGGTGCTGACCGGTGACGAGCCGGTGCACCTGGTGGGCCACGACTGGGGCTCGGCCGCCCTCTGGGACGCGGTCGCCGTGGAGTCCACCGATCCGCGGCTGCACCGGCGCATCGCGTCGTACACCTCGATCAGCGCGCCGTCCCTCGACCACGCCGCCTGGCTGGCCCGGCACCCCCGCGGCCGGCGGCTGGCCCTGCTGCGGCAGCTGCTGCGGTCCTGGTACGTCGGGCTGTTCTGCCTGCCGCTCCTGCCGGTGCTGCTCTGGCGCTTCGGCCACCCGCTGCTGGCCCGGGCCGGCGAGCGGCGAGAGGGACTGCCGCGCGGGCACTGGGGATCCGGGCTCGCGCGCAACGCGGTGAACGGGCTCGGGCTCTACCGCGCCAACACGTTCCGCGCTCCCCGGCGCAGCGGACGGCTGCACACCGCGGTCCCGGTCCTGGTGATCCACCCCGAGCGCGACCACTACGTCACCGACGTGTTCCTGCAGGGGCTGCACGAGGCCTGCGACGACCTGACGGTGGAGCGCCTCGACGCGGGGCACTGGGTGATCGTCAACCAGGCCGAGGCGGTCGCCGCGCTGGTCGTGCGGCACGTCGCCAGCCACTGACGCGCAAGACTGAGGACGTGCTCGACTCCCTGTCCCCCGCCCGACGCCGTCTGGTGCTGCTGGTGGTCGGTGCGGTGACACTGCTGCTCGTCGCGGTCGTCGGGGTCGTCGTCGTACGCGCCGCAACCGGAGGCACCGACCCGGTCGCGCAGGACCGGCCCGGGCCGGTCCTCCTGGTCAGCGGGTATGGCGGCTCGACCCGGTCGCTCGAACCGCTCCGGAGCACGCTCGAGAGCGTCGGCCGCGACGTGGTCGTCGTGGCCCCGGTCGGTGACGGAACCGGGGACATCGCCGAGCAGGCCCGCGACCTCGGGGACCAGGCCGACGCCGCCCTGGAGCGGTTCGCGGCTACGTCGGTCGACGTCGTGGGCTACTCGGCGGGCGGCGTCGTGGCCCGGGAGTGGGTCCGGTCCTTCGGGGGCGACGGGGTCGCGCGCCGTGTGCTCAGCGTGGGGTCGCCTCAGCACGGGACCGACGTCGCCGAGCTCGGCGCCGGCCTCGGCACCAGCTGCCCGACCGCCTGCCAGCAGCTCGTGCCCGACAGCACCCTGCTGCGCGAGCTCAACGCCGGCGACGAGACCCCCGACGGGCCCGCATTCGTCTCGGTGTGGTCGACGTCGGACGAGGTCGTCGTGCCCACCGACACCGCCCGCCTGGCGGGCGCCCTGAACTTCACGGTGCAGTCCGTCTGCCCTCGGGACCGGTCCTCCCACGGCCGCCTCCCGGCCGACCCGGTCGTGCAGGCCGCCCTCGCCACCGTGCTCGGCGTCAACGCCCCCGCCGCGCCCACCGGCGTCACCTGCTCCGGCAGCTAGCTGGTGATGTCCTTGGTGGTGAAGTTGGCCCAGCCTGCACCGAGGAACACCAGCACGTAGACGCCTTGGAGCCCGACGCCGCGCAGGATGTCGCGCCACTGGATCGGGTCGCGGAACAGGTCCACGAACGACAGCCAGTAGCGCGTCGGCAGGTAGGGCTGCAGTGCGTTCGCCGCGTCGAGCGTCAGCAACAGCGTGGAGGCGATCAGGAACGCCAGCGCACCGAGCGCCGCCCCGATCGAGGAGTCGGTGAACGTCGAGAGCATCAGGGCCATCGCCGCGACGCCGAGCATCGACAGCGAGACGTAGACGATCGACAGCAGGGTCCGCTCGACGAGCTGGGTCGAGGTCAGGCTGCTCCCCGAGACCCCGGTGACGAGGCCGCTGGTGTCGCCGTTGCCCAGCAGGAGCAGACCGACGACGTACCCGACGACGGCGACCACCACGACCGAGAGCAGCACGAATGCGAGCACGCTGACCAGCTTGGCCACCAGCAGCCGGGTGCGGCCCACGGGCCTGGTCAGCACGTAGCGCAGCGTGCCGCCGCTCGCCTCGCCCGCGATGGCGTCACCGGAGACCACCGAGACGGCCACCGGCATGAACAAGGGGAGCACGATCGCCAGCGCAGCCAGGGGGAACAGCGTTCCGTCGGTGAGCACGGCCGAGAGGAAGGCCGGTCCCTCGCCGGGGCGGGGCCCGATGTCGGTGACCGCCAGCAGGACCGCGACCAGGGTGGGCAGCGCGTTGAGCATCAGGATCGTGATCCACGTCCGGGGACGCCGGATCATCTTCACGAGCTCGACGCGGATCATCGGCTGCCTCCCACCTGGTGCTTGACCGACGTCGCCTCGAGCACGACCTGCTCCAACCCGCGGCGCTCCGGCCCGAGCTCGTGCACGCGGACGCCGCCCTCGACGAGCAGCCGGTTGAGCGTCGCGGCGTCGTCGGCCCGCACGACGAGCCGGTCGCCCTCGCGGGACTCGACCCGGCCGTCGAGCAGGCCGTGGGCCAGGTCGCCGTCGGGGGTGACGACGACGGCCCGCCCGGTCGGCGCCTGGAGGTGGCGCAGGTCGTCCTGCACGACGAGCTGCCCGCGGTCGAGGACGCCGACTCGCGTGCACATCTGCTCGACCTCGGCCAGCAGGTGGCTGGACAGGAAGATGGTGGTGCCCTCGGCGTTGAGGCCGAGCAGCAGGTCGCGCATCTCGCGGATGCCCTGCGGGTCGAGGCCGTTGGTCGGCTCGTCGAGCACCAGCAGCCGCGGGGCGCGCAGCAGGGCCGCGGCCAGCCCGAGCCTCTGCCGCATCCCGAGCGAGTAGCCCTTGACCTTGCGGTCGCCCGCGATCGTGAGGCCCACCCGCTCGAGGACGTCCGAGACCCGGTCCTTGCGTCCGCGCCGCGGTGAGCCCATCGCGTCGAAGAGCTCCAGGTTGCCGCGCCCCGTGAGGTGGGGGTACGCCGCGGGGCCCTCGACGAGCGTGCCGACCCGCGGGAGCACCGTCGCGGCGGACCGCGGCATCGGCTCACCGAGCACCTCGGCCTCGCCGGAGGTCGCGAGCACCAGTCCGAGCAGCATCCGGACCGTCGTGGTCTTGCCGGAGCCGTTGGCTCCCAAGAAGCCGTAGACGTCGCCGGCGCGCACGTCGAGGTCGATGCCGTCAACGGCGACGACCGGTCCGTAGCGCTTGGTCAGCCCGCGGGTCCTGATCACCGCGTCCGCGTCGTGCGCTTCGCTCACGGGACCCTCAGCCCCGGCCGCTCGGCCACGAGCTGGTCCGCGGCCCGCAGCAGGGCCTTGCGAGTGACCGTGCCGGCGAGCAGCCAGCTGTTGTCGTTGGGCTCGGCGTTCGCGAGCAGCAGCCGCATCGGTGGCGCGGCGACCAGGATGCCCTGGTCGAGCTCCAACGATCCGGGCGCCGTGAGCAGGCCCTCGCGCACCCGGTCGGCGCTGCGGTGCCAGAGCGGCACCGCGAACAGCACGGTCGGTCCACGTCCGTAGACGCCGACGGCACCACCGCCGACGCGCGTGCCCCGGGCCGGCAGACCGGCCAGGGTCTGCGGCGGGATCCGGGCCGCGAACCGGTTGGCGGCGTCCGCCAGGTCGACGACGCCGTCGGTGCGGACGCGGGAGTCGTTCGGCGGCGAGAACGCCAGCGCCGACGCGTCCGGGGCACCCACGTGCAGGTCGAGGAACCGCGTGGTCAGGGACGGGAACGCGAGGCCGTTGGCGAACAGCTGCACCTGCACCGGCAGGCCGGTCGTGCGGTCGGCGTAGACGTCGACCCGCGAGACGGCGGACTGCTTGTCGGCGGGCACCAGCCGCAGGCCGAGCGTGTCGTGCCCGGCCAGCCGACGGGCGGGGAGCCGGCTGAGCTCGCCGGGTCGCGCCCCCGAGAGCACCTTGCGAGCGAGCTCGTTGGGCAGCAGGTCGGCGGTGTTCGGCAGCCGCACGGAGACGTCGGGGACCAGCGTGACGTTCTTGGACTCGTAGACCCAGCGCAGCATCCGGTCGCCGGCGTGGATCAGGTCGGTCTCCCCGGTCGCGCGCAGGGTCGAGACCCGCCAGGTGGTCGGGTCGCTCCACCACACCCGGACCTTGTTGGTGTCGCCGAGCAGCTTGGTCAGGCTGGAGAGCGTGTCGTTCTTCGGCAGCCCGACCGAGCCGGCCGTCTCGACGTACCCGCTGAACGCGACGTCGCGCGAGCCCTGGATGCGGTGCAGCAGCGCGGTGGCCGACAGGTCGGACTCGGCGGCAGGCAGCGCGCGGACCACGAGAGGCGTCGCGACGAGCAGGAGCACGCCGAGGCCGACGAGGGCCCAGCGGCGCACGACGGTCATGGCCTCACGGTACGTCGGACCCCTGTGCGTCCATCCGCGTTCGTCGTAGGACGGTCGGGGCATCGTGTGACCGGGGAGACACGTCGTAGCAATTCGGGCGGTCGCTCGTTGAACCCGCAGCACCTCATCCTCGAGGCTCGACGAAACGGACCGACATGGCTCACCGCCGCACCGCCGCGCTCGCGGCTCTCGCTCTCAGCGCCACCGGACTGACCCTCACCGGACTCAGCACCGGACGCGCCCAGGCCGCCGACAGCACGCCCGGCTACTCGCTGCGGCACATCACGGTCAACGTGAAGGTGGGGCCCGACAACCACACCTGCGTGATCGACGCCGACCTCTACAAGCCGGACAAGGCGACCCGCACGAGCAAGAAGCCCGCGATCCTGACCACCAACGGCTTCGGCGGCAGCAAGGACGACGACAACGAGTCGGCGATCGGTCGCGGTTTCGTCAAGCAGGGCTACGTCGTGCTCGCCTACACCGGCCTCGGCTTCCCCAGCTCGGGCTGCAAGATCACGCTCGACGACCCGGCCTACGACGGCAAGGCCGGCAAGCAGATGGTGAGCGTCCTCGCCGGTACCAAGTCCTACCTCGACTCGAACAAGCAGGCGCAGCGGATCCGCTACGTCGCGCAGGAGTCC
This sequence comes from Nocardioidaceae bacterium, assembly GCA_039915665.1. Lineage (GTDB taxonomy): Bacteria > Actinomycetota > Actinomycetes > Propionibacteriales > Nocardioidaceae > Nocardioides_B. The sequence goes on from JBDSMW010000027.1 coordinate 8,143, forward strand.
AAGGGCGACCCCCGCGTCGGCATGATCGGCGGATCGTACGGCGGCCAGATCCAGTACGCCGTGGCCATGCAGGACAAGCGCGTCGACGCGCTGATCCCGATCATCACCTGGAACGACCTCTCCTACTCGCTCGCGCCGAACAACACGAGCCTCAAGGGCGTCACGTACTCCACGCCCGGTGTCGGCAAGAAGGAGTGGGTGGACCTCTTCTTCTCGGTCGGCATCACCGACGGCGTGCAGGGCGGCTCGGTCGACCCGTCCCGCAACATCCCGCCGTGCCCGAACTTCGCCGACGCCGCCTGCCCCGCAGCCGTCCGGCTCAACACGATCGGCTACCCCGACGCCGCCACCCTGCAGCTGGCGCGGCACGCGTCCGTGTCGACGTACCTCAAGCGCGTCACGGCCCCGACGCTCGTGGTCCAGGGCCAGAAGGACACCCTGTTCAACATCCAGGAGGCCGTCGCGACCTTCAAGGGCCTGCGGGCCCAGGGCACGCCGACTCGGATGATCTGGCAGTCGTGGGGCCACTCGGACAGCAACCCGGCCCCCGGTGAGCTCGACTTCAACGCGAAGTCGCTGCGCGACTCCTACCTGGGAAGGCGGTTCCTGAACTGGATGAACCACTACGTCAAGGGCAACACCTTGGCGCCGGTCGGCTCCCGGTTCTCCTACTTCCGCGACTGGGTGCCCTACGACACCACCCCGGGCCAGGCCGGCACCGCGATCAACAAGGCGTACGCCGAGAAGTCCGGGTTCTCGCAGGCGCCGACCGCGACGCTCTACTTCACCGGCAACGACGGCCTGACCACCAGCTCGAACGTCGCGACGGGATCGGCGTCCTACGCCAACACCGGTCCGGCGCCGACGTCGTACTCCGAGACCTCGGGCCTCGAGGGCAGCCAGGTCAACAACCCGCCGAGCGACGCCCCGGGCACCTCCGTGTCGTTCACGACGGCTCCCCTCGCGGCGCCGGCGGACCTCGTCGGCTCCTCGCGCCTGCGGCTCAACCTGTCCGCCCCGCTGGCGGCGCAGAGCCAGGGCGCCGACCCGGGCGGCAAGCTGGTGCTGTTCGCGAAGATCTACGACGTGGCTCCCGACGGCACCCTGACCTTGCACAACCGGCTGATCTCGCCGGTCCGCGTCACCGACGTGACCAAGCCCGTCTCGGTCACCCTGCCGGGCGTCGCGCAGGAGTTCCCGGCCGGTCACCGGATCCGGGTGACGATCGCGGCGAGCGACTTCGCCTACGCCGGCAACGCGGCCCCGCAGCCGGTCACCATCACGACCAGCGCGGCGGCACCCAGCCTGATCCGGCTGCCGCTGACCACGCCGCTGCGACTGCAGTAGCTCCGCTCCGGCTCCCGCATGCTCCGCTGCTGTCCCTGCTCCAGACCGACCGGTACTGGCCGGGTCCCGAGCTGGCCGGGACCTGACCCGGCACGAGGTCAGCGAGCGCACCCTGGGCCGCGACGTCGACCGGCTGCGTGATCTGGGCTACCCGGTGCACGCCGTGCGCGGTCGGGCCGGCGGCTACCAGATCAGGCGCCGACGGCGTGACCCTCGACCACGTTGGCCTGGACCCACTCGACGATCTTGGTGGTGGGGGCGCCTGGGGTGAACACCTCGGCGACGCCCATCTCCTTGAGCAGCGGGATGTCGGCCTCGGGGATGATGCCGCCGCCGATCACCACGATGTCGCTGGCGTCGCGGTCCGCGAGCAGGCCGATCAGCTTCTTGAACAGCGTCATGTGTGCCCCGGAGAGCACGGACAGCCCGATCACGTCGGCGTCCTCCTGGATGGCCGTCTCGACGATCTGCTCGGGCGTCTGGTGCAAGCCGGTGTAGATGACCTCGTGCCCGGCGTCACGCAGCGCACGGGCGATGACCTTGGCGCCACGGTCGTGGCCGTCGAGGCCGGGCTTCGCCACCACGATCCTGATCGGAGCCACCATGAGAACCACGCCTTCGTCGTACGGACTGAACCTCTCGGCACCCTAGCCGAAGCCTCGGAGGGGCCGCCCGGACCGGTGACCCTCGATGAGTGAGGTCGACCACATGGGTAACACTCCGCGACAGAACCTGGTGCGGACCGGTTGGGTGCCGGCGTGACGCAGTGCACACAGGGTTCTTTACCAAATTGTCCGGCAGCGTGACTGTTCCGTTATCGTTCGACGTTGCGTGCCCCCGACGTAAGGACCACACCTACTCGTGTCGAACCATCGTGCAGAGAAGCGCGCCGTCTCCCGGCGCCGTTCTGTCGACGTTCGGGGAACGTCCGACGCCGCCCAACCCGCCGGTGAGCCGGTGCCGGGACGTTCCGCTCCCGGCAAGCGCCGGACCGTCCATCCCGGCGCCGCGACCCAGGTCGAGCCGCGCGTCAGCTCGCTCAAGGTGCGGGGTACCCACGGCGGTCTTCGCAAAACCCTCTTTCCCGGCATCCCGTCGGCACCGACCCTGATCGGGGCCGCGGTGCTCTGCCTCGCCGCCGCCGGCGCTGTCACCGTCAGCGCCCCCGACTCCGGCTCGGGCTCGCAGCAGCTGGCCTCGGTCAACATCCAGAAGCTCTCCGCGCAGGCCAGCGTGCTGTCCGGCGCGAGCAGCGTCGGCTCGAGCAACTCCCTGTCCGGCCGGGCGCGTGCGGTCAGCCGCGACTCCCAGCGCGAGGCGCTGCAGGACGCCGCCGACGAGGACCTGCAGGCGGCCGCCGAGAAGCAGGCCAAGCAGCGCAACGCCGCCCTGGCCGCCCTGGCCGCGAGCGCCGAGAAGCAGGCCTCGCTGATCGCCAAGAACGCCTGGCAGCTGCCGGTGCAGTCCGGCGTCTACCACCTGACCTCCCGCTTCGGCGAGTGCTCGGGCCTCTGGTCGCACTGCCACACCGGCCTCGACTTCGCCGCCCCGAGCGGCACGCCGATCCACGCGATCGCCAACGGCAGCGTCACCTCGGTCGGCTACGACGGGTCCTACGGCAACAAGACCGTCGTCACGCTCGAGGACGGCACCGAGCTGTGGTACTGCCACCAGACGGCCTACGCGGTGACCACCGGCCAGGCCGTGCGCGCGGGCGAGGTCATCGGCTCGGTCGGCTCGACCGGAAACGTCACCGGGCCGCACGTGCACCTCGAGGTCCGTCCCGGCGCGGGCGACCCCGTCGACCCCTACGCCGCGATGTTGACGCACGGCCTCAAGCCCTGAGCTCGACCTAGAGCTTCTCGACGGGGGCGTAGCGCAGCAGTAGACGCTTGACGCCCTGCGAGCCGAAGTCGATCGACGCGACGGTCTTGTCGCCGATGCCGTCGAGCGCCACCACGCTGCCCATCCCGAACGAGCCGTGCACGACGCGGTCGCCGGGCGTCAGGTTCGGCACCTCGCGGGTCTTGCCGCGCGCGGCCGCGTCGGCCCGCACCGCGGCCGTGCCGAACCGCCGGGTGGGAGCGCCTGCGTTGCGCGAGGGCAGGGACGGCAGCACCGGCCGGTTCCACGAGGTCTGGGCGGCCTCGGTGCGCCGCCAGTCCACGAGGGGAAGAGGGAACTCGTCGAGGAACCGCGAAGCGGGGTTGTGCGACGGGGCGCCCCAAGCGGAGCGGACGACCGCGCGCGAGATGTAGAGGCGCTGCTGGGCACGGGTCACACCGACGTACGCCAGCCGGCGCTCCTCCTCCAGCTCGGACTGGTCGCCGAGCGCCCGCATGTGCGGGAAGACGCCGTCCTCGAAGCCGGTGAGGAACACGACCGGGAACTCCAGGCCCTTGGCGGTGTGCAGGGTCATCAGCGTGACCACGCCCGCCTCGTCGTCCGGGATCTGGTCGGAGTCGGCCACCAGCGCTACCCGCTCCAGGAAGTCCGAGAGCCCGGGCACGACCGGCACCTCGTCGGCCGGGTCGGCGGACGGACCGGCGATGGGCTCGTCGGCGAACTCGCGGGACACCGCCACCAGCTCGGCGAGGTTCTCGACCCGGGTCTCGTCCTGCGGGTCCTCGGACTCCTCGAGCTCCTTGAGGTAGCCGCTGGCGGCGAGCACCTGCTCGAGCACGACGTCCGCGCGCTCGCCCACGTCGACCATCGACTGGAGCTGCTCGACCATCTCGACGAATCCGCGGATGTTGGTCAGCGAACGGGTGGCGATGCCGGGGGCGTCCTCGGCCCGCCGGAGCGCCTCGAAGAAGGTGATCCGCTCCCGGGAGACCAGGGCGTTGACACAGGCCTCGGCCCGGTCGCCGATGCCGCGCTTGGGGACGTTGAGGATCCGCCGCAGCGAGATCTCGTCGTCCGGGTTGACCAGGATGCGGAGGTAGGCCAGCGCGTCCTTGATCTCGCGGCGCTCGTAGAAGCGCACCCCGCCGACGACCTTGTAGGGCATACCGACCCGGATGAACACCTCCTCGAACACCCGCGACTGCGCGTTGGTCCGGTAGAACACGGCGACGTCGCCGGGACGGCTGTCCTTGGCGTCGGTGAGCCGGTCGATCTCCTCGGAGACGAAGCGGGCCTCGTCGTGCTCGTCGTCGGCGACGTAGCCCACGATCTGCGCGCCGTCGCCGGCGTCGGACCAGAGGTTCTTGGCCGTGCGGCCCTTGTTGCGACTGATCACCGCGTTGGCCGCGGTCAGGATGGTCTGCGTCGAGCGGTAGTTCTGCTCGAGCAGGATCGTGCTGGCGTCCGGGAAGTCCTTCTCGAAGTCCATGATGTTGCGGATGTTGGCGCCACGGAACGCGTAGATCGACTGGTCGGCATCACCCACGACCATCAGCTCCGACGGCTCGATGCCGTCGCCGTCGGGCGCGTCCGGGTCGGCCATCCCGTCGACGGCCGGTCGACCGACGTCGTGGGCGCACAGCTCGCGAACCAGGGCGTACTGCGCGTGGTTGGTGTCCTGGTACTCGTCGACCAGCACGTGCCGGAAACGGCGGCGGTAGACCTCCCGCACCTGCGGGAACGCCTGGAACAGGTGCACCGTGGTCATGATCAGGTCGTCGAAGTCCAGGGCGTTGGCCGCCCGCAGCTTGGTCTGGTAGAGCGAGTACGCCTCGGCGTAGGTCTCCTCCAGGTTGTTCTGCGCGTTCTTCGACGCGTCCTCGTGGTCGACGAGCTCGTTCTTCTGGTTGGAGATCCAGTTCAGGACCGCGCGCGGCTGGAAGCGCTTCGGATCGAGGTCGAGCTCCTTGCAGACCAGGGTCATCAGCCGCTTGGAGTCGGCCGCGTCGTAGATCGAGAACGACGACTTGTAGCCGAACCTGTCGATCTCCTTGCGCAGGATCCGCACACAGGCCGAGTGGAACGTCGAGACCCACATGATCCGGGCCCGGCGCCCGACCAGCTGCTCCACCCGCGCACGCATCTCGGCGGCGGCCTTGTTGGTGAACGTGATGGCCAGGATGGAGCCGGGGTGCGCGTTGCGCTCGGAGATCAACCACGCGATCCGACGGGTCAGCACCCGCGTCTTGCCCGATCCGGCCCCGGCAACGACGAGCAGCGGAGCCCCGGCGTGCACGACCGCGGCCCGCTGGGGGTCGTTGAGACCGTCGAGCAGCTCGTCCGGCGTCGGGCCCCGGCGGGCCTTCGGGGCGTTGGGGGTCGCGACGTCGAGCTCCAGCTCGGCCTGGGTCGAGGTGGGGGCCTGCGGGATCGGGAACGACGCACTCATGTGGGCCCAGCCTACGGCCCGCCAGGGACAGCGGAGCCGGTGGCTAGCGGCCGTTCGCGGAGAAGTGCATCAGGTCCGAGACCGTCCGGAAGTCGCCGCCCCAGGTCCACCCGGCGGCCCCGAAGGCACGGGTCGCGACTCCGCCCGGGAGCACCATGCCCGGCCGCCGCCACGAGCGGTCCTCGTAGGCGCCGGCCAGCTCGGGGAGCACCAGGTCGCCCGACCGGTAGGGGTTCACGAACGGGTTCAGGTCGATCGCCAGACCGGACGCGTGGGCCGAGAACGTCGTGGCCCTGCGGGTCGGGCGGCAGACGTACGCCGCGGTGTTGTTGCCGTCGCCGGTCGCTGGGGCGTCGAGGCCGGCCGATGTCACCAGTCGCATCTCCTCGATCGGGAAGCGGGCGGCGTACAGCGTGCGGAAGACCCCGACGACCCCGCGCGAAACCGAGGCGTTCACCACCAGCTCGCCGGTGCGCGACCGGCCGTCGAACCCGGCGAAGGTGAGCGTGAGGTAGCGCAGCCCCGACAGGGCGACCGGGCACGACGGCGACCAGGTCTTTCCCATCCGTCGGCGGATCTCCGGGGTGACGGGGCCGACCGTCCCGCGGAACCGCCCGTCGGTGGGCGGCGGCAGCACGTCGGCCGCCTGCATCCGGCGGACCCGGAGCACCCGCGGGGTGGGCAGCACCTCGCCGAACCCGTCGGCTCGCAGCGGCAGCGGGCGGGTGCCGACGCTCCAGTGGTCGAGCCGGACCCGCGTTCGGGCCGTCGGGGTCTTGGTCGGGCTGCCTTCGGGCGTCGGCGTCGAGGCCTTCGACGGGGACACCTGCGGCGTGGTCCGGCGGCTCGGCGGCGTGAGGGTCGCGTCGGAACGCTCCGGCTGCGTCGCGGGACCGCTGCAGCCGGTCAGCAGGAGTACGGCGACCAGCAGGACCGGCGTGCGGGTCAGAGCAGCCGCCGGTCGTTGGCCCAGCGGGTCAGCTCGTGACGGGAGGAGAGCTGCAGCTTGCGCAGCACGCTCGAGACGTGCGTCTCCACGGTCTTGATGGAGATGAACAGCGTGGAGGCCACCTCCTTGTAGGCGTAGTCACGCGCGATCAGCCGCATCACCTCCCGCTCCCGCTCGGTGAGCCGGTCGAGGTCCTCGTCGACCTGGGCGACCACGATCGACCCGGCGAACGCGTCGAGCACGAACCCGGCCAGCCGGGGCGAGAACACCGCGTCCCCGGTCGCGACGCGGTCGATGGCTTCCACGAGCTCGGGGCCGGTGATCGTCTTGGTGACGTAGCCGCGGGCACCCGCCCGGATCGTCCCGATGACGTCCTCCGCGGCGTCCGAGACGGACAGCGCGAGGAACCGGGTCTCGCCCGCCCCCGGCGTCGCCGGTCCACGCGCCAGCGCCACCCGACGCATCACCTCGGCACCGCCGCCGCCGGGCAGGTGCACGTCGAGCAGCACCACCTCGGGGCGGAGCCGGATGACCGCTTCGACGGCCTGGTCGACGTCCGCGGCCTCGCCGAGCACCTCGACCCGGTCGGGGTGGGCGGCCAGCTCGGCCTTGACCCCGGTGCGGAACATCGCGTGGTCGTCGACCACGACGACCCGTCGGGCAGTCATCGCTTCTCCTCGTCGTGGTGGTCGGCAGTCGTCATCGTCAGGCGGACCTCGGTGCCCTCTCCGGGGGCGGTGCGGATCGCCGCCGAGCCACCGTGCCGGTGCATCCGGTCCACGATGCTGTTGCGCACCCCGAGCCGGTCCTCGGGCACGGTGCTCTCCTCGAAGCCGCGGCCCCGGTCGCGGACGAAGACCTCGACCCGCTGGGGCGTGCACTCGGCGAAGACGTCGACCTGGTCGGCACCCGAGTGCTTCGCGGCGTTGACCATCGCCTCGCGGGATGCGAGCACGAGAGGTCGGACCCGCTCCGAGACGGCCGCGTCGCCGACGGTGACCACCTCGACCGGGACGCCGTGCCCGTCCTCGACCTCGGCCGCCGCCGCCCTTAGGGCGCTGGCCACCGAGGTGTCCGGCGGCACCTCCTCGCCGTACAGCCAGGACCGGAGGTCGCGCTCCTGCGCCCGGGCCAGGGTGGCGACGGCCCGCCCGTCCGAGGAGTGCTTCTGGATCAGCGCGAGAGTCTGGAGCACGGAGTCGTGCAGGTGGGCGGCCATGTCGGCCCGCTCCTGCGAGCGCACGCGGGCGGCGCGCTCCTCGGACAGGTCGCCGGTGAGCCGGACCAGCCAGGGCCCGACCATCAGCGCCAGGCCGGCGACACCGAGTGCCCCGGCGACGACCACGTCGCGGGCCACGCCGATCTGGCCGGACTGGCCCGTCTGCAGCGCGAACAGCACGAGCGCGGAGACCAGCAGGCCCACCCCGCCCGCGAGTCGCGCCCAGGACGCCGTGCCTCCGCTGCCGACGACCGCCTTGACCAGGTCGACGCGGCCGGTGCTGTCGATCCAGCGCTCCCGTTGCGCCTCGTCCGCCTGGCGCCACAGCACCGCGAGGCCGATGACGCCGAGCAGCAGCGGCCAGAAGACCACCGAGCCGCCGAGCACCGTCTGGGCCAGCACCACGATGCCGATAGCGACCGCAGCCAGGGCGACCAGCAGCCCGACGTCCTCGAGCCGGCGGACGCGACCGGGGCGGCGCTTGCCCTGCCGGGTGGCGGCCTCGAGCCCCGGGCTGCTCTGCTCGAGGTGGGTGTCGGTCGGGAGAGTCAGCCACAGGCCGGCGTACAGCGCGGCGCCGAGACCACCGATCGCCAACGCCAGCAGGAAGGCCCCACGGACGTAGAGCACCTCGACGCCGAGGTGCCGCGCCAGGCCCGCGGCGACGCCGCCGAGCAGTCGCTCGTCGGTCGACCGGAACGCCTTGCGGGGCGCGCGGGAGGTGGTGGGGGCATCTGTGCTCATCGTGGGTCAATCGTCACACAGCGGGAGGGGCCGGACCATGCGTGGCGACCCTGGCCCGACCCTGGTCCCCTGAGCCCGCACCCCGGTGAGAACCAGGGGTCTCCCCGATGGTGCACACCGCCGCCCTGGCCCAGGATCGATGACATGAACCAGACACAGGGGCCGCCCACCACGGACGAGCAGCAGACCAACCCGCCCACGGGGCCCGGCGTGGACCGCCAGAACCTCCGCAACTACGAGCAGCTGCGCCGCAGCACCACCGACCGCAAGGTGGCCGGCGTGGCGGGCGGCCTCGGCCGGCACCTGAACATCGACCCGACCATCCTGCGGGTGCTGTTCGTGGTGCTGTGCTTCTTCGGCGGCGCGGGCTTCGTGGCGTACGGCGCCGCGTGGCTGCTCGTCCCCGAGGACGGCCGGGCCGACGGCAAGGTGTCGATGAGCGACAACACCCGCAACGGCGTGCTGATCGCCGTCGGCATCGTGGCCGCCCTGCTGGTGCTCGGGGACAGCTGGAACGGGATCGGGTTCCCGTGGCCGCTCGTGCTCGTCGGTTTCGGCGTCCTTCTCTACCTGGCGTTCCGCGACAGGGGTTCGCGGGACAGCGCGCCGTCCGGTTCCTACGCCCCGTCGTACGCACCGGTCTACGGCCCGCTGCCCGACCCCGCCACGAGCGGCCCGGCCACGGCCTACGCCCAGCAGCCGCCGGCTCCTCCGTGGGCGCCGACGACAGCCCAGGCGGCCCCGGCCTACCAGCCCCCTCGCCCCAAGCGCGGTCCGAAGCTGTTCGGCTTCACCCTCGCACTCGTCGCGGTGGCCCTCGGAGTGCTCGGCCTGTACGACGTCGCCGGTGGATCGGTCGTCGCCACGGCGTACCCCGCCCTCGCGCTGACCGTGGTCGGCCTGATGCTCCTGCTCGGCGCCTTCGTCGGCCGGGCCGGCGGTCTGATCTTCCTCGGCCTGGTCTCGTCGGCGGCCCTGGCCGTCACCGCGGTCGCCAGCGGCGTGGACTTCGGCGACGGGGAGCAGGTGTCCGTGGCTCCCGTCACCGCGAACAGCGTGCGCAACGACTACGCGATCTCCACCGGGCGCATCCAGGTCGACCTGAGCGACGTGAGCGACCCGGGGAACCTGGACGGCCGCGTGATCGACGTGAGCGCCCAGGCCGGCGAGATCGTGGTGATCCTGCCGACCGGCGTCCGTGCCGACGTCCAGGCCGGCATCGACGGCCCCGGACAGATCGACCTCCCCGGGCGTGGCTCGGGCGGCATCAACACCAACCTCGACGGGACCTTCGGCTCCGGGGCCGGCACGGTCACCGTCGTCACCCACCTGTCCGCCGGACACATCGACGTGAGGAACCCCTGATGAACACTCCCCAGACGCACCCGCTCAACGTCGGCTACCTCGTGGTCGGCCTGGTCTTCCTCGGCATCGCCGGCTCCTGGGCCCTGCACACCAGTGGCGCCGTCGACACCGGTGACGCCCGGTGGATGGTGCCGGCCGTGCTCCTGCTCGCCGGGACGCTGGGGCTCGTCGCCTTCGCCGCCAAGGGCATCAGCCGCGGCCGCCAGGAGCGGCAGGCGGTCACCGCTGACGTCGCCGACGAGCCCTGGACGACGTACGACGACGCCGAGAACGACAGCGACACCTACAGCGCCCCGACCACCCGCATCGAAGGAGACAACCGATGAGCGAGCACACGCAGACCCAGATCCCCTACGTCGCACCGCGACGCCTGACCCGCAGCCGCGACGACCGCTGGCTGTCCGGTGTGTGCGGCGGCGTGGCCCGCTACTCCGGCATCGACGCCAACCTGGTCCGGCTCATCGTCGTGCTGGGCACGATCTTCGGCTTCGGCTCGCTGTTCGTCGCCTACGTCGTGGCCTGGATCCTGATGCCGCAGGAGTGAGCGACTACTCCGCGGTGACGTTGGGGCGGCGCCAGGACCGTTCGAAGGGCAGCCGCCAGGCGTGAGGGGCGACGAGCTGGTGGATGGCGTTGGGACCCCAGCTGCCGGGCGCGTAGCCCCGCACCGGCGGCGGGTCGGAGATCAGCTGGTGGGAGACGTCCCAGAGCTGCTCGATCCCGTCGGCGGTGGTGAACAGCGTGTGGTCCCCGCGCATCGCGTCGTGGATCAGCCGCTCGTAGGCCTCCAGCACCGACTTGGAGCTGCCGGTCTCGTGGGTCGCGAACTGCATCGACAGCTTCTCCAGCTTCATCCCCGGACCGGGGCGCTTGCCGTAGAACGACAGGGACATCCGGGACTGGTCCGCGAGGTCGAAGGTCAGGTGGTCCGGACCCGCGGCCCCCACCCCGGAGCCCTGCGGGAACATCGTGCGCGGCGGCTCCTGGAAGGCGATCGAGATGATCCGCGCCCCCTCGGCCATCTTCTTGCCGGTGCGCAGGAAGAACGGCACCCCGGCCCAGCGCCAGTTGTCGATCTCGACCTTGAGGGCCACGAAGGTCTCGGTGTCGGAATCGTCGGCGACCTCCTCGAGGTCGCGGTAGCCGTGGTACTGCCCACGGACCACGTTGTGCGGCTCGAGCGGGCGCATCGAGCGGAACACCTTGAGCTTCTCGTCGCTGATCGGACCCGGGGCCAGCGAAGTCGGCGGCTCCATCGCCATGAAGGCCAGCACCTGCATCAGGTGGGTGACGACCATGTCGCGGAACGCGCCGGTCGACTCGTAGAACGAGGCCCGCATCTCCAGGCCGAGCGTCTCGGGCACGTCGATCTGGATGTGATCGATGAAGTTGCGGTTCCAGATCGGCTCGAACAGACCGTTGGCGAAGCGGAACGCGAGGATGTTCTGCGCCGCCTCCTTGCCGAGGAAGTGGTCGATCCGGAAGATCTGCTTCTCCTCGAACACCTCGTGCAGCCGGGAGTTGAGCTTCTTGGCCGACTCGAGGTCGGTGCCGAACGGCTTCTCCATGATGATGCGGGAGCGCTCGACGAGGCCGGCCTCGGCGAGCTGGCGCACGACGGGCAGCGCGGCCTTGGGCGGGACGCTGAGGTAGTGCAGCCGGCTGATCTCGCCGTCGGACTCGGCGGCCAGCTGCTTCTCGGCGTCGGCGACGGCGTCGGAGAGCGCCTGCGGGCCGGCGATCTGCGAGACAAAGGTCAGCCGTCCCGCGAAGTCGTCCCAGCAGGACTCGTCGAACGGTCTGCTGAACTCGTCGATCCCCTCGCGGGCGAGCTTCACGAACTGTTCGGTGTCGAGATCGTCCAGCGACGTCCCGACGATCCGGCAGTCGCGGAGCAGCCCCGCCTCGAAGAGATGCAGCAGGCCAGGGAGCAGCTTGCGGCGAGCGAGGTCACCGGTGGCTCCGAACAGCACGACGACGTGCGGTTGTTCCATGCACACGATCGTAGGCCGGACTCGCGGTGATGTCGTCACCTTCTGCCCGACGGACCCTGTGCAGAACCTTCACATGTCCTGACCACGTCCTGACCAGCCGGGCTCCTACGCTCGTGGACATGGACAACGGGGTGCGTCAGCGGGTGCTGGTCGTCGAGGACGAGCGGACCATCAACCAAGCCGTGACCGACCGGCTCGTCGCCGAGGGGTTCGACGTGCGGCAGGCGTACGACGGGCCGGCGGCCGTCTCCGCCGCGCAGGGCTGGACGCCACACCTGCTCGTGCTCGACGTGATGCTGCCCGGATACGACGGCCACGAGGTGTGCCGTCGGGTGCAGGCCGACCGTCCCGTGCCGGTGCTGATGCTGACCGCCCGCGACGACGAGACCGACCTGCTCGTCGGGCTCGGCGTCGGCGCCGACGACTACCTCACCAAGCCGTTCAGCATGCGCGAGCTCGTGGCCAGGATCCGGGCCTTGCTGCGACGCGTCGACCGGGCCGCCGAGCTCGCCTCCCGGAGCTCGGCGCCCCTGACCGTCGGAGCCGTCGACATCGACCGGTCGAGCCGTCGGGTGCGCGTCGACGGGATCGACGTACACCTGACACCGACGGAGTTCGACCTGCTCGTCTGCCTGGCGGAGTCGCCCGGCACCGTGCACACCCGCGAGCAGCTGCTGACCGAGGTCTGGGACTGGCCGGACGCCGCCGGCACGCGCACCGTGGACAGCCACGTGAAGTCGCTGCGCGGCAAGATCGGTGCCGAGCTGGTCCGCACGGTGCACGGGGTGGGCTACGCCCTGGAGGACCGGCGATGAGGCCGCTCGACCGGATCGGGTCGCTGAAGCTCAAGCTCGGCATCCTGGTCGCGGCCAGCGTCGGCGCGGCCTCCACGCTGACCGTCTTCGGCCTGTTCGTGGGTCTGCTCCCCCGCTTCACGATCCCGGCCGCCGTGCTCCTCGCGCTCGTCGTGACCCAGCTGCTGGCGCGCGGGATGACGTCGCCCTTGCGGGAGATGACCCAGGCCGCGCGCCGGATGGCGACGGGGGACTACACGCGCCGGGTCACCGCGACGTCGAGGGACGAGGTCGGCGAGCTCGGCCGGGCGTTCAACACGATGGCGGCCGACCTCGAGGCCGTCGACCGGCAGCGCCGCGACCTGGTCGCGAACGTCTCCCACGAGCTGCGCACCCCGGTCTCTGCGCTGCGGGCGGTGCTGGAGAACCTCGTCGACGGAGTCGCGAAGCCCGACCAGTCGACGCTGCAGGCCGCCCTCGACCAGACCGAGCGGCTCAGCGGTCTGGTCACCGACCTGCTCGACCTCTCGCGGGTCGACGCCGGCATCGTGCCGTTGCGCCGCGAACCCGTTGCCCTGCGGGGATTCCTGGACGAGACGGTCGCGGAGGCGCGGCTCACCGGACGTCCCGTGAAGTACGTCGTCCGGGTCGACCCGCCGGACCTCGCGGTGATCGGCGACCGCTCCCGGCTGCACCAGCTGGTCGCCAACCTGCTCGACAACGCCAGCCGGCACAGCCCGGCCGGCGGCACCGTCACGGTGGTCGGCCGACGGGCTGGTGACCGCACCGTGCTCGAGGTGACCGACGAGGGCCCGGGCATCGCCCCCTCGGACCGCGCTCACGTCTTCGAACGCTTCACGACCGGCGGCGCTGACGGGGCCGGTGGCACCGGCCTCGGTCTCGCGATCGCCCGCTGGGTCACCCAGCTGCACGGCGGCCTCATCGAGGTGGCCGAGTCCGACCAGCCCGGCCTCGGCTGCCGCATCCGAGCGACGCTCCCCGAAGGGAACCCGACATGACCAGCCCCGCACTCCCCCCACCCGTCGCGCCGCCCGTCGTGGTCGCCCCGCGGCCCTTCCTGGACGACCTGTTCGGCTCCTTCTGGCCCGAGCAGTCGCTGCCCGCCGGTCCGCGGCACGTCCTCGCGGCCCTGGTCGCGGGCCTCCTGGCCGCAATCGTGGTGCCGTTCCGCGAGGCCGGTCTCGGCAGCTTCCTGGTGCTGGTGACGGCCGCCGGCGTGATCGCCTCCGCGGACCGCCGGCTCCGGACGACGTACCACCTCGCGGGCCTGGGCCTCTGCACCCTGCTGATGGCGACGGTCGTCGCGCGCGACGCCGAGTGGATCGTGGCGCTGTGCGTGCTGGCTGCTGCGGCGGTGGCGGTCGTGGTGCTGACCGAGGGCCGGTCCCTGCCCGCGCTGCTCGTGTCCGGGCTGGCGGTGCCGCTCGCCGCGCTCCGCGGGCTGCCGTGGCTGGGGCGCTCCGTCACGGTGTCGCGGACGTCGAGGAACTGGGCACCGGTCCTGCGCACGCTGGCGGTCTCGGCCGTCCTGGTGCTGCTGTTCGGACTTCTCTTCGCGTCGGCCGACGCCCTGTTCGCGTCGTGGGCCGGAGCCGTCGTGCCCGACCTGTCGGACGCCACCGTCGTCGGACGCGCCTTCTTCGCGGTCGTCGTCGCGGGAGCCACGCTCACCGGGGTGTACGTCGCCGTGAACCCGCCGCACGTCGAGCAGGCCGCCCTGCCGGAGGCGAAGCCGGTGGCCCGGCCGTTCGAGTGGCTGGTGCCCGTCGGCGCCGTCGTGGTGCTGTTCGCGATGTTCGTCGTCGCGCAGCTGACGGTGATGTTCGGCGGGCACGCCTACCTGAACCGCACGACCGGCCTGACCTACGCGGAGTACGTCCACCAGGGCTTCGGGCAGCTCACGTTCGCGACCCTGCTGACCCTGGGCGTCGTCGCCGTCGCCGCCCGCAAGGCGCCGCGTGCCTCGGCCCGCGAACGGCTGGTCCTGCGGACGGTGCTCGGCGTGCTGTGCCTGCTGACGCTGGTCGTCGTCGCCTCGGCGCTGTTCCGCGTGCACGTCTACGAGGAGGCCTACGGCTTCACCCGGCTCCGGCTGCTGGTCTCGGTGTTCGAGGGCTGGCTCGGCCTGGTGGTGCTGCTCGTCCTCGGCGCGGGGCTGCGGCTGCACGGGGCCTGGGTGCCGCGGGCGGTGCTGATCACCGGGGCCGTGTCGCTGCTCGCTCTCGCGACGGCCGACCCGGACGCCTGGATCGCCCGGCACAACGTGGACCGGTTCGAGCAGACCGGCAAGGTCGACCGGGTCTACCTCGCCGGGCTCTCCGACGACGCGCTCCCGGTGCTGGCCCGGTCGGGGTTCGGCCCGGCGTGCCTCGAGGCCACCTCCTCCTCCGACAACGACTGGCTCGAGTGGAACCTCGGCCGGCATCGGGCCGAGTCCGCGGTGCCGTCGAGCGGCTGCCGCTGACGCCCGACGGACGCCTCAGCCCAGGTCGACCTGTGCCTGCACGGCGGCGTCCCGGTCGGCGCCTCGGAGCACCACGCGCCAGGTCTGGCCGTCGTCGTCGGGCTCGCCGCACGGCTGGGGTGCGAGGTCGACCCCGGTCAGGCACGCGGCCGAGGTCACGTCTCCGACGAGGTCGATCCGCCGCGGGCCGTCCGGCCCGTCGGCCGTCAACGAGGTGACCTGCGCCAGGGCCCGTCCCGGGACGGACGGGCTGCGCACGACCGCGCCGGTGAGCGAGTAGGTGACGTGCACGAGCTCGGCCGTCTCCTTGAACTCGTAGTGCTGGGCCCTGGCCCCGACAGTCGCCGCCCCCGGCACCGGAAGACCGCCGGCCGTCACCACGACCTCGGTCGCCCGGATCGATCCGTCCGTCACTCCGGGGTCGGGCAGGCGGAGGTCGACGCCCGGCACCACCTCGGCGCTGCGGATCCACTGGCTGACCCGGATCTCGCCGCTGTTGAGGATCTGGCTGCGCGCGTAGGAGCCCGGCGTCGCCACGGCCGCGGGTGGGTCCTCCTCGGGCACCTGGGCCCTCGGGGCCGTCGGGGCCGGACGCCCCGCCTCCGGGGCCGGGTCCGGACCGCGGAAGAACAAGAAAGCCGCGAGGACCAGCACGCCGACCCCCACCAGCGCGGCCAGCAGGACCGCCGGGCGCCGACGAGCGTGCTCGTGCTCGTGCGGGGCTCCCGCTCCCGGGTGCCCGCCCGCGCCGGCGGTCTCCGGCGGTGGCGCGAGGCAGCCGCACGGCAGCCTCAGAAGCTCCTGCTCCGGCTCCTGTTCCGGCTCCTGCTTCGGCTCCGGCACCGGCTCCGGCTCCGGCTCCGGCTCCGGGAGGGCCTGCGGGACCGAGGGGAGGCGTTGCCGCGGCACCTCGGGCACCCCCGCAGGTCGCGGCGGCACGAACCGGCGGGTCGGTGGCACGGATCGCACGGATCGCACGGGCGGACCGGGCGGCGTCTCGGGCGGCGTCTCGGGCCGAGGCGGCTCCCCCTTGGGGATCCGTCGGATCGGAGGTGGCGACCGGGGGTGTGGTTTGGCCGACGAGGCAGGCCGGGTCGGCGGTGTGGCCGTCCGGCCGGGTCCGGCCGGGAGTCCATGGGCGCCCCGCGGCAGGGGTCGCGGCGGCTGCTTCTTCGTCATGAGGCCCTCGGGTCCGGAACCGCGACGGGAGCGGCGGTGACCACGACGAGGTTCTGGTAGCCCCCCCGCCTCGCGTCGTACGGCGGCGCGCAGGTGACCATCGTCAGGCGCGGCGGGCCGGACGGGGAGTAGATCCAGGCCTGCCGGCTCAGCGACCCCTGCGGGACCAGGCGGAGCGAGCGGACCGTGAACTCCTGCACGAGGTGGCGCGAGGTCACCCGCACGCGGTCGCCCCGCTGCACCGAGAGCAGCTCGGAGTAGGGCCCGAGCCCCTGCGTGCGGGAGTCGATGTGCGCAGCGACCAGCAGGGAGCCGAACGGGTCACCGACCCGCGACCCGCCCCGCCACCAGCCTGCGGTGGTGATGTCCTCCGGGACGTCGAGCGTGCCGTCCCGCTTGGTCGAGACCGCACGGATCGGCACCACCCGTCCGCTGGGCAGCCGCGCCGTGAGCGGGCGCTCGGGGGTCACCGATCCGGCGCGCTTCGCGGGCGCGACCTCCGGAGCCGGCCCGTCGGTCGCGGCGGAGGCGGCGGGGTCGGACCCGTCGGCGGTCGGTTCGGCCGAGACGGTCTCGTCGGCCCGCGGCCAGGCGCTGACCGCCGCCGCAGACGCGCAGAGCACGACGAAGGCGCCCAGGCAGACGACGGTGGAGACTCGCCTGGAACCGGGCACCCGTCTCTCGGGACGCTCGGAACCGGTCACCCTCAGCCGCCGAACGGGATCACCGGGAACAGGGCCGCAAAGCCCGCGCTCCCGGTGGTGATGCGGTCCGGCACGACCGTGCCGTCGGCCGCGATGTGCACCACGTGGGCGATGACCTTCATCGAGCCGTTGCGGGGCGACCCGACGGCGTAGACCATCGTCACCGTCCGGGCGGCGAGCTCCACTTCGAGCGGGCCGAGGATCGGCTCGGAGGTCTGACCCGTGGGCAGGAGGGCCACCCGGTGCTTCCCGGCCGGGATGTCCGCCTGGGCGTACTCCCCGTTGGCGATGTTGGTGAACACCGTGCGTCCATCCACGCGCACGTCGGCCGGGGCGACGGTGGCCGTGTGCGCGACCAGGACCCGGGCCTTGCCGGGGCCGACCGCCTTGCGGGGCGTCGAGTAGCTGTGCACGACGGGGGCGCCCGAGACGGCGGCCGGGCGGTGCAGCACCACGTCGGTGTTCGAGCCCGCGCGCACCGTCACGGTGGTGCGCACCGGCTGGCCGCCGGAGTTCTCGCTGAACATGACGACGTGCCGGCCGGCCGCGAGCTTGACGGGACCGACGATGGCGCCCTCCCGGACCCGGCTCTCCAGTGGCTTGCCGTCGAGGGAGACGTCGACGGTCTGCCCCGGCAGCGCCTGGACGATCTGCACCGAGCCGCGCGCGCCGGCGGCTCCGCTCGAGGGTGGTGGCGCCAGCACAGCCAGCACGACCAGACCCGTCAACACCGCAACAACCCGACCAGACATGTGCACTCCCCCCGGAGTCCCTGAACCGTCGATCCAACAGAACACACCAAGGGCTGCCCCGCCAAGACCCATGGGAGCCAAATTCCTCCGGATGTGGCAGTCCACGAAATATAGTTTCTACTGATATACCATATTTTGCCGGTGCGATTCGGGCGGCCCACGCGGCGTCCCCGTGGTCCCGTCGGCGTCCGCCCCCCCGTTTACCCGGGGCGCGGTCGGGCACGTCGTACGCACATCAGACGACGAAGAGGAGTCACCATGAAGGGCAAGATCGCGCTGCTGGTCGGCGGAGCCGTCGGGTACGTCCTCGGCACCAGGGCAGGACACGAGCGCTACGACCAGATCAAGGCGCAGGCGGAGTCGATCTGGACCAACCCCAAGGTCCAGGAGAAGGCCACCCAGGCCCAGGACTTCGCCAAGGAGAAGGCGCCGGTCGTCAAGGACAAGGCCGCCGGGGCCGCGGCGAGCGCCAAGGACAAGCTGAGCTCGGACGACACCTCGAAGGCCTACCCGACGCCGGCGAGCACCGGAACCGTCTGAGGCTTCTCGCTGGTCGGGCCGGTCTCGGGCCCGACCAATGAGGGGAACGGGCTAGAGGCCGGAGATCTTGGTCCCCGAGCGGGTCTTGTAGCGCTTGTTGATGCTGATCAGCACTGCGGTCCAGGGCTCGAGCTGACGGGCGATGCGGAGCCGGCCGGCGTCGACGCCGTCGCGCGAGGTCACCGCCCGCGCGAGCTCGACCGCCACCGCCTTCGCGTCGGCGTCGTCGCCGCAGACCAGCACGTCCTCGTGGTCGAGGAACTCCTCGTCACCCCACAGCGAGGGCGCGGACACGTGGTGGAACGCACCCACGACCCGGGCGGTCGGCACGAGGGCGGCGGCCGTCTCGGCGGCGCTGCCTCCGGGGACGTCGAGTCCGAAGGGGCCCTGCTTGTCGAAGCCGAGCGGGTTGACGCAGGAGATCACCACCTTGCCCTCAAGGTGCTCCGCGAGCGACGCGACCAGGTCGTCGTGCCCGTCGTAGGGCACGGCCAGCACGACCACGTCGGCACCGGCGGCGGCGGCGGCGTTGCTTGCCCCGTTCACGGACGCGGACGGAACCCGGCCGGTGATCTCGGCTGCGGCCACTGTCGCCCGGTCCGACGAGCGGGAGCCCAGCACGACGCGGTGGCCGTGGCTCGCCCAACGGTAGGCCAGTCCCTTGCCCTGCGGGCCGGTGCCGCCGATCACGGCGATGTCGTAGGTGGTCACGCGCACTCCTCGACGAGTCTTGAAATCATGACAGCGTTACTGTCACGGTAGTACCCGTCACCAGATCACAGATCACGAGGTCGAAGATGAAGCTGTCCACCCAGCTGATGTACGCCGGCAACCCGCGGGAGGCCGCCGACCAGGTCGCGGCGCTCGAGAAGGCAGGGCTGGACACGATCTGGGTGGCGGAGGCCTACGGCTTCGACTCCCCCACGCTGATGGGCTACCTTGCTGCGAAGACGGAGACGGTCGAGATCGGCGCGGCCATCCTGAACGTCTACTCCCGCACACCGGGCGCCCTCGCGCAGACCGCCGCCGGTCTCGACAACGTCAGCGGCGGTCGCGCCATCCTCGGCCTGGGCGCCTCCGGCCCGCAGGTGATCGAGGGCTGGCACGGGCTGCCCTACGACAAGCCGCTGGGCCGCACCCGTGAGGTCGTCGACATCGTCCGGATGGCGCTGCGCCGCGAGCGACTGGAGTACACCGGCAAGATCTTCGACCTGCCCCTGCCCGAGGGACAGGGCACCGGGCTCGGCAAGCCGCTGAAGATGCTGACCAAGCCGGAGCGGTCCAGCGTGCCGATCTACGTCGCGGCGCTCGGCCAGAAGAACGTCGAGGGCACCGCGGAGTACGCCGACGGCTGGCTACCGTTCCTCTACGCCCCCGAGAAGGCCGGCGACGTGTGGGGCGACGCGTTGGCCGCCGGCAGGGCCAAGCGGCCTGAGGGGCTCGGGCCGCTGGAGGTCTCCGCGGGCGGCATGGTCTGCGTCGGTGAGGACGTAAAGGGGATGCTCGACCTGGTCCGCCCGATGGTGGCGCTCTACGTCGGCGGCATGGGCGCCAAGGGCAAGAACTTCTACAACACGCTGGCCTGCGAGTACGGCTTCGAGGCCGAGGCGGCCAAGATCCAGGAGCTTTACCTCGGCGGCAACAAGAGGGACGCCGAGGCGGTGGTGCCGATCGAGCTGCTCGAGATGGTCAACCTGGTCGGGCCGGAGTCCTACGTCAGGGAGCGCATCGAGGCGTTCCGCGCCTCCGGCGTGACGAACCTCCAGGTCGTCCCGGTGCCCGGCGACGGTGGCGATCCGGCCGCCCTGGTCTCCGACCTCAAGGAGTGGGTGTCGTGACGACCGACCGGCCGTTGCTTGAAGACGAGCACGAGGCGTTCCGCCGTACCGTCCGGTCGTTCCTGGACAAGGAGGTCGTCCCGCACCACGCACAGTGGGAGGCCGACGGCCAGGTCAGCCGCGAGGTCTGGACCAAGGCCGGCACGCAGGGCCTGCTCTGCTTCGACGTCGCGGAGGAGTACGGCGGACCGGGGGTCGCGGACTTCCGCTACAACCTGGTGCTCGCCGAGGAGATGACGCGGGCCGGCGCAAGCGGTCCCGGGTTCCCGGTGCACACCGACATCATCGTGCCGTACCTGTCCAGCCTCGGGACCGACGAGCAGAAGCAGCGCTGGCTGCCCGGCTGCGTCAGCGGAGAGACCATCACCGCGATCGCGATGACCGAGCCCGGCGCCGGCAGCGACCTGCAGGGGATCCGGACGAACGCCGTCGACAAGGGCGACCACTACGTGCTGAACGGCTCCAAGACGTTCATCAGCAACGGCGCGATGGCCGACCTGGTCGTCGTGGTGGCGCGCACCGATGCGGACGCGGGTCACAAGGGCATCTCGCTCGTCGTGGTCGAGGAGGGGATGGCCGGCTTCGAGCGCGGCCGCAACCTGGCCAAGGTCGGGCTGCACGCGCAGGACACCTCCGAGCTGTTCTTCGACAACGTGGTGATCCCGAAGGAGAACCTGCTCGGTGAGGAGGGCAGCGGCTTCGTGTCACTCATGATGAACCTGCCGCAGGAGCGGCTGTCGATCGCCATGATGGCCGCCGCCGCGTGCGAGGCGGTGCTGGAGATGTGCCTGGACTACGCCAAGGAACGGGAGGCGTTCGGCCGGCCGATCGGGAAGTTCCAGAACACCCGCTTCACGATCGCGGAGATGGCGACCGAGGCGCACGTGGCCCGGGTCTTCGTCGACGACTGCGTGCGCCGGCACAACGCCGGCGAGCTCGACGCCAAGCTCGCGTCGATGGCGAAGTGGTGGACGACCGAGCTGCAGAAGAAGATCGTGGACCAGGGCGTGCAGATCTTCGGCGGCTACGGCTACATGACGGAGTACCCGATCGCGAAGGCCTTTCTCGACAGCCGGGTGCAGACGATCTACGGCGGCACGACCGAGATCCAGAAGGAGATCATCGGCCGGTCACTCGGCCTCTGACCCGTTCAGGCCATGCCGCGCAGGCCCTGCGCCTGCTACACGTACAGGTATGGATACCGGAGCGCTGCCGCGCAAACGGCTGGTGATCTGCTGTGACGGGACCTGGAACCGTCCCGACAGCGACCACGTGACGAACATCGAGAAGATCGCCCGCACGGTCGCCACCGACCTGCAGCGCACGAACGGCGTGCAGCAGCTGACGCTCTACCTGTCCGGGGTCGGCGCCGGGTCCTACGCCGCCGACCGGATCCTCGGCGGGGCCTTCGGCTTCGGGCTGTTCGCCAACATTCGCTCGGCCTACCGGTTCCTGGCCCTGAACTACGACACCGGCGACGAGATCTTCGTGTTCGGCTTCTCGCGGGGCGCCTACACCGCCCGCAGCCTCGTCGGCATGATCGGCAAGGTCGGCCTGCTCACGCGGGACGCGCTGGTCGGGGACAAGCTGCCCGAGGCGGTGACCCGCTACCAGCGCCGTGGTCCAGCGGCCGGCTCGTTCGGTGAGAGCGACGCCGAGTTCCGGCGCGACCACTGCCACCCCGACGTCGCGGTGAACCTGCTGGGCGTGTTCGACACCGTCGGCGCGCTCGGCGTCCCGGGCGCATGGAGCAAGCGCCACCAGTTCCACGACGTGAACCTCAGCAAGGCCGTGGTCTGCGCCCGCCAGGCGTTGGCCATCGACGAGCAGCGGCTGAAGTTCGAGCCGTGCCTGTGGGAGGCGGACGAGGCGACCCGGCGGGCGGACGAGGCGAGCGGGCGGGTCCAGCAGGTCTGGTTCGAGGGCGCGCACTCCGACGTCGGCGGCGGCTACGCGGACACCGGGCTCTGTGACACCTCGCTGCTCTGGATGGCGTCCGAGGCCAACCGCTGCGGCCTGGTCTTCGACCCGCGCCTGCTCGCGATCTACACCGACAGCGGCTCGTCCGTCGTACGCCACCAGTCGCTGAACGCGATGTACCGACTGCTCAACGCGCTGTCCCAGGCGCGCATGCGCCTGCGTCGAACCGGTCGCCGCTTCGTCGGCACGTGGCGCCGCCTCGACCCGCTGCCGGTCACCGGCACGGAGGAGCAGCGCGCCGTCGGCGTGCGGATCGCGTCGTCGGCCTCCGGGCACTTCGACGAGGACGAGGCGTACGGCGGCCGCAACCTGGTGGAGTACGCCGACCAGACGCGCGGGTTCGACGGAGTCGTCGCCGACGTGCTCGCCCTGCCGGATCCCGCGGGGTCCGGGCGCTGGCTGACCCAGCACGGTCTCGACCTGGGGGCTCAGCCCCACCAGCATATTTGAACACGTTCGCATCTGACCGAAGGTGCGGTCGTGAGGATCGTGATCCCCCGGAGGCACCGGTCAGGTGGGCAGTGTCCTGCCTCCGACGTACACATCGGGGCGGGCGGGCGTGGCCGGCGACCTGCCTCTGGTGCGCGTGGGTGGGCTCGGTCGGCATCGAGGAGTCCCTGGCGCGGTCGGCCGACGACGTTGACCAAGGAGCGGGACGAGCTGATCGGCCCGACGCTCGGGCATGCGCTGCGGACCAAGGCCCTCGGGGTGTTCGCCTGGCTGGGAAAGCCGATCGACGGGGTGTTCCTCGCCGCGCTGCTCTCGATCATCGGGCCTCGGCGGGGACTCCCCCACCGACTTCGCGGTCGCGCTGCTGCTGGGGCTGTCGCTCGGGACGACTCCACGATGTTCGCCGCCGCCCCGCTGGCGGTCCGGGCCGAGGAGCGCTGGCCGCTGCGCGAGCGTGCCTCGCGGCCGTGGGGGCCGAACCCACCCTCAGGAGGCGCCTGGTCCGGACGCAGCGCGTCAGGTGTGTCGGCCGTCGTTGCGGGCCGAGAGCCAGCGCAGCAGGGCGGCCACGACGAGCATCACCGGCAGGCAGACGAGCACGGCCGCGGCCATCTGTCCGCCGAGGAAGCCGAGGCTGGGCAGCTTGGCCAGCATCACCGGCAGGGTCTCGCTGCGCGGGCTGCGGTTGAGCTGGCTGCCGAAGATGTAGTCGTTCCAGGAGGCCACGAAGACCAGCACGGTCGCCCCCGCGACGCCCGGCCGGGCCATCGGCAGGATCACGTGCCAGATCCGGCGGGCCACGTCGGCGCCGTCGACCTTGGCGGCCTCCTCGACGTCACCGGGCACCTGGCGGAAGGCGTAGGTCACGAACCAGACGGCCATCGGCACCGTGAAGCTGAGCTGGGCGACGCCGATGCCGAACAGCTGGTCGAGCAGGTCCAGCCGCTCGAAGAGCACGCCGAGCGAGGTCAGCAAGATGATGCCCGGGAAGAAGATCAGGGCCAGCATCACGGCCAGCACGCGTTCGCGTCCGCGGACCGGAAGCTTGGCGAGTGCGTACGACGCAGGGACCGCGACCGCGAGGCTGAACAAGGTCGTGCCCACCGACACCAGGAGGCTGTGCCGCAGGGCCGGGTAGAAGCCGAACGCCGGCGTCGAGAGCACCCGGTAGTTGTCGAACGACAGCCGCTCGGGGATGAAGCCGACGCCGGATCCAACCGGATCGCGGTCGAGGCTGAGCACGACCATGTACCACAGCGGCAGGGCCGCGAACGCGACGATCAGGACGCCGCCGACCCAGGCGACCCAGGTCGGGACGCGTCGGCGCAGCCGGGCGAGCACCGGGACCTCCGCAGCCATCTCAGGTCGCGGGGTGCAGCGCCGGCTCGAGGCGGACCGGCAGCGCGTCGACGCCGTAGACGATCGACATCTGCCGGTAGTCCACCTCGTCGGCGGCCAGTGACAGGTCGGGGAAACGTCGCGACAGCGCCGGGAACGCCGTACGCAGCTCCATGCGGGCCAGCTCGGCGCCGACGCAGCGGTGGAAGCCGTAGCCGAAGGCCAGGTGGCTGCTGACCGGGCGGCTGAGGTCGAACGCCTCCATGCGGTCGCCGAGCCGGGGGTCCCGGTTGACGCCGGCGAGCTGGCAGATCACTACGTCGCCGGGGGCGACCCGCTGGCCGCCGACCTCGACCTCGACCTTGGGGAATCTCGGGAAGGCCACCTGCACGACGGTCAGGTAGCGCAGCAGCTCCTCCACCGCTCGGTCGACCACCGTGGGGTCGGAGCCGACGGCGCGGTAGTCCTCGGGGTGGTCGAGCAGCACGGCCGTACCGAGCGCAAGCATGCTGGCCGACGTCTCGAGACCGCCGGTGAACACGCCGTCGGCGAGGCCGGCGAGGTCGAAGTCGTTGATCTCGGAACCGTGCTCGCGGATGATCTGGCCGATCAGACCGTCACCGGGGTGCTCGCGCTGCTTGGCGGTGGCCTCCATCAGGAACCGGCGCGAGTCCGAGACCGCGCCGAACACGCCCTGGCCGCCGTACGACACGTCGAAGCGCGCGGAGCCCAGCTGCCGGAAGACCTCGCGGTCCTCGTCGGGCAGCCCGAGCAGCTCGCAGATGACCAGGAACGGGACCGGGAACGCGAAGGTCGGCACCAGGTCGACGACCCCACCGTTCGCGGCGGCCTGGGCGGCGACCTCGTCGAGCTGGCTCTCCACGATGGCGGCGATCCGCGGCCGCAGCCGCTCCAGGCGGCGCATCGTGAACTCGGGGGTCAGCAGCTTGCGGAGCCGGGTGTGCTCGGGCGGGTCGGTGAAGCCCAGACCGCCGATGTCGCCGTCGGTGGTGGAGCCGCGCAGGCCCATGAACGGGCGGATGTCGGTGCTGTAGCTCGTGGTGTCGGCCAGCACCTGGCGCGCCTCGGCCTCCCCGGTGACCAGCCAGACGTTCATCCCGAGGAACGAGGTCAGCTTGGCGACCGGGGCCTGCTCCCGCAGCTCGCCGAGCCGGGCGACCGGGTCCGGCCCGTTGCGGCGCAGCGGCCAGGCCAGGCTGTCCGGGACCTTGTCGAGCTGGGACAGGTCGATGCCGCCCTTCTGGGCGACGCGTGCCATCAGCAGGCGACGCACCTTGCCCTTGACGTACGACGTGAGGCGTGGCACCGGCTTGGCTCCTGCGGATCGGGTGGAGGTTCGAGGAAAGGGTATGCCCGCCGGCGCCCGCTCCGGGTCAGGGCACGGCCGGACCAGGGACGAACCAGGGTCAGACGGGGTCGTCGTGCAGGATCCGCTGGTAGAGCCGGTGGTCCTGCCACTGGCCGTCGATGAACAAGAAGCGCTCCGCGGTCCCGTAGTAGGTGAAGCCGCTGCGCGAAAGGACGCTCTGGGACGCCGTGTTGTGCATGAGGGTGCCCGCCTCGACCCGGTGCAGGCCGGTCTGCCGACCCGCCTCGCAGGCGTGCTCGACCGCGGCGGTGGCGAGACCCCGGCCCTGGTGGTCGGCGTCGACCCAGTAGCCGACGCTCGCGCTGCGCAGCACGCCCATCACGATGTTGTTGAGGTTGACCCGACCCACCGCCCGGTCCCCGTGCACCAGGACCCAGCCGGCGCCAAGGCCCCGGTCGATCGACGAGAGCTGGCCGACCAGCGCCGCCGTCTGGCCCTCCTCGGTGAAGAAGCTCGGCTCGCGCCGGGGGTCCCAGCGCGCGAGGTGCTCCTGGTTGCGGTCGTACGCCGCGGCCAGCTGCGCTGCGTGCTCGATGCTCAGCGTCTCGATCGTGTAGCCCTCGGGGATCACGTCGAGGAGGCTACCGACGCGACAGGTCGCGCAGCGGCACGGGGCCGGTGGCCCGACCGAGCCGGGCGACCTGCTCGGGGGACGCGTGCCAGGCCTCGCCGGTCGCGGCCAGCTCGGCCTCGAGGACCCGGACGCCGAGGTCCAGCAGGTCCCGGACGTGAGCACCCGTAGGCAGGTAGACCGTCCGGACCACCGGGGACAGCCAGCCGGCCGACAGCCCGAGAGTGCCTTGCGAG
>JBDSMW010000070.1:0-8488 GCA_039915665.1 Nocardioidaceae bacterium
TACGCGAGATCCAGCTGCGCGATGCGCGCCGATGACAACGGCAGATCGTGCTTGTTGCGATAGCGCTGGATCAGCTGGTATTTGGTCACCCAGTCGATTTCGCGGGCGATCGCGTCGAGGTCGCCGTTCTCGATGGACGTCAACGTGCGGTCCCACAGCTCGAGCACCCGCTTGGTGAGCGCGTCGCCGCCGCGTCTCTCCACGAAGTCGGCTGCCTTGAGCTGATATTCGCGCTGGATCTCGAGCGCGCTCGCCTCGCGCCCGTTCGCCAACCGCACCTTGCGTCTCCCCGTCATGTCCTGGGAGACCTCGCGGATGGCGCGGATCGGGTTCTCCATGGTGAGGTCGCGCATCACCACGCCTTCCTCGATCATCCTCAGCACGAGGTCGCAGGTGGCCACCTTGAGCATGGTGGTGGTCTCGCTCATGTTCGAGTCGCCGACGATCACGTGCAGGCGGCGGTAGCGCTCGGCGTCGGCGTGCGGCTCGTCGCGGGTGTTGATGATCGGCCGGGACCGGGTCGTCGCCGACGAGACGCCCTCCCAGATGTGCTCGGCGCGCTGGGAGACGGAGTACATCGCGCCCCGCGGGGTCTGGATGACCTTGCCGGCGCCGACGATGATCTGGCGGGTCACCAGGAACGGGATCAGGACGTCGGCGAGCTTGGAGAACTCGCCGTGCCGGCTGACCAGGTAGTTCTCGTGGCAGCCGTAGGAGTTGCCGGCCGAGTCGGTGTTGTTCTTGAACAGGTAGACGTCGCCGGCGATGCCCTCGTCGTGGAGTCGTCGCTCGGCGTCCACCTGCAGCCCCTCGAGGACCCGCTCCCCCGCCTTGTCGTGGGCGACCAGGTCGATGATGTCGTCGCACTCCGGGGTGGCGTACTCCGGGTGGCTACCCACGTCGAGGTAGAGCCGGGCGCCGTTGCGCAGGAAGACGTTGCTGCTGCGTCCCCACGACACCACCTTGCGGAACAGGTAGCGGGCAACCTCGTCCGGCGAGAGGCGCCTCTGCCCGCGAAACGTGCAGGTGACGCCGTACTCGTTCTCGATCCCGAAGATTCGGCGGTCCACACCGTCAGACTAGGCGTACGTCGCAACCCACCGGGCTCGTTTGTGGCCTCTGCCCGCGTATTGGTCCGGTTGTGGCCTTTCGCTGCACGGTCAGCCGGCGTTTCGGTGCAGGGATCGGCCACTTCCCGGCCGGGCGAGGCGGACGGAGAACCGGGCGCGGCCGGCCTCGTGGAACAGCGACTCCTCCAGCATCCGGAGCCACGGGTCCAGCCGGTCCGCCCGGTGACGGCGGCCCATCGTCATGTCGGCGTCGCGCAGGATGGCCTCGGGGCGGTGCAACAGGTCGACGGAGGTGTAGCCGCGGCGGTGCCAGTCCGTCGCGAGCAGCCTTCGGTCCCGATCCAGGTCGCTCCGGTGCGTACGACGGTCGCGGTGCCCAGCTCCGTCGTACTCGTGGAGCATCCGGCTGCCGACGATCCGCAGGTCACCGCGGGCCACGAACGCTCCGGTCGCATCGTCAAGCACCTCGTGCTGCGGGACGACCGGAACGCCGCAGACGCGGTGGAAGACGCGCAGCAACGACTCCCACGGCGACTCGGAGCGACCGTCCATCCAGCCGACAGCGCGGTTCAGGTTCCCCGCTCCCCACCGTCTCCGGCTCGACGATGCGAGGAGCCGCTCTCGCGTGACCAGCCCGCGCTGCAGCGCCGAGTCGCCGAGGACGACGAGGTCCAGCAAGGAGAGGTCGCGCGCGCAGGTCAGCAGCGCCTCGTCGACGGTCGCCAGGATCAACAACTGGCGCGTCGTGGTGGCGATCGGCATGGTGTGCCGCATGACGATCAGCTCGGGGCGCTTGGGACGCGTCTGGCCCTTCGCCATGCTGACGAACACCGGCAGGTCCTCAGGGAGGGGCGGGAGCCACAACCCGTGCAGGACGGCCGCGGTCAGGTGGGTGAGGCACCCGCTCGTGGGCAGGATCTGCTGCCAGGCCAGCAGATCCGCCCGGACCTCGTCGTCAGCTCCGACGCGTCGGTAGAGCCCGAAGCCCACCTTCTGCCAGCCCGCACGGCGGACCTCCCCCACCACGACATCGCGTTCGGCTCTCATGCGCTCCACGGTCGGGCGACGGGACGCTGCTCGCCAGGTCGAGTTCGCCGCCTGTGGACGAGTCACTTCGACCCGAGGCCGTCAGGTGGCCGATGCCTGCAGGGAGCGACGGCGTGTCGCCGCGGCGATCGGCCACAAACCGGTCCGGGGGCAGGGATCGGCCACAAACGGGCTAAGGGGCGATGGGGGGCTGAGCGCCCGGTTCGCCGGTGATCGGGTCCTCGGCGGGGGGCGTGTCCGAGGGGCCGCCGTTGCCGAGCATCTCGGTCAGGGCGGTCGCGGCAAGCCGCTTGAACTTCCGCTGCTGCGTGCGGGTGCGCTCCAGGACGGCGACCTCGAGGTTGCTGGACGGGATCTCGCGGACGGGCGTCGACCCCTCCCCCTGCCCCAGCGCCTGCACGGCCAGCCGGACGACGGTGTCGAGGTCGGCGGCGGCGGCGTAGTGCTCCTTGAGGTACGTCGTCGCGGGCTCGGCCAGCCCGCCCATCACGGCGTAACCGTGCTCGTCGGCGACCTGGCCGTCGTAGGTCAGCCGGTAGATCGAGTCGTCGGCGGCCACGTCGCCGACCTCGGCCACGAACAGCTCCACCTCGTAGGGCTTCTCGCCGCCGCTGGAGAAGATCGTGCCGAGCGTCTGGGCGTAGGCGTTGGCCAGGCCGCGGCCGGTCACGTCGCGGCGGTCGTAGGAGTAGCCGCGCATGTCGGCCAGCCGCACGCCAGCGATCCGCAGGTTCTCGAACTCGTTGTAGCGGCCTACCGCGGCGAACGCGATCCGGTCGTAGATCTCGCTGACCTTGTGCAGCGCCTGGGAGAGGTTCTCCGAGACGAAGACGATGCCGTCGGCGTACTGCACGACGACCAGCGAGCGTCCGCGCGCGATGCCCTTGCGGGCGAAGTCCGCCCGGTCCTTCATCAGCTGCTCGGGAGAGACGTAGAACGGCATGCTCATGCGATGTCCTCGGGGTCAGGGAGTGGTCTCGGCCGGCTCGACCGGCGGCTCAGGTCAGCGGGGCGGCGGGGCCGTCCGGGCGGTTCATCCGGGCGGCGATCACCCGGTCCGCGACCGCGGCCACGTCGAGGTCGGGGAGCCGGCGGTAGCCCTGCGCGGTGATCGCGCCGACGACCGGGAAGATCCGGCGGGCCACGTCGGGGCCGCCCGTCGCGGAGTCGTCGTCGGCCGCGTCGTACAACGCCTGGATGACCGCGGTCACCACGCCGTCCTCGTCGAGGTCGGCGGAGTAGAGCTTCTTCAGCGACCCGCGGGCGAACAGCGAGCCCGAGCCGACCGAGTGGAACGCGGTCTCCTCGTAGCGGCCGCCGGTGACGTCGTAGGAGAAGATCCGGCCCTGGCCGGCGAGGAGGTCGAAGCCGGCGAAGAGGGGTACGACGGACAGGCCCTGCATCGCCATGCCGAGGTTGCCCCGGATCAGCGCCGAGAGCCGATTGGCCTTGCCGTCCATCGACAGCGTCGTGCCCTCGATCTTCTCGTAGTGCTCGAGCTCGGTCTGGAAGAGCCTGACCATCTCGACCGCGATGCCGGCGGTGCCTGCGATGCCCACGCAGGAGAACTCGTCGGCCGGGAAGACCTTCTCGATGTCGCGCTGGGCGATGATGTTGCCCATCGTGGCGCGCCGGTCGCCAGCCATCACCACGCCGCCGGTGAACGTCGCCGCGACGATCGTGGTGCCGTGCGGGGCGAGGTCGGCCGCGCTGCCCTCGGGGAGGGACC
The DNA here is from genome assembly GCA_039915665.1 of Nocardioidaceae bacterium. Lineage (GTDB taxonomy): Bacteria > Actinomycetota > Actinomycetes > Propionibacteriales > Nocardioidaceae > Nocardioides_B. Next base: position 3,847 of record JBDSMW010000070.1, read on the forward strand.
GACGGCTCGGCAGCAGCTCGGGGGCCTGCTCGCTCAGGAAGTCGGCGAAGGACGACGAGCCGGTCCGCAGGAACGCCGGCCCGAGGCGGGAGTCGCTCATTCGCCACCCTTCTGGATGAACGACTTCACGAAGTCCTCGGCGTTGGTCTCGAGCACGTCGTCGATCTCGCCGAGGATCGCGTCGATGTCCTCGTCGAGCTGCTCCTTGCGCTCCGCGACGTCGCTCTGGGGTGCAGCCTCGGTCTGCTCCTCGGTCTCCGAGGCCTTCTTGGGTTGCTTCTGCTCCTGGGCCATGCGGTCCTCCTGAGGCGGTGCTGACGGCGTACGTCGACCCTACAGAGTCAGGAGCGCGTCAGGGCGCTGAACAGCGCCTCTGCCGTGTCACACCGGTCCAGCAGGTCGCCGACGTGCTTCTTGCTGCCCCGCAGCGGGTCGATGGTCGGCACGCGCTGCAGCGACTCGCGGCCGGGCAGGTCGAAGATCACCGAGTCCCACGAGGCGGCCGCGATCTGGTCGGCGTACTGCTCGAGGCACCGGCCGCGGAAGTACGCGCGGGTGTCCTCCGGCGGCTTGTGCATGGCGGTCGCGACCTCCTCGTCGGTCAGCAGCCGCTCGATGCGGCCGAGCCGGACGAGCCGGTGGTACAGCCCCTTGTCGGGGCGGATGTCGGCGTACTGCAGGTCGATCAGGTGAAGCTTCGCGTCGTCCCAGTGGAGTCCGTCGCGGTCGCGGTACTGCTGGAGCAGCTGCAGCTTGGCCACCCAGTCGAGCTCCCGCGCGCACAGCATCGGGTCCTCCTCGAGCCGGGTCAGCACGGACTCCCAGCGGGCGAGGACGTCGACGGTCTGCGGGTCGGCGTCGGACCCGAGCCGGTCCTCGACGTACTTCTTGGCCAGGTCCAGATACTCCATCTGCAGCTGTACGGCGGTCATCTTGCGGCCGTCGACCAGGGTCAGCAGGTGCTTCAGGGACGGGTCGTGGGAGACGTCGCGCAGCGCCCGGACGGACTGCTCCACGGCGAGCTCGCCGCCGATGAACCGGTCCTCGATCATCGCCAGCACCAGCGACGTGGTGCCCACCTTGAGGTAGGTGGAGATCTCCGCGAGGTTGGCGTCACCGATGATCACGTGCAGACGGCGGTACTTCTCGGGGTCGGCGTGCGGCTCGTCGCGGGTGTTGATGATCGGCCGCTTCAACGTGGTCTCGAGGCCGACCTCGACCTCGAAGTAGTCGGCCCGCTGGCTGATCTGGAAGCCGTGCTCCCGGCCGTCCTGGCCGATGCCGACGCGCCCGGCGCCGCAGACCACCTGCCGGCTCACGAAGAACGGCGTCAGGTTGCGCACGATGTCGGCGAACGGCGTGCTGCGGCGCATCAGGTAGTTCTCGTGCGCGCCGTAGGAAGCGCCCTTGTTGTCGGTGTTGTTCTTGTAGAGCAGGATCGGCGTGGTCCCGGGGACGGCCTCGGCGAACCGCGACGCGTCCAGCATCACCTGCTCCCCCGCCTTGTCCCACTTCACGACGTCGCGCGGGTTCGTGCACTCGGGGCTGGCGTACTCCGGGTGCGCGTGGTCGACGTAGAGCCGCGCGCCGTTGGTCAGGATCACGTTGGCGAGGCCGAGGTCCTCGTCGGTGAGCTGGCTCGGGTCGGCGGTCTCACGCGACATGTCGAACCCGCGGGCGTCGCGCAGCGGCGACTCCTCCTCGAAGTCCCAGCGGGCCCGGCGCGCGCGCAGCGTGCTCGAGGCGTAGGCGTTGACGATCTGCGAGGAGGCCACCATGGGGTTGGCCGTGGGCTGCCCCTGGACCGAGATGCCCATCTCGGTCTCGGTGCCCATCACTCGCCGCACACTCATGTCGGCGAGCCTACGTGAGGCCGGGTGGGGAGAATGGCGCCCATGTCGGAGATCGTCGCGCTGGTGGACCGGTCCGGGGCCGTGGTCGGGTCCGCCCCGCGCTCCGTCGTACGCCGAGACAACCTGCTGCACGCGGCAACGGCGGTCCTGGTCCGCGACGGGTCGGGTCGGATCTACGTGCATCGCCGCTCCCCCGACAAGGACTGGGCGCCGTCCGCGCACGACGCCGCGGCCGGCGGGGTGATGACCGCCGGCGAGGAGCCGGCCCCCTCGGCCGCCCGCGAGCTCGCCGAGGAGCTCGGCATCGAGGGCGCGTCGCTGCGCCCGCTCGGCGTCTCGGTCTACGAGGACGACACCACCCGCTGCGTCGAGCACTGCTTCGAGACCACCTGGGACGGCGAGGTCACGCACGCCGACGGCGAGGTGGTCGCCGGCGCGTGGATGACCCTTGCCGAGCTCGCGACCCTGCTCGCGGACCCCTCCTGGCCGTTCGTGCCCGACACCCGGGCCCTGCTGGACCGGTTGGCGACGGACGGGACGGGCGACTACGGCGCCCTACGCTGGCAGGCATGAGCGACGACAACTCCGCCCGGACCCTCGCGGCCGCCGAGGCGCTCGGGCTCGCGCACACGGTGACCCGGCACGGCCCGGTGCGGTCGCTGGAGGAGGCCGCGGAGGCACGCGGGGTCGCGCCTTATGCCGTCGTCAAGACGCTGGTGGTGCGGGTCTCGGACGACGACTACCGCTTCGTGCTGGTGCCCGGCGACCGGGAGATCGCCTGGCCCAAGCTGCGCGCGCTCCTCGAGGTCAACCGGCTCTCGATGCCCACCGCCGAGGTGGCCTACGAGGTGACCGGCTACGTGCGCGGCACGATCACGCCGCTCGGCAGCAGCACGGCGTGGCCGGTGGTCGCGGACGCGTCGCTGGCCGGCGAGATCTCCCTGGGCGGCGGCGCGCCCGGCGTGGCCCTGACGGTGGACGCCGCTCAGCTCGTGGACGTTCTCGGCGCGACGGTCGCCGACGTCACCGACCCTCGGGACTGAGCCTCACTTGCGGCCGGGACGGAACTTCCCGGCGAGGAACAGCACGATCAGGACGATCACGATGATGATCAGGATGAACTTCATGGGTCCTCCAGGACTCGGGGTGTGCCTACCGTACGCAACGGCCTCAGTCGAGATGCCGGGTGCCGGGCTCGTGCGCTCGGCCGGCGATGCCCCGCACGCCCCAGGTGACCAGTGAGACAAAGGCCAGGAACACGATCGGCAGCGCGATCCAGAAGAACATGGCTCCAGGTTAGGTCGTGATCCTCAAGAGCTCAGTCACGGGGACGGCTCTGCAGCGCGTGGGCCAGGTTGACCAGCACGATCCCGATCCAGGCGATCACCATCGCCGCGAGGTGACCGGTCACGCCCAGCGGGATGCTGATGGGGATCGCGGCGACCATCGAGACGATGCCCAGCGCGAGCTGGCGACCACCGGCCCCCGCGACCGCCGCCTGCCCGGCCCGTTTCTGCGCGATCTGGGCGTCGACGCGCTCGGCGACCGCCCTCTCGATCCGGTCCGCGAACGAGTCCACCAGCGCGGCGTCGTACGACGGACCGAGCTCGCGCCGCACCTCGAGGAGCGCCTCGACGTCGTCGCGGTCGACCTGCTCCTCGCCGCCGCTCACGGTCAGAGGTACTGGCCCGTGTTGGAGACCGTGTCGATGGAGCGACCGGGCTCGGTGCCCTGCTTGCCGGTGATCAGCGTGCGGATGAACACGATCCGCTCGCCCTTCTTGCCGGAGATGCGGGCCCAGTCGTCGGGGTTGGTGGTGTTCGGGAGGTCCTCGTTCTCCTTGAACTCGTCCACGCACGCCTGCAGCATGTGCGTGACGCGCAGGCCCTTCTGCTGGGTCTCGAGGAGGTCCTTGATCGCCATCTTCTTGGCCCGGTCGACGATGTTCTGGATCATGGCGCCGGAGTTGAAGTCCTTGAAGTACAGGACCTCCTTGTCGCCGTTGGCGTAGGTCACCTCGAGGAAGCGGTTCTCCTCGGTCTCGGTGTACATCCGCTCCACGGTCGCCCGGATCATCCCGGCGACGCAGGCGTCCCGGTCTCCGCCGAACTCTGCGAGGTCGTCGGCGTGCAGCGGCAGGGTCGCGGTGAGGTACTTCGAGAAGATGTCGCGGGCCGACTCGGCGTCGGGCCGCTCGATCTTGATCTTCACGTCGAGGCGGCCGGGCCGCAGGATCGCGGGGTCGATCATGTCCTCACGGTTCGAGGCCCCGATGACCAGGACGTTCTCCAGGGTCTCCACGCCGTCGATCTCCGAGAGCAGCTGCGGGACGATGGTGTTCTCGACGTCGGAGGAGACGCCGGACCCGCGGGTGCGGAACAGCGAGTCCATCTCGTCGAAGAACACGATGACCGGGGTGCCCTCGCTGGCCTTCTCCCGGGCCCGCTGGAACACCAGCCGGATGTGCCGCTCGGTCTCACCGACGTACTTGTTCAGCAGCTCGGGGCCCTTGATGTTGAGGAAGTAGGACTTCCCCTCCTGGCCGGTGCGGGCCGCCACCTTCTTGGCCAGCGAGTTCGCGACCGCCTTGGCGATCAGCGTCTTGCCGCAGCCGGGCGGGCCGTAGAGCAGCACACCCTTCGGCGGCTTGAGCTCGTGCTCCACGAACAGCTCGGGGTGCAGGTAGGGCAGCTCGACCGCGTCGCGGATGGTCTCGATCTGCGCGAACAGGCCACCGATGTCGCTGTAGTCGATGTCCGGGACCTCCTCGAGGACCAGCTCCTCGACCT
>JBDSMW010000047.1:0-17308 GCA_039915665.1 Nocardioidaceae bacterium
CGGCCGGTCCGTGGGCACGAAGCGGATCCGGAAGCCGGTGTCGTCGGCCGGCAGCAGGGCCGGGCCGCCCATCGCGTCGTCGGTGGTCTCCCAGCCCAGGATCCCGGACCAGAACCGCGCGAGGGCATCCGGGTCGTGCGCGTCGAAGCAGAGGGCGGCCAGCTGCGACGTCATGGCCGTCAGCGCAGCCGCATCGAGCCGGAGACGCTGGGCTCCCAGGGCAGGGCGGAGTCCCTGGCGATGCGCTCGTCGATGGCGGTGGCGACGTCCGCGGGCCACGCGGCGGTGCGGCGGGACTCCATGTCGATGTGCAGGAAGACCTCCTCCATCACGAAGCTGAGCCGCTGATGCGAGTCGTCGAGGAGGTAGACCAGCGCGTGCGCCGCCCGCGCCGCGCGCCCGAGCAGCCGGACCCGCGCCGACATCGTGTCGCCCGTGCGCAGCTCGGCCAGGTAGGACAGGTGGTGCTCGGCCGAGAAGCACGCGTGCCCGGACACCGGCCAGTTCTGCGGGATCCCGAGCCCGACCAGGGACTCGTCGAGCCCTTCGCTGGCGATGCCGGTATAGTGCCGGACGTTGAGGTGACCGTTGACGTCCTCGAAGGCGACCGGGACCGGCTGCTCGGCGTACGCCGGGAGGTCGACGAGCTGCACGTAGGTGGGGTGGGGTGATCTCACGAGGCGTGACGATACCGGGCCGGACGGTCGCCCCTAGCTGAGCCGTCCGCGCAGCCAGGTCTGGTGCACGAGAGGGACGCCGGGACGGTAGGCCAGGTGGAGGTACGACGGGGCGTCGAGCACGACGAGGTCGGCGGAGGCGCCCACGTCCAGGTGACCCACGTCGGTGCGGCCGAGAGCAGCGGCCCCGCCTCTCGTCGCGGCGGTCAGAGCCTCGGCCGGGGAGAGGCCCATCTCGCGGACGGCGAGGGCGACGCAGAGCGGCATCGAGGACGTGTAGCAGGAGCCCGGATTGCAGTCGCTGGCGATCGCGACGTGCACGCCGGCGTCCACCAGCCGGCGCGCGTCGGGGTAGGGCGACCGCGTCGAGAACTCCACCCCGGGAAGCAGGGTGGCGACCGTGCCGGACGAGGCGAGAGCGTCCACGTCGTCGTCGGTCAGGTAGGTGCAGTGGTCGACGGCCTGGAGGCCCAGCTCGCAGGCCAGCCGGACACCCGGGCCGGGGCCGAGCTGGTTGGCGTGCAGCCGTCCGCGCAGACCTTTGGCCTGGCCTGCTTGGAGAATCGTCCGAGCCTGGTCCTCGTCGAAAGCACCCGACTCACAGAACACGTCGATCCACTTGGCGTGCGGCGCGCAGGCGTCCAGCATCGGTCCGGTCACCAGGTCGACGTAGGCCCCGGGGTCGTCGGCGAACTCGGCCGGCACGACGTGCGCGCCGAGGAAGGTGGTCTCCTCGGTGACCTGCCGGGCGAGGGCGAGGCTGCGGGACTCGTCGCGGACCGTGAGGCCGTAGCCGCTCTTCACCTCGACGGTGGTGGTGCCCTGGCGCCGCATCTCGTCCACGAGACGGGCGAGGTTGGCGGCCAGCTGCTCGTCGCCGGCCGCCCGGGTGGCGGCGACGGTGGTGCGGATGCCGCCGGCGGAGTACGTCGTCCCGGTCATCCGGGCCGAGAACTCCTCCGCCCGGTCCCCCGCGAACATCAGGTGGCTGGGCGAGTCGACGAAGCCCGGGACCACGGCACGACCGCCGACGTCGTAGGCCGTGTCGGCCGCCGGAGCCTCGGCGGTGGGACCGACCCACGCGACGGTGCCACCGTCCAGGACGAGGGTGGCGTCGTGCAGCAGGCCGGGCTCGCCCTGCGTGGAGAGCTCGCCGATCCCGGTGATGGCTACGGAGGTCATGACAGCAACCTACGGATCACCCGGTCGAGCTCGGCGCCCACGTCGCGCGGGTCCTGGGTGACGTCGACGCCGTCGCGCAGCACGCGGACCACGTCGGCGCCGGACGCGGCGAACACCGCGGTGCCCGCGTCGGCCCCCGTGCCGCCGGTGCGGACGCTGGTGGTGTCCAGGGTGACCAGGTCGGCGCGCGCCCCTACGGCGATGCGTCCGGCGTCGAAGCCCAACGAGGCGTGCCCGTCGTGCGTCGCGGCCAGCAGCAGCTCGTCGGCGGACCAGTGACCGCGCGCCTGGGTGGCCAGCCGCTCGTCGAGCTCGACGGCACGCATCTCCTCGAACGGGTCGATCACCGCGTGGCTGTCGGAGCCCAGCGTGAGCACGGCTCCCGCGTCGTGGAGCCGACGGGACGGGCCGATGCCGTCGCCAAGGTCGCGCTCGGTGGTGGGGCAGAAGCAGGCCCGGGTCCGCGAGCCACCGAGCCGGGCGACGTCCTGGTCGGTGAGGTGGGTGGCGTGCACGACGCTGGTGTGCTCCCCCAGGGCCCCGGCCCGCTCGAGGACCTCGGTCGGCGTCGCGTCGTACGCCTCACGGCAGGCGTCGTTCTCCGCGACCTGCTCGGAGAGGTGCACGTGCAGGGGTGCGTCGTGCTCGGTCGCCCACTCGGCGACCACGGCCATCTGGTCGGCCGGGACGGCTCGGACGGAGTGGATCGCGGCGCCGTGCACGACGTCGGACCCTCGACCGGTCGTGAGCGCACGCGTCGCCCAGGTGTCGGCGGTGCCGTCCGAGAAGCGGAGCTGGACGCCTTCGGGAGGGCGACCTATGCCGGCGGCGAGGTAGCAGGTGTCCAGCAGGGCGATCCGGATCCCCGCCTCGCGCGCGGCCGCCACCAGCGCGTGCGACATCGCGTTCGGGTCGTCGTACGGCGTGCCGCTCGGGCCGTGGTGCAGGTAGTGGAACTCGCCCACGGAGGTGATCCCGACCGCGGCCATCTCCCCGTAGGTCGCGCGCGCCAGCTCGAAGTAGCTGTCCGGGGTGAGCATCGCCGCGACGGCGTACATCTGCTCGCGCCAGGTCCAGAACGTGCCCCGCCCGCGCTGGGTGCGGCCGCGAAGAGCGCGGTGGAACGCGTGGCTGTGGCAGTTGGCGAGACCAGGGATCGTCAAGCCAGCAAGGCGTTCGGCCCCGTCGACCGGTCCGTCGGCCACTTCCGCGAAGACCCCGTCCTCGACGGTGACCCGGACCCCGTCGCGCACCGGTCCGTCGCCGAGCCACGCCCGCTCGAGCCAGTAGCTGCTCACGCCAGCCGTTCCAGGGTGTCCGCCAGCGCCTCGACGCCCGCGAGGCAGTCGGCGGTCTCGGCGTGCTCGTCAGGGGAGTGCGAGATGCCGGTGGGGTTGCGCACGAACAGCATCGCGGTGGGGATGCCTGCGGCCGAGAGCACGCCCGCGTCGTGGCCGGCCATGGTCGGGATCACCGGCCAGCCACCGGGTCCCGCGATCCGCTCGGTCAGGTCGGCGTCGAAGTGCACGGCGCCGGAGACCGACTCGGGCGTGACGGTCAGCACCGTGCCGTCCCGGCCCGCCCGCTCCTGCGCGAGCCGCTCCACGTCGGCCAGCATCGTGTCGAGGTGCTCGGGCGACTCGGCCCGAGCGTCGAGCCAGGCGGTGACGGCGGAGGGCACGGCGTTCGTCCCGTTCGGGCGTACGTCGAGACGTCCGAACGTCGCGCGCTGGCCGGAGACCCGCGCCTGCTTGTTGGCGGCGAGCACCGTCATCGCGTAGGTCAGCATCGGGTCGTGCCGGTCCTCCATGCGCGTCGTGCCGGCGTGGTTGGCCTGCCCGGTGAAGTCGAAGCGGTATCTCCCGTGCGGCCAGATCGCGCTCGCCGCACCCACCGGGGCGTCCCGGTCGACAAGGTCGCGGCCCTGCTCGACGTGCAGCTCGACGAAGCAGCCCACGTCGGCGAGCAGGTCGGCGTCGCCATGCTCCACGTCGGCGAACGCGTCCTCGAGGGCGACGCCGTCCCGGTCCCGGAGCACCCGCGCGTCGTCCCAGGTCATCGCGCCCGTCGCCAGCCGGGAGCCCAAGCAGGCCAGGCCGAACCGGGAGCCCTCCTCCTCGACGAACACGCCGATGCCGATCGGGCGCGAGGGCGTGAAGCCGCGGTCCCGGAGCACGTCGACGGCCGCCAGCGAGCTGACCACGCCGAGCGGTCCGTCGTACGCCCCGCCGTCGAGCACGGAGTCGAGGTGCGAGCCGGTGAGCACGGCCGGGCCGGATGCGCCCGCGGGCCGCCACCAGGCCACCGTGTTGCCGAACCGGTCCCGCTCGACGTCCAGGTCGCGCGCGGCGCACTCCGCCAGGAACCACGCGTCGAGCTCGCGCTCGGCGGAGGTGAACGGCTGCCGGAAGTAGCCGCCGCTGGCAGCGGACCGGCCGACCGGCGAGATGTCCCGCCAGAGGCGGTCGTAGTCAGCAGGCATGATGCGCTCCATGGAGTTCCAGGACGTGGTGCGACGGCGCAGGATGATCCGCAACTACGACGACCGACCCGTCGACGCAGCGGTGGTGGACCGGGCCCTCGACAACGCGACGCGGGCGCCGAGCGCCGGCTTCAGCCAGGGCTGGGGGTTCCTGCGGCTCGACACCCCGCAGGACGTGCGGCGGTTCTGGGAGTCCACGACCGACCCCGGGGCCCTGGCCGAGCCGGACTCCTGGCTGGCCGGGATGCTGCGGGCACCGGTGGTGATCGTGCCGTGCTCCAGCAAGGCGGCCTACCTGTCGCGCTACGCCGAGACCGACAAGGGCTGGTCCGACGAGGACGAGGCCCGCTGGCCGGTGCCGTTCTGGCACATGGACGCCGCCATGGCCTCGCTGCTGATCCTGCAGACCGTGGTGGACGAGGGCCTCGGCGCCTGCTTCTTCGGGCTCCCGCCCGAGCGCACGGAGTCGTTCCGGACGGCCTTCGAGGTGCCCGGCGAGTTCACGCCCGTCGGCGTCATCACGCTGGGCCATCGGGTGCCGGACACCGGGGCGCCCGGCTCGCCCACGCGACGGCCCCGCAAGCCGACCGACGAGGTGGTGCACCGCGGGAGCTGGTGAGCCGGACATGGGTCCAGTCCACTGACTCGCGGGCACCCGGTCAATCCGCCACGCACGCCGGGCGTCTCGGATCCGAGATGCCCGGATGCTCCGCTCGGGCTATGGACCGGCGCGGGGTCTCGGCGGACAGTGGCAGGGGAGACCCAGGAGGCGACCGATGTCCGACGTGGTGAACCGCCTACGCACCCGGATGCCCACCCAGCGACACCGTCCGCCGCCCCTGCCGGACGGCGTCCGGCTCCGCCGCGACCGCGACGTGCCCACCTGCGCGCGACTCGTGCGACGGGCGTTCTTCGAGGGCCAGTTCCCCGGGAAGCACGACGAGGAGCCGCGGCTCTGGCTGACCGACCCCGACGTGCTGGGTGCCTGGGTCACGGAGCAGGAGGGCGAGGTCGTCGCGCACGTCGCGATCTCCCGGGTCGACAGCCACCTCGACGCGGTCACGTCCCTGCGCTGGCGCGAGAGCACCGGTCACGTGCCCTCCGACCTGGTGGCGGTCTCGCGGCTGTTCGTGCGACCCCGCTTCCGCGGCCAGGGGATCGCGGCGACGCTGATCGACGTGGCCTGCGCCGAGATCCGGTCCCGCGGGCACGTGCCGGTCTACGAGGTGACCACCACGAGCAGCCTGCCTCCGCCGTACTCCCGCGACCACGGCTGGCGGCTCCGCTCCACCGAGCCGTGGACCGACCGGCACCAGGACCTCTGGATCCACCGGTTCGAGGCAGCGCTGCCACGCGAGGACTAGAGGTCCTCCGCGATCGCCTTGATCGCGGCCAACCGGCGGTCCCACTCGGCGCCGATGACGTCGAGCCGGTGCGCCGTGGCGCTCAGCTGCGACCCGACCACCCGGAACCGCACCTCGCGGCCGACCCGGACCGGTTCGACCAGGCCGACCTCCTGCAGGACGGCGAGGTGTTGGCGATGGCCTGGCGCGTGACCGCGATGACCAACACCACCAAGACGATCGGCGGCGCCATCGCCTCCAGCGTCTTCGCCATCGCCCTCGCGACGACCGGCTCGCTGGACTCCGACGCGGCCGCCGGGCCCGCGCCGTTGGCGGGCTACCTGACCGTCTGGTTTGTGTGCGCGGTCACCGCCCTGGTCGCGGCGATCGCCTGTTCGTCGTACCGAAGGGAGCGTTCGCGGACCCGGTCACCGCCGGCTGAGACTCAGCCCAGGAGGCTGGTGCCGCCGGCCGCGCCGCCACCCTTGGCCGCCCTCATCACGCCGTGGGTGACCAGGGCGGCGAAGGGCGAGTCCTCCGCGGTGCCGCCCTGGTCGAGGTGGGCGGCCTGGCGCCGCAGCTGCTCGGGCACCTTGCCGGCTCCGGAGCAGCGCTGCTCCACCTGGTCGGCGAGCAGCCGCAGGATGTCTGGCGACTGCGACCGCTTGACGTGGTCGCTGAGCAGCAGCACCGGCACGAGCACGGCCCGACCGCTCCGCGGCTTCACGGTGAGGTGCAGGCCGCCTCCGCGGTTGTCGACCAGCGCGACCGTGCGCGCGTCCGCGAGGTCAACCGACCGCTTCAGCACCCGCGCGCGGGTGCTGGTGATCGCGCCGGTAGCGGTGTCGATCATCTGCCCTCCGCTGGCCAGGAAGGCGGCCGTCAGGACGGCGACCACGGCCAGGACGGCTGCGGGGACGGCGTACCCCGGCTGGGTCACTGCGAGGAAGCCCATGGCGACGACCACCGCGGCCACGGTCGCGAGGCCCCACAGCGTGCCGCTGCGGGAGGTCAGGCGCGGGATGCGTTCAGAGGCCACGGATCGTCACCTGCGCGAAGGCGTCGTCGACCAGGTCCCGCACGGCGGCCCGGGCGTCCTCGGCTGCGGACGGCACGGTCACCGGGGTCTCACCCTGCTGGGCCCGGGTCACCCAGGAGCCGGCCGGCCCGGTGAACAGACCGAGCAGGACGGGCTCGGCGTCGCCGACGTAGCGCACCAGCACGTCGCTGCGCAGGACGGCCGAGCCGAGCCGTTCGAGCAGCTCGTCCGGAGGCGTCGGATCGCCGAGCTCGGCCTCCAGCGGCACCGGCTCGCCCTCGGCGTCCCCGGCCTCGGGGTGCACGGTGGCCTCGCTGACGAGACCCGGCAGGGCGGCGACGTCCGCGAGTGCGAACCGGTGCAGCCCGTCGCCGCTGACCTCCTCGAGGAGGACGACGTCGTCGACCACGTGGGCGTACCAGAAGTCCTGGGCCGCCACCGTCGTGCGGGCCACGGCCACCACCATCCGGGCCGCCTGGCGCAAGGTCACGACGCTGCGCACGTCGTCGCGCACCATCAGCTCCACGTGACCGTCGCCGCGGGCGATCGCGGCCGAGGTCGCCTCGGGCGTCGGCGGGTCGACGATGCCGCGAGCGAGCAGGCTGCGATAGGCCGTACGACGGACCAGCTCGCGCTCCGCGTCGTCCTCGACCGAGTCCAGGAAGGGCATGACCACGATGCTCCCGGGTGGGGCCAGGACGGAGAGCTCCTCGTCGGTGAGCACCTCGACGGGGACCGCGGCCCCCGCGGTCGTCTCCTCCACCGGCGCGGTCACAGGAGACCGAAGCTGACGGTGTCGAGGGCGGACTTCCCGACGTCCTTGGCGGTGTCGGCCGCGTCGGACAGCTTGTCGCCGGCCCAGTCCATGGCGTCCGAGACCGCGTCGGACGTCGCGTTGTAGGCGTCGCTCGCGGTGTCGCCCACCCAGCTGACGGCGCCCTTGGTGAAGTCGGCGATCTGCTGGCGGTGGTCCCAGATGTAGTTGCCGGCGCTCCAGGCGCCGTAGCCAAGGACCGCGGCCCCGGCGATGCCCAGGCCCACGGGACCCAGGGCGATGAGACCGGCGCTGGAGGCGAGCAGCGCCCCGGCACCCACGGCACCCGCGGCTCCGAAGCCTCGCGTGGCCCAGCCGCGCGCGCCGTCGTACCCGCCGCCGGTGATCGCGTCCATCGCGCCGGTGAGGACGGTGAGGGGGAGGAAGACCTTGCCCAGGATCTTGGCCTGCTTGGCGCCCACGAGGAACCGCGCGAACCCACCGTTGGCCTTGCCCTTCATGAACTGGGCGATCGCGTCGTCGGCGGCACCCATGTTCTTGAGGAAGGTCGCGTAGTCCGAGATGGGGGCGCTCGAGCTCTTCAGGAACGACAGCAGCGCCTGGGACTTGCCGAACAGCTTGAACGAGTTCTTCAGCGTCTGCACCAGGGCGAGGCCTCCGGCGGCCGTGGCCCCCAGCGCACCGATCAGGTCCTTGGACGCCCAGGCCCGCTCGAGGTAGGCCTGGACGGCCGACTCCAGGCTCTGCGGGATGTCGATGCCGGTCAGCTTGCCGGCGGCGCGACCGTCGGCGTCGGACACCTGCTGGAGGGCCCGGGTGATGTCGCCGGCGATCTGGCCCGCCTCGTCGTTGAGCTTGCCCTGCGCCGTGTTGCGCGCCGCCACCGCGTCGGCCGCTCCCTCGGGCGTGGACATGACCGGCGGCAGCGTGCGGGCGGTCACCGCTCCGTCGGCGCCGACCGTGAAGCCCTGGGCCTCGGCACCTGCGATCACCTGCAGCAGGTGCGTGCGGGACCGGCCGATCTCCGCGGCACCGGTCGACAGGGCCGTGCGGGCCGTCTCGAGTGCGTCCGCGAGGTGGTAGCCGGTCCGGGCCTCACCGGCCGCCCGCTCCCCCGCTGCGTCGGACGCGGGACCGGTCCAGCCGCCGCGCGCCTCGTCCATGGTCGAGGTGATGCTCCTGGTCTCCGCCTCGACGGCGCTGTGCGCCCGGCCGAGGCCGGTGGCCGCGGTGTCGAGCGCGTCGGGGTGCCAGGCCCGGACCTGCTCGATGCTGAGCACACTCATCGGGCGGCGCGCTGGAAGGTCGTGGCGTGCACGGAGTCGGTGTGGTCGTAGCTGTCCACGGTCGCCGTCGCGAGCGAGGCCATCGACTCGACGTCGTCGGCGAACACCTGGACGGCCGCCCCGAGGCGGGTGGCGACCCACAGGCACGCCTGGCTGGTCTGCGACCCGACGAGGGAGTCCTGGACGGAGCTGAGCGGCCCCGCCACATCGGCGTCGCGCAACCGACCTGCGGTCGCTGCGAACCCCGAGGCTGCGGAGCCGATGGACGAGTAGTCGGCTTCCAACATGGCGTCCATGGTTCCCCAGGGCGCCCGCGGGAAACAACCCGCCCTGCCGGGGTCGGTAAAGTGGGACCCAACCAAGACCTCGGGGGTGAGACGCATGGGCGATCCGGTCGACCGGCACCGGCTCGAGCAGGAGCGCGACGAACGCACGCGCCGCAGTGCCGCCGCGGAGCGGATCCACAACCAGACCAAGTGGGTGGATCTCCAGGTGCAGCGGGCCATGGACCGCGGCGAGTTCGACGACCTGCCCGGTGCGGGCAAGCCGCTGGACCTGCCTGATAGGCACGACCCCGACTGGTGGGTGAAGCAGCTCATCGAGCGTGAGCAGATCACCGGCATCGCCCCTCCGGCGATCGGCTTGCGCGCGGAGGACGCCGAGCTCGATGGGCAGCTGGACCGCGAGGCCACGCCCGACGGCGTACGCCGGCTGGTGGAGGACTTCAACGCCCGCGTCGTCGACGCCCGACGTCAGCTCATGGGCGGGCCGCCCGTCGTTACGCCGACCCGCGACGCCGACGCCGAGGTCGAGGCCTGGCGCACCCGCCGCGAGGACCGCCGGGCCCGAAACGCCGCCCTCGCCGCGGCGACCCCCGAACCCCGCCGACGCCGCTGGTGGCACCGACAACGGTGACCGAAGGTGACCTCCGGGTCACCTCTTGTCACCGATGTCGGGTGGTTGTCAGTGACCCCTGGGTCACTGACAACCACCCGATGTCGGAGCTCAGGACTCCTGCATCGGGATCCGCACGCCTCGCTCGGCCGCCGCCTGCTCCGCCTCCGGGTAGCCCGCGTCGACGTGTCGGATGACACCCATCCCCGGGTCGTTGGTCAGCACCCGCTCGATCTTCTGCGCGGCCAGGTCGGTGCCGTCGGCGACGGTGACCTGGCCGGCGTGGATCGAGCGACCCATGCCGACGCCACCGCCGTGGTGGATCGACACCCAGGTCGCGCCCGAGGCGGTGTTGACCAGCGCGTTGAGCAGCGGCCAGTCGGCGATCGCGTCGGACCCGTCGAGCATCGACTCCGTCTCGCGGTACGGCGAGGCGACCGAGCCGCTGTCCAGGTGGTCGCGGCCGATCGCGACCGGGCCCTTGAGCTCACCGCTCGCGACCATCTCGTTGAACTTCAGCCCGGCCAGGTGGCGCTCGCCGTAGCCCAGCCAGCAGATCCGCGCCGGCAGGCCCTGGAACGCGACCCGCTCGCCGGCCATGGTGATCCACTTGTGCAGCCGCTCGTTGTCCGGGAACAGCTCGAGGATCGCCTTGTCCGTAGCGGCGATGTCGGCCGGGTCGCCGGAGAGCGCGGCCCAGCGGAACGGGCCCTTGCCCTCGCAGAACAACGGCCGGATGTAGGCAGGCACGAAGCCGGGGAAGTCGAACGCGCGGTCGTAGCCACCCTTGCGGGCCTCGTCGCGGATCGAGTTGCCGTAGTCGAAGACCTCGGCACCCGCGTCCTGCCACTCCACCATCGCCCGCACGTGCGCGGCCATCGAAGCCTGCGCGCGCTTGGTGAACCCCGCCGGGTCGGCCGTCCGCTCGCTGTCCCAGTCCTCGAAGGCGGTGTCGACGGGCAGGTAGTAGAGCGGGTCGTGCGCGGAGGTCTGGTCGGTGACGATGTCGATCGGTGCGCCCTGCTCGAGCAGCGCGGGCACCATCTCCGCGGCGTTGCCGAGCACGCCGATCGAGAGCGGCTTGCGCGCGTCGCGGGCCTCGGTGGCGAGCCGGACGGCGTGCTCGAGCGAGTCGGCCTTGACGTCGAGGTAGCGGTGGTCGATCCGGCGCTGGATGCGGGCGTCGTCGCACTCGATGCAGATCGCGACACCGTCGTTCATGGTGACCGCGAGCGGCTGCGCGCCACCCATGCCCCCGAGCCCGGCGGTCAGGGTGATGGTGCCGGCCAGCGTGCCGTCGAAGCGCTTGTCGGCGACCGCGGCGAACGTCTCGAAGGTGCCCTGCAGGATGCCCTGCGTGCCGATGTAGATCCAGGAGCCGGCGGTCATCTGGCCGTACATCGTCAGGCCGAGGTGCTCGAGCCGGCGGAACTCCTCCCAGTTGGCCCAGTCGCCCACCAGGTTGGAGTTGGCGATCAGCACGCGCGGGGCCCACTCGTGGGTGCGCATGACGCCGACGGGCTTGCCGCTCTGCACCAACAGGGTCTCGTCGCTCTCGAGCGTGGTCAGGGCGCGCACGATCGCGTCGTACGCCTCCCACGAGCGCGCGGCCTTGCCGGTGCCGCCGTAGACCACGAGGGCGTCGGGGTTCTCCGCGTTCTCCGGGTCGAGGTTGTTCATCAGCATCCGCAGGGGGGCCTCGGTCTGCCACGACTTCGCGGTCAGCTCGGGGCCTCTCGGGGCGCGGACGGTGCGGGGTTCGCTCATTCCAGTTCTCCCATCAGGTTCTCCACGGCGGCGACCAGGGCACCGCTGCGTACGTCGTCGAAGGCGTGCTCGATCTCGGGCGAGAGGTGCCGGTCCGGGCCGGGTCCCTCCACGTTGCGGCGGAGCAGGGCGACCGCGGCCCCGGTCGCGGGGGACGGCTGCAGGGGCGCGCGCAGGTCGAGTGCGCGGGCCGCGGTGAGGTACTCCACCGCGATGACCCGGGCGAGGCCGTCGACGGACCGGCGCAGCTTGCGCGCGGACGACCAGCCCATCGACACGTGGTCCTCCTGCATCGCGCTGCTCGGTATGGAGTCGACGCTGGCCGGGTTGGCCAGGCGCTTCATCTCCGAGACGATCGCGGCCTGGGTGTACTGCGCGATCATGTGGCCGGAGTCGACGCCGGGGTCGTTCGCGAGGAACGGCGGCAGGCCGTGGCTGCGGGTCCGGTCGAGGAACCGGTCGGTGCGGCGTTCCGAGATCGAGGCGACGTCGGCCGCGACGATGGCCAGGAAGTCGAGCACGTAGGCGACCGGCGCCCCGTGGAAGTTGCCGTTGGACTCGACGCGGCCGTCGTCGAGGACGACGGGGTTGTCCACGGCGCTCATCAGCTCGCGGGAGGCGACCAGCGCGGCGTGATCGACGGTGTCGCGGGCGGCGCCGTGCACCTGGGGCGAGCAGCGCAGCGAGTAGGCGTCCTGCACCCGGTTGCAGTCCGGCCCGCGGTGGCTGGCCACGATCCCCGACTCTGCCAGGAGGCGGGTCAGGTTGGCGGCGGACGCGGCCTGGCCGGGGTGCGGCCGGAGCGCCTGCAGGTCGGCGGCGAAGACCCGGTCGGTGGCCAGCTGGCCCTCGACGCTCATCGCGGCGGTGATGTCCGCGGCCTTGAGCAGCATGCGCAGGTCCTCGATCGCCATCACCAGCATGCCGAGCATGCCGTCGGTGCCGTTGATCAGCGCCAGGCCCTCCTTGGCCTCCAGCTCCACCGGCTCGAGGCCGGCCTCGGAGAGCGCGACGGCGGCGGGACGTCGTACGCCGTGGGCGTCGGTGACCTCGCCCTCGCCCATCAGCGCGAGCGCGCAGTGCGACAGCGGCGCGAGGTCACCGGAGCAGCCGAGGGAGCCGTACTCGTGCACCACCGGCGTGATCCCGTGGCTCAGCATCGCGGCCATCGTCTGCGCGACGACCGGCCGGACCCCGGTGTGCCCGGTAGCCAGCGTGGAGAGCCGCAGGAGCATCAGCGCCCGGGTGACCTCGCGCTCGACCTCGGGGCCGCTGCCCGCGGCGTGCGAGCGGACCAGCGACTTCTGCAGCTGCGCGCGCATCTCGGTCGGGATGTGCCGGGTGGCCAGGGCGCCGAACCCCGTCGAGATGCCGTACGACGGAGTGGGCGCGGCGGCCAACGTCTCGACGACCGTCCTGGCACGGGCCATGGCCTCCAGGGCGTCGGTGCTCAGCTCGACCGGCGCGCCGTCGCGGGCCACGGACAGGACGTCGGCGAACGACACGGGGCCGATGCCCACGGTCACGGGGGGAAGCGAGGTCATGGCCTCATTCCACTGCGTTCGGCGTCCCGTCGCCAGTGCGGTGACCCGCCCGCCGTCTCGGATCCGAGACGGCGTGGGCGCGTCAGCCGAGCTGGTTGGCGTAGCTCGGCAGCCGGAAGGCCCGGCCGTAGCCCGACCCGGCGAAGTCGGTGTCCCGGTTCCCGACGTTGGCGATCAGCATGTAGCCCTCGGCCCGAAAGTGCGCCCGGCAGCGCTGCTTGCTGTGCGCCAGCGACTCCCCGGACGAGCGTCCGCAGATCTCCTTGACGTCGTACCCGACCCGGCGCAGCGACCGCGCCACGCCCGCGGTCTGGCCACGAAGCCGGCCGGTGTTGAACAGCAGCGTGACGCCCTGGCTGCGGGCGTACTTCGCGAACCGCAGCACGACCGGCACGGCGGTGCCCTTGGCGTAGTACGTCGCCAGCGACGTGTTGTCGATGTCGAAGTTCACCGCGAGCCGTCGGCCACCCTGGTCGACGCGGTCGCCGACGTAGGCCCGGGAGCCGTACATCGCCACCCGGGTGTCGGAGAGCCACTGGTCCTTGCCGGGAAGCGGCTCGGACTGGGCGTGGGCGGGCACGGACACGGACGATCCGATGAGGGCGACGACCAGCGTCATCGCGTGGATCAGCCAACGGGACACGGGAAAGCCTCTCCTCGCGGGTGCGGTCGCCGCCCAGTGTGCGGGACGGGAGCGTCCACGCCAAGGACCGGCGGCGCTCAGGCGGCCGAGGAGAGCGCCCGACCGCTAGATTCGCGGCCATGGGACAGGTGCCGGCCGCGACGCGTGCCCTGCGGGTGCTGCGCTACCTCGCCACCCAGCCGGACCCGGTGACCCTCGACCGGCTCGCGGCCGAGGTCGGTCTGCCGCGCTCCACGGCCTACCACCTCGTCACCGCGATGATCGAGGAAGGCTTCGTGGTGCACCTGCCCGAGGAGCATCGCTACGGGCTCGGGGTAGCAGCGTTCGAGGTGGGCAGCGGCTACGCCCGGCAGGAGCCGTTGCAGCGGATCAGTCGACGGCACCTCGCCACGCTGGTCGACAGCGTCGGACAGAGTGCGCACCTCGCGGTGCTGCACGGCCGTGACGTGCTCTACGTCGTGGAGGAGCGGGCGCCCGGACGACCTCCGCTGGTGACCGACGTCGGCGTGCGGCTGCCGGCCCACCTGACGGCGAGCGGTCGGGCGGTTCTCGCCGACCTGCCGGCGGCCCAGGTCCGCGCGCTCTATCCGGACCGTACGGCGTTCGTCGACCGGCACGGCGCGGGGCCGCAGACGCTCGGCGCCCTCCGCACGCTGCTGTCCGAGACCCGGCAACGCGGCTACGCCGTCGAGCAGGGCGAGGTGACGCCCGGGTTCGCCTCCGTCGCCGCGGCGGTGCTCGACCACAACCAGCACCCCGTCGCGGGCGTTGCGGTCACCTACCCCGTCGACGCCGGGGTCGGCGTGGAACGCACCGTCGCCGCGACCCTCCGCTGCGCGGACGCCCTGACCCGTCGGCTCGGCGGCCGCAGCCGGGCCGAGTAACCAAAGTCACGCGAACTCGTTCTCGTTCCATGGCCGACCTCGAGAACCGCACCCTCCCCCGAGCCCTGCGGCGTCGACGGGTCGCGTCGGCCACGCACACAACACCGACGACCCGCTGACCAAGAACCTGGTCTCGCGGGCGACACGAGCCGGGGACCCGAGGCGTTCCTGCACGTGCGCCGCATCGTCTGACCCGACCGGTCGAGGGAGCGGCAAAGTTACCTCTCGGTAGGATCCTTTTCACACCGGCGTCCGCGCAGCGCGGCTCGACGCTAGGCTCGACCGACGCCTGCCGGAGCACGACGAGGAGCCCCCCATGCAGATCTTCGCCATCGTGGTGTCGCTGGCCATCGCGGCCGTCGGCATCGCCCTGTTCGTCAAGGCGATCCGCTCGATCATCGCCACGGTCAAGATCGGCCAGCCCATCAACCGCACCGACGACAAGGGCGCTCGCACGCTCACCACGCTCAAGGAGACCCTCGGGCACACGCGGATGCTGCAGTGGACCTGGATGGGCACCGGCCACTGGTTCGTGTTCATCGGGTTCGGGCTGCTGTTCTTCACCCTCATCACCGCGTTCGGCCAGCTGTTCGACGCGCACTTCGCGCTCCCGCTGATCGGGCACTTCTTCCTCTACGAGTGGGTCACGGAGTTCTTCACCGTCGGCATGCTGATCGCGATCGTCGCGTTCATCGGCTACCGCGCGACCCGCCCCAAGGAGCGCACCCGAGGGTCCAAGGGCCGGTTCTTCGGCTCGACCATGTGGCAGGCCTACTTCGTCGAGGCGGTCATCCTCGGCGTCGGCCTCTGCATCGCGGTCCTGCGCGGCGCGGAGTACGCCATCTCGCAGTACGGCAGCGAGCAGGCCACCGCTCTCCACTACCCGTTCTCGTTCTGGATCGGGCACCTGATGAGCGGGATGTCGGAGTCGGCGCTCGCGAACACGATCTACCTCGTCGCGATGGTCAAGATCCTCATCTCGTTCACCTGGATGATCGTCATCTCGCTGAACCTCACGATGGGGGTCGCGTGGCACCGGTTCACCGCGTTCTTCAACATCTTCTTCAAGCGCAGGGCCGGCGGTGGTACGGCGCTGGGCGGGCTGTCCCCGATCATGGTCGACGGCGCCCCGATCGACTTCGAGAACATCGAGGACCTCGACGAGGACGCCCCGCTCGGGGTCGGCAAGGTCGAGGACTTCGCCTGGAAGGGCATCCTCGACTTCACCTCCTGCACCGAGTGCGGCCGCTGCCAGAGCCAGTGCCCGGCCTGGAACACCGAGAAGCCGCTGTCTCCCAAGCTGTTCATCACCGCCCTGCGTGACCACGCCTACGCCAAGGCGCCGTACCTCCAGGCCGCCGAGGGCGACCGCGCCGCGCTGCTCGAGGGCAACGACACCCTGACCAAGGAGGTCGAGCGGCCGCTGGTGGGCGACACCGGCGACGACTGGTTCTACAACCCCGAGTCCGGCGCCGCGGTGATCGACCCCGAGGTGCTCTGGAACTGCACGTCGTGCGGTGCCTGCGTCCAGCAGTGCCCCGTCGACATCGAGCACGTCGACCACATCATGGACATGCGCCGCTACCAGGTGCTGGTCGAGTCGAACTTCCCCGCCGAGCTGAACCAGCTGTTCAAGGGCCTGGAGAACAAGGGCAACCCCTGGAACATGTCGCCGAGCGCGCGGATGGACTGGGCGAAGGGGCTGGACTTCCCGGTCTTGCAGGTCGGCACCGACGTCGAGGACCTCGACGAGGTCGACTGGCTGTTCTGGGTGGGCTGCGCCGGGGCGTATGAGGACCGGGCCAAGAAGACCACCCGCGCGGTCGCCGAGCTGCTCGACCTGGCCGGCGTCTCCTTCGCCGTGCTCGGGGACGGCGAGACCTGCACGGGCGACCCGGCCCGTCGCTCCGGCAACGAGTTCGTCTTCCAGCAGCTCGCGATGCAGAACGCCGAGGTGTTCAAGGAGACCAAGGTCAAGAAGGTCGTCTCCACCTGCGCGCACTGCTTCAACACCCTGAAGAACGAGTACTCCGAGTTCGGCGTGGAGCTCGAGGTCGTGCACCACACCCAGCTGCTCAACCGGCTGGTGCGCGAGGGGAGGCTGACCCCGGTGGCGGCGGGCAGCAACGGGAACAGCGCCCCGAAGAAGTCGATCACCTACCACGACCCCTGCTACCTCGGTCGGCACAACCAGGTCTACTCCCCGCCCCGCGAGCTGCTGGACATCATCCCGAACGCGGAGCTGAAGGAGATGCCGCGCAACAGCGAGCGCTCCTTCTGCTGCGGCGGCGGCGGTGCCCGGATGTGGATGGAGGAGAAGATCGGCGAGCGGATCAACCTGAACCGCACGACCGAGGCCGTCGAGACCGGTGCCGAGCAGATCGCGGTCGGCTGCCCGTTCTGCCGGGTGATGCTCTCGGACGGGCTGACCTCGCTCCAGGCCGACGGCAAGGCCCGCGAGGAGGTCGAGGTGCTCGACGTCGCCCAGATGCTGCTGGCAGCCGTGCAGCGGCCCGACCCCTCAGCCTCGGAGCCGGTGGAGACCAAGGCCGAGCCCGCTCCGGGCGACGTGACGCAGACGGAGGACACCGTGACCGATCCCCAGGAGGTCGGACCCGACGCCGCCGCATCGAAGGAGCCGGACCCCGAGGTTTAGGCCTCCGACCGGCCGACCGGCGACGGACCGGCCGGCGAGGCCAGCGTCGAGGACCAGCCGGGCCACCAGTCCGAGTCGCTCAACGAGCCCGACCGGGACCAGCCGGCCCCCGCCCACCCCAGCACCACCCGGTTAG
>JBDSMW010000052.1:0-7540 GCA_039915665.1 Nocardioidaceae bacterium
CGAAGTGCGCGCTGACCTCCGCACCGGTGTAGGTGGTGCCGCCGTCGAGGCGCACGCCGGCGCCGCCAGGGGAGCGGTAGGTCGTGATCCGGCCGGTGTCCGGGCGGAACCCGTTGGCGGGGTCCTCGGTGGTGATCCGGCACTGCAGCGCGGCGCCCCGCAGCACGACCCGGTCCTGGGAGAGCGCGAGGTCCTCGAGCGTCTCGCCCGACGCGATGCGCATCTGGGCCTGCACGAGATCGACGTCGGTGACCTCCTCGGTGACCGTGTGCTCCACCTGGATCCGGGGGTTCATCTCGATGAAGACGTAGCTGCCCTGCGGGTCGAGGAGGAACTCCACGGTGCCCGCGTTGCGGTAGCCGATCTCGGTCGCGAAGCGCACCGCGTCGGCGCACATGCGTCGGCGGATCTCGGGGTCCAGGTTGGGAGCCGGGGCGATCTCGACGACCTTCTGGTGGCGGCGCTGCACGGAGCAGTCCCGCTCGAAGAGGTGGATCACGTGGCCGGCCCCGTCCGCGAGGATCTGCACCTCGATGTGCCGCGGCTCGACCACGGCCTGCTCGATGAACACGGTCGGGTCGCCGAACGCGCCCTCGGCCTCGCGCATGCAGGTCTCGATGGCCTCACGGAGGTCGCCGGCCTCGTCGACCCTGCGCATGCCGCGACCGCCACCACCGGCGACGGCCTTGACGAACAGCGGGTAGGGCATGTCCTGGGACGACTCGATGAGGGTGTCGGCGTCGGTGGACGGCTCGACGGAAGCGAGCGTGGGCACGCCCGCCGCCTTGGCCGCGGCGATCGCGCGTGCCTTGTTGCCGGTCAGGGTGAGCACCTCGGCCGTGGGGCCGATGAAGGTGATGCCGGCGTTGGCGCAGGCCTCGGCCAGCTGGGGGTTCTCCGAGAGGAAGCCGTAGCCCGGGTAGACCGCGTCGGCGCCCGCGCTCACGGCGGCCGCGACGATCACGTCGGGATCGAGGTAGGCGCGCACGGGGTGGCCGCGCTCGCCGATCTCGTAGGCCTCGTCGGCCTTGAGCCGGTGCTCGGAGCCCCGGTCCTCGTGCGGGAACACGGCCACCGTCTGCGCGCCGAGCTCGTAGGCGGCCCGGAACGCACGGATGGCGATCTCGCCGCGGTTGGCGACCAACACCTTGGAGAACATGCCTCGCAGGCTAGTGGGCGCTCGTCACGCGCAGACGTCGTGTCTCACTCGTCGGTGACCGCGCGCAGGCGGTGCTTGAGCCGCTTGCGCTTCTTGCGGAGCTTCGCGTTCTCCGCCTCGAGGCGGGTCACGTCGGCGCGGGACCGCTGCACCTCCACGAGCAGCTCGGCGGTCGCGGCGACGGCGGCGTCCAGCCCGTCGCGGGGGTGCACGTCGTCCGGGTGCGGTCCTTCCTCGCCGGGTGCGACGGGCACCAGCGAGGCCAGGGCGCCGCGGACGTCGTACCCCGCCTTGTCGATCTCCTTGACCCAGCGCTCCCCGACGATCGCCAGGTCGTCGTACATCTCCGCGGGTACGACGGCACGCGGCGACCGGCGCGCGGGCAGGATCTCCTGCGCGTAGAGCTGCTTGACCACCTGGCCGTAGTCCGGCTGCACGAGCCGCTTGTCGAGGGCCACGTTGACGCGGCGCAGCAGGTCGATCTCGACCGTCCCCAGCGACGGGTTCACGCTGTCCGGACCGGCGGGCTCGAGCTGGACCGCGTCGAACCCGACCACGTCGCCGAACCGCTCCCACAGGAGCCGCGGGTCGGCGTCCGGCTGCGGGCAGCAGACGACGTGGACGCGGGAGGCCGGGAGGGAGCCGCCCCAGCGGGCCAGCACGTCGGGCAGGTCCTGGGAGGCCCGGAACCGGCGGGCGTAGTCGGTCTCCGAGGCGTTGTCGAGCACGCGGCGCCGGAACTGCTCGAAGCGCAGCCGCCGGCCGTGCTTGACGCCCTCCTGCCACTCGGCCACCGCCTGCCGAGCGGGGTCGCGGGCCGTCACCACGACGTGCACCTCGAGCCCCTTGAGCATGGTCAGGGCAGCGGTCACTTGGTGGGCCGACGCGGCGGCGAACAGCTCGTGGCTGATCACGGTCGTGCCGTCGTGGGCGCGGGCCTTGCGGCACAGGGTGTCCCACGCGCCGTCGACCTCGGCCCGGCGACGGCCCCACGCCTTGTGGGCCCCGCGGACGTCGAGGGCGGCGAGGAACATCCGCTCGTGGCCGGCGGGGTAGAGCACGCCGGCCTCGCGGAGCGCCTGGCGGTTCAGGGTCAGCGACGACTGCAGGAACGTGGTGCCGCTCTTCGGGACGCCTACGTGGAGGATCACGCGCTGGCTCATGGCTCGACGGTGACGGCCGGGGATGAACACCGGATGACCGCCGGGTGGCAGCCGCGTGCAGTTCAGCCGTCGAGGCACTCGAACAGCTGCAGCCACTCCTCGAGGACGCGGTCCATGGCGTACTGCCGCGCGTCCTCGTGGGCCCGGCGGCCGCACGCGCGCCGCAGGTCGTCGTCCTCGACCAGCCGGCGCAGCGCCTCGGTGAACCCCGTCACGTCGCCGTCCTCGACCAGCAGGCCGTTCTTGCCGTCGTCCACGATCTCGCCGGGCCCGCGCGGGCAGTCCATCGCCACGAGGGGGACCCCCGCGCTCATCGCCTCGATCAGCACCATCGGGAAGCCCTCGGCGCGCGAGGTCAGGGCGTACGCCGCGGCGCCGGCCAGCACGCCGCGGAAGCCGTCGGTGTAGCCCGGCAGCCGGACCCGCCCGTCGAGGCCGAGCCGGGCGATGCGCCGCGTCAGCGCGGCCCGCTCGCTGCCCTCGCCGTAGATGTCGAGCCGCCAGTCCGGGTGCTCGCGGGCCACCGGCGCGAACGCCTCGATCATCCGGCCGAAGCCCTTCTCCCGCGCCAGCCGTCCGGCCGCCACGACGACCTGGGAGTCGAGCGGAGCGGGGGTGTCGGCGGGCGGCCAGGGGAGGGCGTTGCGGATCACCTCCACGGGCGTCCCCAGTCCCGGGAGCTCGCGGCGGTAGTCGTCAGCGTCGGCCCGGGTGAGCACGACGTAGGCGTCGAGCAGCGGCACCGCCGCGCGGAGCACCTCGGCCTGCCGGGCGTTGGCGAACCGGGTGGCGAAGTTCTTGTGGTCCTGGCCGACGACGCGGACCCCGTCCGCGGCCCAGCGGGTCGCGGCGAGGTGCAGGGACGGACGGGTGGACACCAGGATCCCTGGCTCCAGGCGGGACAGCGCGGTCTGCAGGGCCCGGTCGGTCAACCGGGTCATCCGCTTCTCGGCCGGCTGGGGCCGCAGCCGCGTGGGCCGGGCGTCCAGCAGTCGGTCGAGGGGTCCGAGCCCGGCGGGCACGTCGACCAGCACCTCGTGCCGCACACGGGGGTCCAGCGGGTACGCCGGTTCGGCGCCGTGCCGGAACAGGCTCAGGACCCGCACGTCGCGGTGTCCGGCGAGGTGGTTCGCGAGGTTGACGACGGTCCGGGCGACGCCCCCGTGACCGGACGCGTCGTGGACCAGGAAGGTGACGGGCCGGCGCACGCCGCCCATCGTCACCCGCTGCGGCTGGGATCCGGCCACCCCTGCGGAGGAGTTGGCCGAACGTTCACGCGTCCTTGATCTCGCAGACGACCGCGCCGCTGGTGACGCTGTCGCCGACGGCGGCGGACAAGCCGGTGACGGTGCCGGCCTTGTGCGCCTTGAGCGGCTGCTCCATCTTCATCGCCTCGAGGACCACGATGACGTCGCCCTCGGAGACCTCGGCCCCGTCCTCGACCGCGACCTTGACGATCGTGCCCTGCATCGGGGAGGTGACGCTGTCGCCGCTGGCGGTCGCTCCGGCCTTCTTCTTCTCCCGTCTGGGCTTCTTCTGCCCCCCCGCTCCGGCCGCTGCTCCGGCCGCGAACCCGGCGGGCAGCACGACCTCGAGCCGCCGGCCGCCGACCTCGACGGTCACGGACTGTCGCTCGGAGGCCTCGAGCGCTTCGCTCTCTCCTGCGTACGGCGGGATCTGGTTGTCGAATTCGGTCTCGATCCACTGGGTGTAGACCGAGAAGGTCTCCCCGTCACCGACGAACGCGGGGTCGTCGACCACGGCCTGGTGGAAGGGGATCGCCGTGGGCATGCCGTCGACGACGAACTCCGAGAGCGCCCGGCGCGACCGCTCCAGCGCCTGGGTCCGGTCGCGGCCGGTGACGATCAGCTTGGCCACCAGGGAGTCGAACGAGCCGGGGACCGTCTCGCCCTGGTCGTAGCCACCGTCGAGGCGGACACCCGGTCCGGCCGGCGCGTGCCAGCGGGTCAGCGTGCCCGGCGCGGGCATGAAGTTGGAGCCCGGGTCCTCGGCGTTGATGCGGAACTCGATCGAGTGGCCCGAGACCTCCGGGTCGCCGTAGCCGAGCTCCTCGCCGGCGGCGATGCGGAACATCTCGCGGACCAGGTCGAGGCCGGTGACTTCCTCGGAGACGCAGTGCTCGACCTGGAGGCGGGTGTTGACCTCGAGGAACGAGATGCTGCCGTCCTGGGCGACCAGGAACTCGCAGGTGCCGGCCCCGACGTACTCGGCCTCGCGCAGGATCGCCTTGGAGCTCTCGTAGAGGCGGGTCGTCTGGTCCTCGGTGAGGAACGGCGCGGGCGCCTCCTCGACGAGCTTCTGGTTGCGGCGCTGCAGCGAGCAGTCGCGGGTCGAGACCACGACGACGTTGCCGTGCTGGTCGGCCAGACACTGGGTCTCGACGTGGCGCGGCTTGTCGAGGAACTTCTCGACGAGGCACTCCCCGCGGCCGAAGGCGCTCACCGCCTCGCGGACGGCGGAGTCGAAGGCGTCGGGGATCTCCTCGATCGTGCGGGCAACCTTGAGACCACGACCGCCGCCGCCGTAGACGGCCTTGATGGCGACCGGGAGGCCGAACTCCCGAGCGAACGCGACCACCTCGTCCGCGTCCTTGACCGCGTCCTTGGTGCCGGGGGCGAGCGGGGCGTTGGCCCGCTCCGCGATGTGCTTGGCCTTGGCCTTGTCGCCGAGCGCGTCGATGGCGGCCGGCGGCGGGCCGATCCAGACCAGGCCGGCGTCGATCACGGCCTGGGCGAAGTCGGCGTTCTCGGCCAGGAAGCCGTAGCCGGGGTGCACCGAGTCGGCGCCGCTGTCCTGGGCGACCTTCACGATCTTGGCGATGTCGAGGTAGGACTCCGCAGGGGTGGCCCCGCCGAGGCTGTGCGCCTCGTCGGCCAGCCGCACGAACAGCGCGTCGCGGTCGGGGTCGGCGTAGACGGCGACGCTGCCGATCCCGGCGTCCTTGCACGCACGGACCACGCGGACGGCGATCTCACCCCGGTTGGCGATGAGCACCTTGCGGAGCGGCTTGACGTCGGCCACGTGTCTCTCCTCGATCGACGATGCGGGCGCGGACTGACCCGCCCCGGAGTCTAGGACCCGTCAAGGGCGGCCGAGCACCCTGGTGAGGAAGTCCACGGCCGCGGGGTAGGCGTCGAGCCGGTTGACCCGCTTGGCCAGGCCGTGGCCCTCGTCGGCGTACACGCGGAGCTCGCAGGGGACGCCCCGCGCCTCCAGCGCGGCCACGATCTGCTGCGCCTCCGAGAGCGGGACGCGCGGGTCGTTGGCGCCGTGGATCACGAACAGCGGCGCCACGACGTCGTCGAGGTAGGTGACCGGGGACGCCGTGACCAGGAAGTCGCGGTCGCGGTCGAGGGAGCCGTACTCGCGCTCGCGGAACGCCCGGCGGTAGCCGGAGGTGTTCTCCAGGAACGTCACCAGGGACGAGACCCCGACGACGTCCACGCCGGCCGCCCACAGCGCAGGCTGCATCGAGACGCCTGCCAGCACCATGTAGCCGCCGTAGGAGCCGCCCCACAGAGCGCTGCGGTCCCCGTCGAGGCCGAGCTCGGGCAGCCAGGCGTGCAGGGCCGCGAGGTCGGCGACCGAGTCGAGCCGGAGCTCCACGTCGTCGAGGGAGTACCACCGCTTGCCGTAGCCGGTGGACCCGCGCACGTTCGGAACCAGCACCGTCAGACCGAGCAGGCTCATCGCCTGCACCAGCGGATTCCACAGCCGCATCGCGGCCGCTTCCGGTCCACCGTGCACGTGCAGGACAGAGGCGCCGGCGAGCTCCGGCCGCCCGTCGGCGCCGGCGCCGGCGTAGACGAAGCAGGGCACCCGCTCGCCGTCGGGGGTCGGCACCCGGATGCTCGACGGCTCGACGAGCCGGTCGCGGAGCCCGACGGGCACGGCCTCGCGCCCGTCGACGGCCATCTCGGCCGCCCCGGTCGCGGCGTCGACGCGGTAGAGCGAGCCCGGATCGGTGGGGCGGAGCAGGGAGACCAGCACCCGGGTGCCGTCGGCCGACCAGGCCACGCACACCGGGGTGCCCGCGGGCAGGTCGAGGTCGCACCGCTTGGTGCCGTCGGCCTCGTGGACGGCCAGGCTCGTCGCGCCGTCGTCGAGCGTGCCGACGACCATCGCCCGGCCGTCGGGCGCGAGCCAGACCGACAGGTCGTGCTCGTCGTCGGCGACGAGGGTGTCGTGGGCGCCGTCGAGCCCGAGGCGTACGACGGCGGTGAACTCGCGCCCCTGGTTGGACACCAGCACGACCGAGTCGTCGTCCGCGCTCCACCCGACCTGCTCGTGGTAGGCCGCCTCGTCCGGGTCGGTGAGGGCCCGGGCGTCGACACCGGTGACCGAGACCGTCATCGAGTTGGGCAGCAGGCTGAGCCGGTTGACCGCGGCCCGCGTGCCGTCGTGCGAGACGGCCGTCTCGACGACGTAGCCGCCGTCGTCGAAGACCACCCGCTCCTCGCCCGTCACGAGGTCGCGGACCACGACGTCCATGTCCACGTCGTTGCGCCGGTTGGTGGAGTAGACGAGCGAGGTGGTGGTGACGTCCAGGACGTTGTGCATGTGGGCCTTGTCGTGGACCAGCGGCTCGAGGTCGTCGAGTCCGGCCGGCCGGCCCAGCGGTGTCGCGAGGTCGAGCACCGACAGCTGGGCGTGCTCGTCGCCGCCGGTGTCGTGCTCGACCACCACCCGGCGCGAGCCGGGCAGGTAGCGGCCGGTGCAGCTCGACGGCAGGTCGGTCAGTGGGGTGCGAGTGCCGTCGGTGCCCACCTCGACGAGCTGCAGGCTGCCGAGGTCGTCGGTGCCGGCCAGCACTCGTCCCTCGTCGTCTACGTCGAAGGCCGTCCACGTGCGGATGTCGAGGAGGGCGCGCACCAGGTCCTGGAGTCGGTCGGTCATGCCGGAGAACCTAGCGAAGGGAGGCGACGGTCTCCCGCAGCACGGTGTCCAGGTCGCGCGCGCGCCAGCCCAGGTCGCGCTCGGCCTAGGCGGACGAGCCGTAGTAGGTCGCCAGCGACGCCCGCATCGTCTCGGCGGCGAACTCCGGAGGCAGGGGTACGACGCGACCGAGCCCGCCGGCCACGGCCGAGACC
Source organism: Nocardioidaceae bacterium (assembly GCA_039915665.1). Classification (GTDB taxonomy): domain Bacteria; phylum Actinomycetota; class Actinomycetes; order Propionibacteriales; family Nocardioidaceae; genus Nocardioides_B. Next base: position 7,434 of record JBDSMW010000052.1, read on the forward strand.
ACCCGCACCAGTCCGGTCGGGAGCACCATCGGCGGCTTGGTGCCGGCGATGGTCGCCGCCCGGGTGAGTCCCTCGGCCAGTGTCGCCCGCGGCCCGGCCAGCAGGTA
>JBDSMW010000071.1:0-10308 GCA_039915665.1 Nocardioidaceae bacterium
CGTGAGGGTCCGGCGGCGCCTGTCGTCGTGCGGGAGAGCGGTGGGTCAGCGGGCCTGGCGGCGGGTGCGGCGTGCCGTCGCGAGCTGGCTTCGGTCGCGGGCCTCGCGCTGACGGTCGGCGATGGCCGACGTGGCGACGTAGAGCATGAGCGAGGGAGCGGTGTTCCCCGTAGACATCTTTGGTCAACTACTTCCGTGCGAGTGGTGTGCCGGAGGGGTCCCGCCGACGTACCAAATGTTATCTCGACTGTAAGTGTCAGGCACGGAAATAGACCCCTACAGGGGGTGATCTCGGTCTCCCGGCGCCATCACCCACGAGCGTCATCGTCTCTGTCCGAATAGTCAGGATCGCCGGAATCGCCAGCCAAGAGTGCCGTGGTCGCCGACACTGGAGCCCATGTGGACTGTGACGGAACGCCGGGTGGCGGGCGCCCGCGTGCTGCACCGTCGTGGCCCGATGGTCGTCGTCGCCCTGCTCTGGACGCTGCTGGCCTGCTTCGTGGTTGGGCTGGGCCGGCACGGCGACGGCTTCGAGCCCCTCGTCGACGGATGGCTCGGGAGCCTGACCACCGTGCTGCCGGCGGCCCTGCTGGTGGCCACCAGCAGGACGCGGACCGGGCCCGAGCGCCGGGAGCTGCTGCTGCTCGGGGTGGGGTCGCTGGCGTGGAGCGCCGGTGGCGTCTACGTCGTGCTCGTCTCGGCGCAGGGGGCCACGCCGCCGTTCCCGTCCTGGGGCGACTTCGCGTTCTTGTGCTTCCCGCCACTGGTCTTCGCCTCCGTCGCGCTCCGGGTGCGCCGCGAGCTGCGCGGGTTCCAGGCGTCGGTGTGGCTGGACAGCGCCCTGGGCGCGCTCGGTGCCGCCGCTGCCCTGGCCGTGGTGCTCGGCCCGCTCGTCAGCGGCGCGACCGGTGGACCCGTCGTCGTCGCGGTCGCGGCGGCCTACCCGCTGGCCGACCTGCTGCTCGTCGCCACCGTCGTCGGGGTGGCGGTGGCCTACGGCCTGCGCCCCGGAGGGTCCTGGATCTGGATCCTCGTCGGGCTGCTGGTCTTCGCCACCTCCGACGTCGTCTACGCCCTTCGGGTCGCGCACGACACCTACGCCCTCGGCACGCCGGTCGACGCCGGCTGGTCGCTCGGGCTGACCCTTCTCGCGACGGGGGCCGCCCGCCGTACCTCTGCCCAGGCGGCGGTCCGGCCGCACAGCCAGGAGCGCGTCGCCCTGGCGGTGCCGGCTCTCGCGACCGTCACGGCGCTGGTCATCTTGGTGCTCGGCCGGTGGGAGCCGATCAGCCCGGTGGCCACGGTGCTGGCCGGCCTGACGCTGGTCGCCGCCGCGGTGCGGACCCAGATCGCGTTCCGCCAGCTCACCCGGATGTTCGACCTCGGCCAGCAGGCCCGGACCGACAGCCTGACCGGCCTCGGCAACCGGCGGATGCTTCACGAGCACCTGGCCACGCGGCTCGCGACCGACGAGCCCCTGGCGGTCCTGCTCGTGGACCTCGACCACTTCAAGGAGATCAACGACACCCTCGGGCACCACGTCGGCGACGAGCTGCTGCGCCAGCTCGGCCCGCGGCTGACGCCGGCGCTGCGCGAGGGCGACCTGCTGGTGCGGCTCGGGGGCGACGAGTTCGCGGTCGTCGTCGGGCTCGGGCCGTTCGACGTGCCGGAAGCGGTGGCCGAGCGGCTGCTCGAGCGTCTCGTCGAGCCGTTCCACCTCGACGGCGTGACGCTGCGAATGAGCGCCAGCATCGGCCTGACCCTCGCGCCCGAGCAGGCCGCGGACACCAACGGCCTCCTCCAGCGCGCCGACGTCGCGATGTACGCCGCCAAGGCGGCCGGAGGTGGCGTGCGGCGCTACGACCCGGCCCGGGACCAGCACTCGCGGGAGCGGCTGCGCACGATCGAGGAGCTGCGGGATGCCCTGGACGCCGACGAGCTGGTCCTGCACTACCAGCCGCAGTGCGACGTCGCCGGGGGCGGCGTGGTGGGCCTGGAGGCCTTGGTCCGCTGGCAGCACCCGCGTCGCGGGCTGCTCTACCCCGACTCCTTCCTGCCCCTTGTGGAGCAGACCGGGCTGATGGGGGCGCTGACCTCGAAAGTGCTGGACGGGGCCGTCGCCCAGTGCGCCGCGTGGCGCGCGTCCGGACTGGACGTCGGGGTCTCGGTGAACGTCTCCGCCAGCAGCCTGCTCGACCAGGCGTTGCCGGACCGGGTGTCGGCCGTGCTGGCCCGGCACGGGTTGCCGGCCTCGGCGCTGACGCTGGAGCTCACCGAGAGCACGTTGATGGCCGATCCGGAGACCGGTGTCGAGACGCTGTCCCGGCTCAAGAGCCTGGGCGTGTGGCTGTCGATCGACGACTACGGCACCGGCTACTGCTCGCTGTCGTACCTGCAGCGGCTGCCCGTGGACGAGCTGAAGCTGGACCGGGCCTTCCTGGTCGACGTGGGGCGCAGCCGGAACGCCGAGATCGTCCGGTCGACCATCGACCTGGCGCACGCCCTCGAGCTCCGGCTCGTCGCCGAGGGGGTCGAGGACGAGGCGAGCCTCGACCTGCTGCGCCGGCTCGGGTGCGACACCGCCCAGGGCTTCCACCTCGCGCGGCCGATGCCCGCGGAGCAGGTCAGCTGCTGGTTGCGGGACCGGTCCACCGGGCGCCCAGTTCGCTGGCCGGTCGCCGGCGCCACCGGCTGAGACCGGAGTTACCCAGGGGTAGCCAGTGCGACCGCGGTCACATACTCTCGGTATATGAGCGTTCAGCCTGATCCGACCGTCAAGGACCCCGGCACCGACCCCACCGCGAGCTATGCCTTGGACCGGGCGTTCGTGACGGGGCTGACCGACCGGATCGTCTCGACCACGGGGACCAGCGTCGCGACGTACTGCCCCTTCAACGGGCAGCCCCTCGGCACGATCCCGCAGTCCTCCGCCGGCGACGTCGCCGAGGCGTTCCGCCGGGCCAGGCTGGCGCAGGCGAAGTGGGCCCGCACGTCGATCGCGGAGCGCGAGACGCTGCTGCTGCGCCTGCACGACCTGCTGTTCGCTCGCGAGTCCGAGATCAGCGACATGATCTGCTGGGAGTCCGGCAAGTCCCGCGTCGATGCCTACAGCGAGGCGCTGCACGTGGCGCTCACCGCGCGCTACTACGGCCGCACCGGTCGCCGGCACCTGGACACCAAGCGGGTCTCCGGTGTGGTGCCCGGCCTCACCCGGGTCGAGGTCAACCGGATCCCCAAGGGTGTCGTCGGCGTCATCTCGCCGTGGAACTACCCGTTCACCCTGGCACTGTGCGACGGCCTCCCGGCCCTGCTCGCCGGCAACGCCGTGGTGCACAAGCCCGACGCCCAGACCATGCTCACCGCTCTGCTCGGCGTGCAGCTGCTCGAGGAGGCCGGGTTCCCCCAGGACCTCTGGCAGGTCGTGGCCGGCCCCGGCAGCGAGGTCGGCCCGGAGATCATCGGCCGGGCGGACTACGTCTGCTTCACCGGCTCCACGGCCACCGGCAAGACCATCGCGAAGCAGTGCGCCGAGCGGCTGATCGGCTGCTCGCTCGAGCTCGGCGGCAAGAACCCGATCCTGGTGCTGCGCGACGCCGACCTCGACCGGGCCGCGGAGGGTGCCGTCCGGGCGAGCTTCTCCAACGCCGGACAGCTCTGCGTCTCGACCGAGCGGATGTTCGTGGCCGACCAGGTCTACGACCGGTTCGTCGCGCGTTTCGTGGCCCGGATCAAGGCGATGAAGATGCAGCCCGGGCTGGCCTGGGGCGCCGACATGGGCTCGCTGATCAGCCAGCAGCAGCTCGACGCCACGACCGCGCACGTCGAGGACGCCCGGTCCAAGGGCGTGCGGGTGCTCACCGGCGGGCGGGCCCGTCCGGACCTCGGTCCCTACTACTACGAGCCCACCGTGCTCGAGGGCGTCACGCCCGAGATGCAGTGCTTCGGCCACGAGACCTTCGGCCCGGTCGTCTCGATCTACCGGTTCTCCGACGAGGCCGACGCGATTGCCCGCGCCAACGACGGGCAGTACGGCCTGAACGCCTCGATCTACAGCCAGGACGGCACGCGGGCCCGGGCCATCGCGCGGCAGATCCGCTGCGGCACCGTCAACATCAACGAGGCCTTCGCGGCGACGTTCGCGAGCATCGACGCCCCGATGGGCGGCATGCGCGAGTCGGGCCTCGGCCGCCGGCAGGGCAGCGAGGGAGTGCTCCGCTACACCGAGACGCAGTCCGTCGCGACCCAGCGGCTGCTTCGGTTCGGGCCGATGTTCGGGCTCTCCGACGAGCGGTTCGCCCAGGTGATGACCGCCCAGTCGCGGCTGCTGAACAAGCTGGGGCGGGCGTGAGCGACCTCGACTTCGACGTCCTGGTCATCGGCTCCGGCTTCGGCGGCTCGGTCACCGCGCTGCGGCTCACCGAGAAGGGCTACAAGGTCGGCGTCATCGAGGCCGGGGCGCGGTTCGAGGACGCCGACCTGCCCGAGACGTCCTGGGACCTGAAGAAGTACCTCTTCCGTCCCGAGGTCGGCTGCTACGGCATCCAGCGGGTCGACGCCCTCAAGGACGCCATGATCGTCTCGGGGGCGGGCGTCGGTGGCGGGTCGCTGGTCTACGCGAACACGCTCTACGAACCGTTGGCGCCGTTCTACGACGACCCGCAGTGGCGGCACATCACCGACTGGCGCAGCGAGCTGGCGCCGTACTACGAGCAGGCCAAGCGGATGCTCGGTGTGGTCGAGAACCCGCTTCGCACGCCGGCCGACGACGTGATGGAGAAGGTCGCGACCGACATGGGCGTGGCGGACACCTTCCACCCGACGCCTGTGGGCGTGTTCTTCGGCCGCCCCGGACAGGCCCAGGGCGAGACGGTCGCCGACCCCTACTTCGGCGGCGCGGGGCCTGCGCGGACCACCTGCGTCGGCTGCGGTGAGTGCATGTCCGGCTGTCGTCACAACGCCAAGAACACGTTGGTGAAGAACTACCTCTACCTCGCCGAGCAGAACGGCGCACAGGTGCTGCCGCTGACCACCGTCACCCGGGTCTCCCCGCGCGACGGTGGCGGGTACGACGTACGCGTGCGGTTCACCAAGGCCAAGGTCGGCCGCCGTTCGGCCACCCGCACGCTGACCGCCGACCAGGTCGTGTTCTCGGCGTCCGCGCTCGGCAGCCAGCGGCTGCTGCACCGGATGCGCGACGAGGGTCACCTGCCGCACGTCTCGCAGCGGCTCGGCTACCTGTCGCGCACCAACTCGGAGTCGATCCTCGGCGCCATCGCGCCCGACACCAAGGTCGACTACAGCCAGGGCATCGCCATCACGTCGAGCTTCCACCCCGACGAGCACACCCACATCGAGCCGTGCCGCTACGGCAAGGGCAGCAACGCGATGTCGCTGATGCAGACCGTCCTGACCGACGGCGACGGTCCGGCTCCGCGCTGGCGGACCTGGCTCGAGGAGATGTGGAAGGAGCGCGGCAGCCTCCGCGACCTGTACGACGTCCGGCACTGGTCCGAGCGCACGGTCATCGCGCTCGTCATGCAGACCATCGACAACTCCATCACGGTGTTCTCCACGCGCAGCAAGGTCACCGGCCGCTGGCACCTGTCGTCCCGCCAGGGCCACGGCGTGCCCAACCCGACCTGGATCCCGGTCGCCAACCAGGCCGTCCGCAAGATGGCGGAGATCGTCGGTGGCAAGCCGGGTGGCTCGATCGGCGAGCCGTTCAACCGGCCGCTGACCGCGCACTTCCTCGGCGGCTGCACCATCGGCGAGGACGAGGCGACCGGTGTCATCGACCCCTACCAGCGGATGTACGGCCACCCGGGCCTGCACGTCGTGGACGGGTCGGCGGTCACCGCGAACCTCGGGGTGAACCCGTCGCTGACGATCACGGCCCAGGCTGAGCGCGCGATGGCCTTCTGGCCCAACCAGGGCGAGGCCGACCCGCGGCCCGCCCTCGGCACGCCGTACGAGCGGATCGCCCCGGTCGCCCCGGCCCGGCCGTCCGTCCCCGAGGCGGCGCCCGGCGCCCTGCGGCTGCCGATCGTCTCCGTCAGCTGACACCGCTCCCTCCCGTTAAACGGGCTTCAGGGCCCGACCGGGAGGGAGGGTGGTCGGGCCCTGAACGGTCCACGCAGCTGCACGGACGCGGGATCCGGTTCTGGGAGGGAGAAAGCCACCGGATCCGTGCTGTTCAACGAGGTCCCCCGCAGTCGGTTACGCCGGACCAGGAAAAAAGTTCCCTAGCGGGTCGGGAGGCCGTTCTCGTAGAGCCGCGGCACCGGGTGGTTGGCCAGCACGAGCCCGGTCGGGTCGACCGCCGAACGGATCGCCTTGAGCCGCCGCCAGGTCTGTGCCGGGAAGGACGCGCCGACGTCCACGGGCACCTCCGTGAAGTTGAGGTAGTCCCGTCCCGAGGCGTGGGCCCGCATCGCGTCCACGAGCGCGGTCCCGTCCGCCCGGCCCTGGGCCGCCTTCTCCGGGGTGGCCGCGATGGCCACGCCGAAGAGCACGAACGCGCCCTCGACCATCGGCAGCGCGCCCGCGCCCTCGGCCGGACGCGACAGCGCGCCGCCGAGCTGGCGGAGCTCGGCCGCCAGCAGGGTGGAGCCGGAGCCGTGGCCGGTCAGGGCCAGGAACGTCTCGATCGCGGCGTCCGGCAGGTCGGCCAGGATCGTGGAGCTCGACACGGCCGGCGTCGGGCCCTCTGGTTCCATGTGCAGCCGGACCAGGCCGGCGGCGGGGACCCGCGCGAACGTGTCCAGCTCCGGCTCCAGGTCGCGCAGCGCGGCCAGGATCTCAGTCGCGGACTCGTCGTCGGCCAGCACCGCACCGTCGACCACCACGAGCCGGCGTCCCCGCAGGACCGGCGGCAGCTCGGGCATCGGCGGGAGATTCATCATCCGGAACGACGTGGTCACGCAGTCCGGGACGTCCACGGTCCAGGCCGCCCAGGCACGCAGCACCCGCTCGGCGTGCTCCTGGTCCCAGAGGAGCATCCCGGCGTACGCCGTCTCGATCTCGAAGAGCCGGAACTCGAGCGCGGTGACGATGCCGAAGCTGCCGCCACCGCCGCGGGCCGCCCAGAAGAGGTCCGGGTGGGTGTCCGCGTCGGCGCGCACCTGGGTGCCGTCGCCGAGCACGAGCTCTACCGCGGTGACGCTGTTGGCGGCCAGCCCGAGCTGCCGGGCGTACCACCCGATGCCACCGCCGAGGGAGTAGCCCACGACGCCGACGTCGGGAGATGAGCCGTGCAGGGCCGCGAGACCATGGGCGGCCGCCGCGTCCACGACGTCGGCCCACAGCACCCCGGCCCCGACGCGAGCGGTCCGGCGCTCCGCGTCGACGTGCACCCCGGCCAGGCCGGTCGTGCGCAGCAGCACGACGTCGTCGAGGCTCCCGAGCGGGCCGGCGCCGTGGCCGGTGCCCTGCGGGGCCACCCGGAGCCCCGCCCGGGCCGCAGCGCGCACGACGTCTGAGACCTCGTCGGCGCTGGTGGGGCGGGCCACCGCCGCGGGTCGTTGGTCGACGGCGACGTTCCACGGCGTCCGGGCCGCGTCGTACCCGTCGTCGCACGGCAGCACGACACGGTTGGCGGTCAGGCGGGCGAAGGAGTGTGCGCGGCCGGACACCGCCACGGAATCGGTGGTCATGCTGGCTGTCTCCTCGGTGAGTGCGGGTGGTCGCGCAAGCCCCGAGGAGGCCACCGTGCCCGAGGTTGGAACGCGGCGCACGCCGGTCGGGCCGAACGCCCGCCGAGTTGTCCGGGTTCGCCCGGAAGATACGGGTGGGTGGGCGGGGGTGGTCCAGTCGGTAGACTGCCGCCTTCACCGGCGCCGCTCCGGCCCGACAGCGAAAGGTCCCGTGACCACCCAGTGACCACCGACCACGACCTCGTCCTCGTCGTCGACTTCGGCGCTCAGTACGCCCAGCTCATCGCCCGTCGGGTCCGCGAGGCCCGCGTCTACTCCGAGATCGTCCCGCACACGGTGCCCGTCGCGGACCTCCTGGCCCGCAAGCCGAAGGCGATCATCCTGTCGGGTGGTCCCTCGTCGGTCTACGAGCCCGGTGCGCCCAACGTCGACGCCGACATCTTCACGGCCGGCGTCCCGGTCTTCGGGATGTGCTACGGCTTCCAGGCGATGGCCCTCAACCTCGGTGGCGAGGTACGTCGGACGGGGCGGTCGGAGTACGGCCGGACCCCGGTCGAGGTCACCGACGGCGGCACCCTGCTCGCGGACCTGCCGCGCCAGCACCGGGTCTGGATGAGCCACGGCGACTCGGTCGTCGCGGCGCCGTCCGGGTTCGACGTGCTCGCCTCCACCCCGGACAGCCCGGTCGCGGCCTTCGAGGACCTCGACCGCCGCCTCGCCGGCGTGCAGTGGCACCCCGAGGTGATGCACACCGAGCACGGCCAGGAGGTGCTCAGCCACTTCCTGCTGGACATCGCCGGCTGCCGGCCTACCTGGACCATGGTCAACATCGTCGAGGAGGAGACCGAGAAGATCCGCACCCAGATCGGGGACCGTCGCGCGATCTGCGGGCTCTCCGGTGGCGTCGACTCCGCGGTCGCGGCAGCCCTGGTGCAGCGCGCGATCGGCGACCAGCTGACCTGCGTCTTCGTCGACCAGGGGCTGCTCCGCAAGGGCGAGGCCGAACAGGTGGAGCGGGACTTCGTGGCCGCCACCGGCGTCTCCCTGCACGTGGTCGACGCCGAGAAGAAGTTCCTCGACGCCCTCGTCGGGGTGATCGACCCCGAGGAGAAGCGCAAGGTCATCGGTCGCGAGTTCATCCGCGCCTTCGAGTCCGCCGAGGTCGAGATCATGGGCGACGCGGCGGCTCAGGGCGAGCGCGTCGGGTTCCTGGTGCAGGGCACGCTCTACCCCGACGTGGTCGAGTCCGGCGGCGGAGCCGGCACCTCCAACATCAAGTCCCACCACAACGTCGGCGGCCTGCCCGACGACCTCGAGTTCGAGCTCGTCGAGCCGCTGCGCACCCTGTTCAAGGACGAGGTCCGCCTGGTCGGCGAGCAGCTCGGACTGCCGGCCGACCTGGTCTGGCGGCACCCGTTCCCAGGCCCGGGCCTGGCCATCCGGATCATCGGCGAGGTCACCCGCGAGCGGCTCGACATCCTTCGCGAGGCGGACGCCATCGCCCGCGAGGAGCTCACGAAGTCGGGTCTGGACCGCGACATCTGGCAGTTCCCGGTGGTGCTGCTGGCCGACGTGCGCTCCGTCGGTGTCCAGGGTGACGGCCGGACCTACGGCCACCCGGTGGTGCTGCGGCCGGTGACGTCCGAGGACGCGATGACCGCCGACTGGGCGCGGCTGCCCTACGACGTGATCGAGACGATCTCGACGCGGATCACCAACGAGGTCCGCGAGATCAACCGGGTGACCGTCGACGTGACGAGCAAGCCGCCCGGCACCATCGAGTGGGAGTAGCCCCGCACCCATGCAGTTCGACGTAGGTGCCGAGCTCGCCGAGCGTTACGGTCTCGACGCCGCGGGCTGTGCGGGTATGCCCTTCGGCCAGCGGTCGTGGCACCGGGCGACGTACCACGTCGGCGCACCCGGTCCGGAGCAGCCGACCACGATCGCGAGCATCCGGATCCGGGGCTGGCACAACCTGGGCAACCAGGTCCACCAGCTGCTGCACGCACTCGCCTTCGCCGAGCAGAACGGCATCGCGACGGTCTCCGGTCCCGCGACGGAGTGGTTCCGGTCCGGCACGGTCGCCGGGGTTCGGCTGGTCCTCGGCGGTCGGTTCGAGCGACCCGCCCTGGTCGGCCACTACTTCTACCTCCAGCCGCTGGGGGTGGCCGAGCCGTGGCGCCGCACCCACCACCTCCGGGGGCTGCGGGAGCTGTTCGCGGTCGACCCCGATCCCACCGTCACCGCCGACGCGATGGTGGTGCACCTGCGGTCCGGTGACGTCTTCGGGACGGACCCGCACCCCGACTACTGGCCGCCGCACCTCGGCTACTACACGAGCGCGATCGGCCACGCCGTCGAGCAGGGCGAGGCCGTCTCGGTGCGGCTGGTGTGCCAGGACCTGGTCCACCCCCTGCTCGACCCGCTCCAGGCCTGGTGCCGTGACCGCGGCCTCGCCGTGACGGTCCAGGTGGCCGACGATCTGCACGCCGACGTGGCCACGCTGGTCGCGGGGCGGACGCTGTGCGTCTCGCAAGGCACTCTCGGGCTGTCGGCCGGCTGGCTGTCCCCGGTGGTCCGGACGGTCTACCTGCCTACGGGTGCTCACGTCCGGGACCTGCTGGACCTCGGCGTCCGGGTCCTCGAGGCCGAGCTG
>JBDSMW010000105.1:0-6898 GCA_039915665.1 Nocardioidaceae bacterium
GGCCCCGGCGCCGTCACGGCCGCCGACATCGCGCCGCCCGCCGGTGTCGAGGTCATCAACAGCGACCTGCACATCGCGACGCTGAACGCCAAGGGCAGGCTCGAGATGGAGCTCACCGTCGAGCGCGGCCGCGGCTACGTCTCGGCCGTGCAGAACAAGCAGCAGGGCCAGGAGATCGGCCGCATCCCGGTCGACTCGATCTACTCGCCCGTGCTCAAGGTGACCTACAAGGTCGAGGCCACCCGTGTCGAGCAGCGCACCGACTTCGACAAGCTCGTCGTCGACGTCGAGACCAAGCGCTCCATGCTGCCGCGCGACGCCATGGCGTCGGCCGGCAAGACCCTGGTCGAGCTGTTCGGCCTCGCCCGCGAGCTCAACGTCGAGGCCGAGGGCATCGACATCGGTCCCTCGCCGGTCGACGAGCAGCTCGCCGCCGACCTCGCCCTCCCGGTCGAGGACCTGCAGCTGACGGTCCGGTCCTACAACTGCCTCAAGCGCGAGGGCATCCACACCGTGGGTGAGCTCATCTCGCGCTCGGAGCAGGACCTGCTCGACATCCGCAACTTCGGCGCCAAGTCCATCGACGAGGTGAAGGCGAAGCTGCACGAGATGGGTCTCTCGCTCAAGGACAGCGCTCCGGGCTTCGACCCGCAGGCTGCCCTCGCGGCGTACGACGACGACGACGACTCGTTCGTCGAGGACGAGCAGTACTGAGTCCCACCCCTCCGTAGCCACATCTATCCGGGTACCTGACACGGCCCGGGAGAATCGAGAAGAACCATGCCTACCCCCAAGAAGGGTGCCCGCCTCGGCGGCAGCGCCGCTCACCAGAAGCTGATCATCGCGAACCTGGCGACCAGCCTCTTCGAGCACGGTCGGATCACGACCACCGAGGCCAAGGCGCGCGTGCTGCGTCCCTACGCCGAGAAGCTGATCACCAAGGCCAAGAAGGGCGACCTGCACAACCGTCGCCAGGTGCTCGCGTCCATCCGCGACAAGGGCGTCGTGCACAACCTGTTCGAGGAGATCGGCCCCCGCTACGCCGAGCGTCCGGGTGGCTACACCCGGATCACGAAGATCGGTCCGCGCAAGGGCGACAACGCCCCGATGGCCGTCATCGAGCTCGTGACCGAGGACTACGCCCCGAAGGCACGCTCGACGCAGTCCCGGACGACCACCGCCCCGGCGCCGGTCACCGAGACGCCCGCCGAGATCCCCGCCGAGGAGGCCCCGGTCGCCGAGGTCGAGGAGGACGCAGTCGAGGCCAAGGCCGAAGACGCCGGGGTCGAGATCGCGGTGCACGCCGAGGGTGCCGACGAGGAGGCCTTCGAGGAGACCGAGGGCGGTGTGTCCGGCCCCTACGAGGGTTCGCACTCCCCGCTCGAGGACGAGTCGCAGGCTCCCGAGGGCTTCCCGATCAAGGGCAACGAGGACTCGAAGAAGTACCACGAGCCCGACGGCCAGTGGTTCGAGCAGACCGTGGCCGAGGTGTGGTTCTCCACCCCCGAGGCCGCCGAGGCCGCCGGCTTCACCAAGGCCGGCGCCTAGGCACCAGCAGCAACCTCAAGGCCCGCCGTCCCTCCGGGGGCGGCGGGCCTTCCTGCGTCCTCAGGAGCTCCAGGCGTGCTCGACGAGCCGGGTAGCCTCGGCGAGCGTGAGCCCCGCGCGGCGAGCGGCGGCGACGAAGTCGGTGGCGAGGTCCGCCCGGGCGCCCTGCGGGGCCAGCACGTCGGAGCTGACGAACGTGCCCCGGCGCCCGTGGGTGGCGATCACGCCGTCGGCCTCCAGCTCCCGGTAGGCCCGGGCGACCGTGTTCGGCGCCAGGCCGAGGTCGAAAGCGAGCTGCCGCACGGTGGCCAGCTTGGTGCCGGCGGGCAGGGAGCCGTCCGCGACGCTGCCGGCGAGCTGGCTGCGCAGCTGTTCGTACGGCGGCACGGCGGACGCCGGGTCGATGACCAGGGCCGGACCGCTCACGTCACCACGTCCCGCCGCTGGAGCACCGCCGGTTGGGCCCGCCAGGACACCGCCCGTGCCCCGACGCCGAGGGCGGCCAGGGCACTCAGGCCCACGACGGCGGCCGCCACCAGGCAGGCCGGGGGGAGGTCGTCGTGGAGGACGGTCACCGAGGCCAGGGTCAGCAGCACCGTGCAGGCGTTGGCGCCGACGACGAGGAACGGCTCCATCACGATCTCCTTTGTGCTGATGCTTGTAGCAAATGTAGCGATACAAAAATGGCGGCGCAAGAGGGGTGCCCGAGATGCGCCGCGGCGTCCCGGTTGGCAGGATGACCCGGTGCGGCTGCGACTCGACCTTGCCTACGACGGCACCGACTTCCACGGCTGGGCCACCCAGCCCGGACTGCGGACGGTCCAGGGCCTGCTCGAGGACGCGCTGGCACAGGTGCTGCGCGAGGACCGGGTCGTCGTGACCTGCGCCGGCCGCACCGACACCGGCGTGCACGCCCGTGGGCAGGTGGTGCACCTCGACGTGGACCGCGACGCGCTGTCCGGGGCGGCCGGCCGCAGTCGGGAGACCCCGCCCGCCGCGCTGCTCCGGCGGCTCAACGGGGTTCTCCCTCCCGACGTACGCGTGCGGTTCGCGGCCGAGGCCCCGGGCGACTTCGACGCCCGCTTCTCCGCCCTGTGGCGGCGCTACGCCTACCGGATCGCCGACCGACCGGGACTGGTGGACCCGCTTCACCGGCGTACGGTGCTGACCCGCTCGCGAGTCCTCGACCTCGCAGCGATGAACCAGGCGGCGGAGAGGCTGAGGGGTGAGCACGACTTCGCGGCCTTCTGCCGCCGGCGTGCGGGGGCGACCACCGTCCGCACGCTCCTCGACCTGTCCTGGTCGCGCGACGCCGTCGGCCTGGCGGTGGCCACCGTGCGGGCGGACGCGTTCTGCCACAACATGGTGCGCTCGCTCGTCGGGGTGCTGATCCCGGTGGGCGAGGGGCTCCGGCCGACCTCGTGGGCGGCCGACGTGCTCGCCGCCCGGGTGCGCGATCCCGGGGTGACGGTGGCCCGGGCTCTCGGGCTGACCCTCGAGGAGGTCGCCTACCCGGACGCCGGTGCGTTCGCTTCCCGGGCGGTAGCCAGCCGTCGCAAGCGGGAGCTGTCGGATGGCTGAGCACTACTTCTCCGCGGACCCCTCAGTGCCGTTCAAGCGGCTGCCCGTGCACGCGGAGGTCTGGGGGCGGGCCTTCGACCTCACGTCGGGTTCCGGGGTCTTCGCACAGGGTCGGCTCGACGTCGGCACGGCGATCCTGTTCCGTGAGGCGCGGCCGCCGGTCGCGGAGCGCTACCTCGACCTGGGCTGCGGCTACGGCGTGATCGGTCTGGCGCTGGCCGCGGTCGTCCCCGCGTCCGTCGTACGCGCCGTCGACGTCAACGAGCGCGCGGTGCTGCTCGCCAACGAGAACGCCGCCGCCCTCGGGGTGGCCGACCGCTTCACCGCCACCACGCCGCAGGGTGTGCCGCCGGACGAGGAGTACGACGAGATCTGGTCCAACCCGCCGATCCGGATCGGCAAGGAGGCCCTGCACGAGCTGCTGCTGACCTGGCTGCCGCGACTGGCCCCCGGCGGCCGGGCGGTCCTGGTGGTCGGGAAGAACCTCGGCGCCGACTCGCTGCAGCGCTGGCTCGCCGAGGCGGGCTGGCCGACCGAGCGGCTGGCCAGCGCCAAGGGCTTCCGCGTCCTGGAGGTGCGGCGAGGGTGAGCCACCAGGCGGCGGCGACCGAGGGCCTGCGGGAGGCCCCCACCATGGACGGCCTGGCCTCCTTCGCCCTGCTGCACGGCGCGATCTGGCTCAGCTGAGTCTCGGTGGTGCTCTACGCCGACGTCGCGGGGAGCGGACCGGGGTCGCGCCGGTCGTCTGGTCGATGACGCTCGTCGCGGTGATGGCGGCGAGTGCGCCGAGGCAACCGTCGGGCCAACCGTCGGGCCAACCGTCGGGGCAACCGTCGGGCCGGGCCGGACCAGCAGGCGGACCTCGAGGTGGTCGACGTCGAGACTGCGCACCTCGACGAGCGGCTCGACCTGTTCATGGTCATCGTGCTGGGCGAGGCGGTCAGCCAGCTGGTGCTGGCCGGCGCGACGACACCGTGGACCGGGGAGTTCCTCCGACCCGCGGCACTCGGGTTCCTGGCCCTGGTCGGCCTGTGGTGGCTGACCTTCAGCCACGGGTTCGCCGCGACGCCGCACCCCGGCTGGCCGCGCTGGCTCCGCGGTTCGCGCCTCCTCTGCATCTCGCGACGACCTTCGGCGTCGCCTGCCTTGCGGCGGGGTTCGGGGAGATCGCGTTCCACCCCACGAGCCACTGGCCGGGGTCGTCCGCTGGGTGATGTGTGCTCCGGGCTGGCCAACGGGCTGCTGACGCTGGTGCTGCTGGCGTGCGTCGCGTGGGCGGTGCCGCTCGGTCGCGTGGGCCGGGCCCGCGCCGCGCTCGGCGTCTAGGTCGCCTGGTCCATCTGGTCGAGCAGGCCGGCCGCGTCGAGGGTGCTGGGTGCGCTGCCGTCGGCGGCCATCCTCCGCGCGGCCCGCTGGAGCCGGGCGTTGACCGGCGTGGGCACGCCGTGCTCGCGGCCGAGCCGCACCACTCGCCGTTGAGGTAGTCGGTCTCGATGCTGCCCGTGCCGCGCCGGAGGCTCTGCCACGAGGAGCCGCCGGACCGTTCGCGCCCGGCGACCGGTGCGGACCGCAGCAGGTCGCCGCGGCGCTTGCGGTCCTCCTCGACCCCGACGAGCGGGATTCCGGCGGCGGCCAGTGCGGCCTCGCCCTCGTCGGTCGCGCGCCGACGCAGGGTGTCGGCGTCCGGGCCGGGTGCGCAGCACGCCTGCACGGCGTTGCCCAGGTTCATCATCAGCTTGCGGTGCTTCCACGCCATCACGTCGGCACGGGGCTCGGAGACGAAGCCGGCCCGTCCGAAGGCGGCCGCGACCGCGTCGCTGGTCGCGTCCGTGCCGCCCGGGAAGCGGCCGACGTCGATGATCCCCGGGACCGGGCTGCAGCGCTGCTCGACCATGCCGGGCTCGAGGTGGCCGGTGGGCATCATCACGCAGACATCCTGCACGGCGTCGAGGAAGCGCGGCATGGTCGGCTCGTTGGCGACGCCGTTCTGGACCGAGACGACCGGCGTCGCGGGCGTCAGCGCGGACGTGAGGTCATCGATCGCCGCGTGCGTCTGGTGGCTCTTGACCGTGAGCAGCAGGGTGACCCTCGTCGGACCCGGCGGCCGCCTCGCGGGCGTACGACGTCGAGGTGGGTGCCGCGGGCCGCCAGCACCACGTCCTCGCCGGCCTCGTGGAGCAGGCCGCCCAGCACTCCGCCGACGGCCCCGGCGCCGTACACGATCCATCGCATGCGCCCACCCTGCCCTCCGTCAACCAAGGTTGACAGTCGGGTGGCTGTCAACGTAGGTTGACACCCATGGACGGCACCAGGGATCTCGCCACCGAGGCCGCCGGCGCGGACCCCCGCACGGGACTGCGGGCGGTGCGCGCCCTGGGGCGCCTCCTCGAGCACCTGGAGGAGACCCAGGTGCGCCGGGCGCGCGCCCTTGGCTGGTCGTGGCAGGAGATCGCCGAGGTGCTCGGCGTGAGCAGGCAGGCCGTGCACAAGAAGCACGGCCGTCGCTGAGGGAGGGACGGACATGTTCGAGAGGTTCACCAAGTCCGCGCGGGCGGTGGTGGAGCAGGCGTCGAGGTTCGCCCGCGACGCCCGGTCCGGCGAGACCCGCCCGGAGCACCTGCTGGCGGCCCTGCTCGCTGACGAGACCTGCCTGGCGACCCGGGTGCTGGCCGACCTGGGGGCGCCGGCCGCCGACCTCCGGTCCGAGCTCGACCGGCTGCGCCTGCAGTACGTCGACGGTCTCGACGCGGACGACGCGGCGGCCCTCCAGGCGATCGGCATCGACCTCGACGAGGTGGTGCGTCGCATCGACCGCAACCTCGGCGGTCCGCTGCCCTCGAAGAGGTTTCCGACGTTCGCGCGCGGGTCGAAGAAGGCCCTGGAGCTGGCGCTCCGCGAGGCGATTGCCCTGCGGCACACCTACATCGGCACCGAGCACCTGCTCCTCGGCCTCGTGCGCGGGGGTGACCGGGTGGTGCTCGACACGCTCGGTGCCTACGGGATCGAGCAGGACGTCCTGCGGGCCGCGGTCGCCGACGCCGTCCGGCAGGCCGGGTGAGCCGACCGCCGGCCGTTCCCGGGCCGAGGCCGTCGCCGCCCGACCCTCGTCTCCGACAACGGTGACAAAGGGTGACCCCTGGGTCACTGACAACCACCCGATGTCGGGGGAAGGGGCAGCAGGCGGGGGGTGGAACGATGGGTGGATGAGCGACTACCAGCCGGCCGAGACCCGCTACGAGACGATGGACTACCGCTACACGGGTCGGAGCGGGCTGAAGCTGCCCGCCCTGTCGCTGGGGCTCTGGCAGAACTTCGGCACCGACCGCCCCGAGGAGACCCAGCGGGCGATCCTGCGGCGTGCGTTCGACCGCGGCGTGACGCACTTCGACCTGGCCAACAACTACGGCCCGCCCTACGGCCGCGCCGAGGAGAACTTCGGGCGCTTCCTGGCCACCGACTTCGCCGGGCTGCGCGACGAGATGGTGATCTCCACCAAGGCCGGCTACGACATGTGGCCCGGCCCCTACGGGCAGGGCGGTGGCTCGCGGAAGTACGTCTTGTCCTCCCTCGACCAGTCGCTGAAGCGGATCGGCGTGGACTACGTCGACATCTTCTACAGCCACCGCTTCGACGCCGAGACGCCCGTCGAGGAGACGATGCTGGCGCTGGACACGGCGGTGCGTTCCGGCCGGGCGTTGTACGCCGGCATCTCGTCGTACTCCGCCGGGAAGACCAAGGAGGCCGCGACGATCGCCCGCGAGCTGGGGAC
>JBDSMW010000077.1:0-13182 GCA_039915665.1 Nocardioidaceae bacterium
GCGAGCGGGCCGGTCTCGCCCAGGCGCCAGAGCCGGTTGCGCAGGTCCGCGATCCAGCACAGCGCCCACTCCGCGCCGGTGCCCTGCACGACGAAGTTGCGGGTGAAGCGGCCGTAGGAACGCCGGAGTCGCGCCTGGCTGTCGGGGTCGGCGGGCGGGGCTTCGGGGTCTGGCTCCCACGCGTCGCCCAGGTCGGGGGAGCCGCGGCCCAGCAGCGTCCGGACCACCTCGCCGTGCTCACCGTCACGGGCGGCCTCCTCGACGAGACCGAATGCGTGCGGGTAGCGCCGGGTGAGTCCGGCGACCATCCGCCCGCTCTCGCCGCTGGTCGCGCCGTACATCGCGCCGAGCAGCCCGATCTTGGCGTCCTGGCGGCTCGCTACCGCGCCGTCGTCGACCATCGCCTGGTAGAGGTCGGCTCCCCGTGCCGCCCTGGCCAGGGCGCGGTCGCCGCTCATGCCGGCGAGCACACGGGGCTCCAGCTGGGCGACGTCGGCGACCACGAACACCCAGCCGTCGTCGGCGACGGCCGCGGGCCGGACCTGGACGGGGAACGACAGTGCGCCTCCGCCGTTGGACGACCACCGGCCGGTGGTGGAGCCCGCCGGCTGGTACGACGGCCGGAACCGTCCCCCGCGCACCCACTGGTCGATCCAGGCCCAGCCGTTGGTCGAGAACAGGTGTGCGAGCTGCTTGTAGCGCAGCAACGAGACGATGCCCGGGTGCTCCAGGTTGCGCAGCGAGGAAGCCCGGGTGTCGGTGACCTCCAACCCGGCCCGGCGCAGCGCCGCCAGCAGCTCGGGTCGCGAGTCGGGGTTGAGGCCGGGTGCGTCGAACGCCTCGCGGACCTCGGCGACCAGCGCCTCGAGCCTCTGGGGCCGGGAGCCGCGCAGCGGACGCGGCCCGAGCAGGTCGGCGAGCAACTGCTCGTGGAGGTCGGTCCGCCAGGGCACACCGACAAAGGTCATCTCGGCCGCGACCAGGGCGCCCGAGGACTCGGCCGCGAGCAGCAGCCCGAGGCGGACGGCCTCGGCCGAGGCCGCCACTGCCGCCCGCTGGCGAGCGTCCTCGAGGTCGGCGCGCAGGTGCTCGGCCGTGTCGTCGATCGAGAACAGGGCCGGATCGGAGGTCGTGCTCGGTCCGAGCCGGTCCCAGTGCGCAGCCTGCTCTCCCTCCAGCAGGTGCCCGTCGACCGCGGGCGCCCGCCGCAGCAGGTGATGACCGAGCCGCAGGTCGTGACAGCGGGTGACGCGCACTCCCGCAGCCAGCAGGGGTGGATACCACCGAGCCGTGTCGTCCCACACCCAGCGCGGCGCGTCGACCTCCCGCTCCCGGACGTAGCCCGGCAGGTCGGCCAACGCGACCTCACGCTCCAGGTCACCGTCGACCACCAGCACGCGGTCGGCCGGCAGGCGCGAGAGCGAGACCCGGGTCATGGGGACACCCTGACACCCCGCGACGACAGCGGGACCAGCAGCGATGATTCTTGCGACCGTTCCCGGTCTGCACACCAACGCTGTCCGTCCCGTCCCGACCCGGAGGCACCATGAAGCTGCTCCTCACATCCGGGGGCGTCACGAACCCGACCATCCACGACGCGCTGCTCGACCTGCTGGGCAAGCCGATCGCCGAGTGCAGCGCCCTGCTGATCCCCACCGCGGAGTACGGGCACCCCTCGTGCACGCCCGAGTCGGTCTGGCGCTTCATCTCGGGCCAGACCCCGGCGCCCATGGGCGACCTGGGCTGGAAGTCGGTGGGTGTCCTGGAGCTCACTGCGCTGCCCAGCATGGGTGAGGAGCGGTGGGTGCCCTGGGTGCGGGACGCCGACGTCCTGCTCGTCGACGGCGGCGAGGCGACGTACCTCTGCCACTGGATGCGCGAGTCCGGGCTGGCGGACCTCCTGCCGTCGTTGCCCGACCTGGTCTGGGTGGGCGTGAGCGCAGGAAGCAT
This sequence comes from Nocardioidaceae bacterium, assembly GCA_039915665.1. Lineage (GTDB taxonomy): Bacteria > Actinomycetota > Actinomycetes > Propionibacteriales > Nocardioidaceae > Nocardioides_B. The sequence continues at coordinate 1,951 of JBDSMW010000077.1, forward strand.
GGTGATGACCCCGCGTATCGGGGAGGACTTCCGGCGCTGGGACCCGCCGTCGGGGGACGACCGCACGCTGGGGATCGTCGACTTCTCGATCTTCCCGCACGTGGGCCACGTGATGATGCCGGACAACACCATGGACACGGCGGAGGAGTGGGCAACCGGCCTCGGCGGTCCGGCCTACGCCATCGACGACGAGACTGCCATCCGGGTGAGCGACGGCAGGGTCGACGTGGTCTCCGAGGGGGAGTGGAGACACTTCCCCGCTCAGCTGCGGCCCACGTCGAGCAGCACCTCGTAGAGCTGGAGGTCGCCGTCCGTGCCCACCGACGGGTAGTCCTCCGCCCAGTCGTCGCCGGGTCCCGCCCGTCGGCTGACGATGCGTTCGCCCTCCGACAGGTCGATGGCGTGCAGCAGCAGACGTGCGGTGCGTACGTCGGACATGGCGTCAGGGAAGCAGGTCGACGTCTACGACGCCACCGACTTCCAGACACCGGACCACTTCGCCGACGGCCCGGCTCAACGTGTCCCCGTGTCCGGGGCCGGGACCTCGGCACTCCACCGGGCTCGACGCTGCTCGTCGGACTGTTCCCACCACGGCTCGCCGCGCTCACCCAGGGCGACCTTCGCGGCCTGCACCCCGGCACGCGCGTCGGGCTCGTCGGCCGTGCCCTTCGCTCGGCGGACCTCGCGTCGCCAGGCCATCAGCACCCGCGTCAGCACGTCGCGTCGCTCCTCGGGGATCGCCGGGTCGGTCGCCCTCCACCGGCGGCCGCCGATCACCAGGTAGCGCCCGTCACGGGTGGTCTCGGGTGGCACGCTCACCCGGAGAACCCTAGGCCGACAGGTGCGACGTGTCCTGCTGCGCCGGGTCGGGGGGTACCGGATCGGGGGTGCGGGGTGCGAGCATCGGTCCCTGAGAGCACTTCGACGAGGAGATCAGATGGCCACCTTCACCACGTCCGACGACCTGCGGGGAGCGGAGTTCTTCGACGCGGACCTGAGTGGGGCCCGGTTCGTCCTCCCGCACGCGGAGCACGATTCCGACGAGGGCGACCTGTCGGTGTTCGCGACCGTCGCACCGTCGTACGACGAGGTGCTGGAGGTCCGAGCCGGTCGCGTCGCCCGGGGGCGTGACTCCCTCGCCACCGTGACGACGGAGGAGCTGGCGGCGACCCGCAAGAACCCGGACGCCCCGGAGCATCCCGAGACCGTGCTGTCCTGCCTGCACGTGATCCTGGGCGAGGAGTGGGAGCCCCACCGCTACGCCGTGCGCGACCTCGACGCCATCGCGGACCAGGCGGCCTGAGCCGTGGCCGAGCTCGTCCGGACCAACGATCCCGGGGTCATCTCGGTCATCGAGGGCCTGCTCGGCGGGTCCGACATCCCCTACCAGGTGACGGATCGCAACATGAGCGTCCTCGAGGGCTCGAACACCGCGATCCAGATCAGGATCCTGGTCGCCGACGGCCGGGAGGCCGAGGCCCGCGAGCTGCTCGTCGACGCCGAGCTCGGGCACTGGCTGCATCCATAGCGCTCGGTTAGCGTCGGCGCATTCCACTGACACCGGAGGAGTTCTATCTCCACGCCCTCGCCAGATGCCGGGCGTGGGCGTGCCACTCGCGCTGATGCTGCACCCGCGGGACCACCACGACCTCACGGACCTCGACGACGACCTCGCCGCCGAGCTGCGCGTGCTCAGCACGCACCTCGCCCGGTGCGTCGAGGTGCTGCCGCACATCAGGCCGTCGAGCCACAGGCTCGGACGCACGCCGCGCAGGGACGACCGCACCAGCAGGACGAGTCCGACGTTGAGGAGGGGGTAGAGCGTGAGCCAGGCGGCGTCGGACCAGGACGGGTACGGCGGGTCGCCCAAGCCCTGGAGGAACGCGTAGTAGATGAAGTCGCCGACGGCGTAGACCAGGGGACCAGAGCCGATCAGGGCCCAGGCCAGCCGACCGTGCGGCACGAGGAACGCGCGGGCGAGGCAGAGCAGCCCGGAGGCGACCAGGATCCCGTCCCCGGCGCCGATCTCGAGCCACGGCACGAAGACGGGGTGCGGGCCGCGGACGCCGGGCAGCAGCGTGATCCCGTAGAGGACCGCCAGGACAGGCAGGGACCACGACAGTCGCCGCGCCCACCCGGGCGGGTTCCACACGCCCTGTCCCATCCGCGCATCTCCTCGGTTCCAAGGCCAGCTGCTAGGCACCTGACCTTCGTATATCGGCCGACGAGCCCGCGTCCGGAGGTTTTTGCCGCCCCGGGCGTCACGTAGGTTCGACGAGTGCGACCCACCTCCCCTTCCGACGCCTCCCGGTGAGAATCCGGTCGGTGCTCGTCGCGGCGGCGCTGCTCCTCGCCGCCGGGTGTACGACGGACGCGCCACCTCCACCCGCACCGGCGCCGACGCCCTCCGTGGTGACGGATCCGCTCGCGACGGCCGAGCCCGACAGCGCCGGGATCGTCGTGCTGCGGTCCCGAGCGGTGCTCGACGACGGTCCTGGGGACGTCTGGCAGCTCACGCCGCGGCTGGTTCGCGTGCGACAGCCCGCAATCGACGTACGACGGACCGTGGTGGAGGTCGCGCGCGGCGAGGTGCGGGTGACGAGCCGCTTCGTGGACCTGCGGGCGGTCGGCCGGACGACGTACGACCTCGGACTGCGCACGCCGCGCGGGCTCTACTACCTCGACGTGGCCAGCGGCCCGGACAGCCTGGAAACGCGGACGACGCAGCTCGTCGACCCGTCGGGCGACGAGGTGGGCTGTCGTGGCGTGCGGGACCACGTCGACAGGGCGCGCAGCACCGTCACGGTCGACGTGCCGCTGCGCTGCGTGGGCCGCCCGCGCTGGGTGGCCGTCCGGCTGCTGGTGTCGCTTCAGGACGGCGGCCGCACCTACGAGGAGAACCCCCACAACCACCGGCCGTTCTCGGAGTTCTTCACCGAGCGGCTCTACCCGGCGTCGTAGACCGCGAAGCCGGCCCGCCCGGAGTTCTTCACGGTGTACATCGCCAGGTCTGCGCGCCGTACCAGCTCGTCGGCGTCGAAGGCGTCGTCGGGGCGCCGGAACGCGATGCCGATGCTCGCGGTCACCGTGAGCTCGTGGCCCTCGCAGTGGATCGGCTCGGCCACGGCCGTGAGGATGCGCTCCACGACGGGCACGCCCTCGGCGTCGGCGTCGAGGTGCTCGAACAGGACCAGGAACTCGTCGCCGCCCCAGCGGACCACCGTGTCGGCCGGACGCACGACGGACCGGATCCGCCGGGCCACGGAGGTGAGCACCTGGTCGCCGACGAGGTGCGAGAAGCCGTCGTTGACGTGCTTGAAGCGGTCGAGGTCGATGAACGCGACGGCGAGCGTGCCACGCTGCTCGGGACGGACCGTGAGCGCGTGCTCGAGCCGCTCGAACAGCATCGACCGGTTGCCGACCCCGGTGAGGGCGTCGTGGCTGGCCTGCTCGCGGAGCAGGTCCTCCGAGGCCTCGGCCCGCGCGCGCAAGGTCGCGTGCTCGATGGCAAGCGCGGTCGACACAGCGAAGCCCTCCAGCGCCTTGCAGGTGGCCGCGTTCGGACGACGACCGTCGTGCGGCAGGTCCACCGACAGCACGCCGACGCGACTTCCGTCGGCGCTGAGCAGCGGGGCGAACAGTGAGTCCTCGGGGTGCCAGGCGTCCTCGGCGTCGATGGGCTCGATGTCCGGCACCCAGGAGAGCATCTCGTGGTATGCCGCCTCGTTGCGGTGGTCGGCGAAGCGCAGCCGACCCCACGCCTCACTGGCCGTAAGCAGACCGTCCCAGATCTCGGCGGTGTCGACGGTGCCCAGCAGCATCGTGCGGGCCTTCTCGTCGCCGGCGACCGAGGCCACCTCGAGCGAACCGTCGGGCCGGACGATGTTGACCACGGCGACCCCGAAGCCCAGCGTGGACACGATCGTCTCCGCCAGCAGGTCGAGCATCGTCAGCAGGTCGTCGGACACGGCGGCGCGGACGCGCACGTCGGGAACCGCGCGAGGGCTCCCCCCCGGCCCTGCGGTCAGGTCTTCCGGCATCCGACATCCCCCTGCGTACATCCGGCACTACGGCGTTCTGTGTCGAGTGTAGGTGCACGCGCGCCGGCCCTTTGTCCGCTTTGTCCGACCTTTACGTGCCAGTCAGGCTGGGACCGGTGTGCGGGCCGGCTCGGGGCCGGGTCCCGTTGCCGGGCCGGTCGCCGGCGTGCTCACGGTGGACGGGTCGCCCGCCGTTCCGACGCGGCTCGAGGCGACCGAGCTCAGCACCGAGAGCAGGGTGGCCATCCCGGCCGTCGACAGGCAGGTGAGCCAGTCGACCTGCAGCAGCCCGAACGAGCTGGCACTCAGGATCGCCAGCAGGGACTGGGCGAACGACTTCACCGCACGCTCGGTGGTGGACCTCCAGAAGTAGCTCCCGAACATGATCTCTCCTCGTTTGTCCTGGTGCAGGTGAGGAGAGGCGCGGCGCGACGGTGATACCGCCGTCGTACAGATCTAGTTACTTCTAACCAGGTGGTCGCCAAGGGGGCAGGTGGAGAGCTGGGCGTGCTCGACCTCTCGGGGGGCAACGCGACCAGTCTCGACATCGCCAGGAAGACCGCTGTTCGGCACGCCCTCGCGTTCCTCACCGACGACCTCGGCGAGGAGCTCCTGCCGGCTGACCTGGATGTGTCGGGGCGCGGCCGCCGCTTGCCAGGAGCGGAGCGGGTGCTTGGCATGGTGTTCCCGGCCCTTCATCGGAGGAAGTCGAGCAGCGAGGGCTGCAGCACCAGGGGGGTCGCGCCGAGCGCCGCCTGGTAGGCGACCTCCTGCATCGGCAGGTCGACGGTCGCGGAGGCGATGTCGACGTTCTCCCTTTCAGACGACGACTGCATGTTTCTCAGGGTCGAGGTGGCCAGCGTGCAGCGCGGAGAGCGCCGACGGCAGCGACGAGAAGGTCCCGGACGTGCTCACAGGTTCCTTGATGATCAGGCCGGCCCGGCCGTCAACAGCACCCGGTTGCACTCGGACGTCTCGCTGATCTGGACGGCGACGGCGGTGAACGCCTCGCGGTGGTCGAGCCAGATGGCCCGCCACGGCTCCTCCGAGGCGAAGGCGATCTCGCTGAGGCTGGCGTTGGGGCTCAGGCCCAGCTCGGAAGCGAAGGAGTCCACAGCCAGGGCCCGGCGCAGCTCGACGTCGCGAACCTCCTGGAGCACGCCTTCCACCTCTTTAGCGGCGATGGCCAGCCAGTGGGTCATGCCGCTGGTGAGCACCAGCTGCTCGACCTCGAGCTTGAAGAGCAGCAGCTCGAGGAGGTCGCGCTCCCGCCACAGGACGGACGAGAGGTCTTCGTTGGACATCGAGGTTCGCGCTCCCTGTTCTCGGTCGGGTGAGTGACAGGGTTATCGGCGTTGCCCGCGGTCCCCTGAGTGGAACGGTGCCTTCGATGCGGGGAGACTGAAGTGGGTTCGAGTCCGGACAGTGTCTGTCTAGTCAAATCTGACTAGTGAGGCGTCAGTCCAAGTTGACCTGATAGGGCCATCAAGGCCAGGAGAACGGCCAGATCCGGCCAGAAGCGCGTGTGGGCTACGCACGAGTCGCATTACCTATTCCTCGTGCCCCCTCATGCGACGACTCCCCTACCGTTCCTCCCGTCTTCCTCCCCCGTTGCCGCTCTCGCCGAGGTCGAGGTCGATGAGGTGGTCCGCCTGAACCTGCCGCTCGTAGGTCATGTGGTCCGGCAGACGCTCTCCCGCGTCCCCGCGCACGTCTCAGGCGAAGAGCTCACGTCGGCGGGAATGCTGGCCCTCGTCCGGGCCGCCCGCTCCTTTGACCCGGCGCGCGGCGCCAGCTTCGCGACGTACGCCTCCATCCGGATCCGCGGCGCCATCATCGACGAGCTGCGCGGCCTCGACTGGGCGAGCCGCTCGGTGCGCCGCCGCGCCCGTGAGATGGAGGAAGCTCGGGGCCGCATCTCCGCGACGGCCGGCCGGCCGGCCGACGACCACGAGATCGCCTCGGCGCTGGGCATCGGCACCACCGAGCTGGCCGCCCACCGCGAGGACATCGCCCGCGCCTCCGTCGTCTCGCTCCAGGGGTTCGACGACGGGACCGTCGACGACATGCTGCCCGCGCTCACCATCACTCCCGCGGACGTGCTCGAGCAGCGCGAACGGGTGGCCTACCTGCATGACGCGGTCGCCCAGCTGCCCGTGCGGCTGCGCGTCGTCGTCGAGGGCTACTTCTTCCGGGACCTGCCGATGGCCGACCTGGCCGCCGAGCTCGGTGTCTCCGAGAGCCGCATCTCGCAGCTGCGCGCCGAAGCGATCGCGCTGATGCGTGGCGCCATGACCTCTGCGTTCGAGCCCGAGCAAGTCGAGAAGCACGAGCGACCGGAGGGCTGCGCGGCACGTCGCAAGGAGGCGTACTACGCGGGCGTCGCGGCGCACCGCACCTACACCTCCCGCCTCTCCCGCTCACGTCCCCGTCCGGGCGGCGATATCGCGGCTGAACCAGCCGCCTGACCCTGCCATCCGCACCCGGACCAGGGGACGGGCGAAGGACCTGTCGCTCGTTGGGTCGCCGAGCAGGGATATCGACGTGTCCGTGGTGTCGCGGGGGTCACCGGGACACCACGTCGTTCGTTTGAGGTCGTCGCAGCCGGCCGGGCCGTCGTGCTCCGTCAGTTGTCGGTGACGGAACCCGCGGTCCCGGTCTAGGTGGCTGGACCGCACCGGCCTGAGGAGTTGCCGCCGTCGGATTGGGGGATCACGGGCCGGTCGGGGACGATGGGGCCACGATGCCGCTCCTCGACCGTCTCCCCGCCGACCCGTCCGACGCCGACGCACTGTTCGAGGCCTTCGGGGGCTGGGCCGAGGACCAGGGGCTGAGCCTCTACCCGGCGCAGGAGGAGGCGTTGATCGAGGTCGTCACCGGTGCCAACGTCATCCTGAGCACGCCGACCGGCACCGGCAAGAGCCTGGTCGCGACCGGGGCGCACTTCGCGGCGCTGGCCCAGGGCCGCCGGACGTTCTACACCGCGCCGATCAAGGCGCTGGTCTCGGAGAAGTTCTTCGCCCTCATCGACGTGTTCGGCGCCGACAACGTCGGGATGCTGACGGGCGACGCGTCAGTGAACTCCCAGGCGCCTATCGTCTGCTGCACGGCCGAGGTGCTGGCCAACATCGCGCTGCGCGAGGGCGACCGGGGCGACATCGGCCAGGTCGTGATGGACGAGTTCCACTTCTACTCCGAGCCCGACCGCGGCTGGGCGTGGCAGGTGCCGCTGCTGGAGCTGCCACAGGCACAGTTCGTGCTGATGTCCGCGACGCTCGGCGACGTGACGCGGTTCGTCGACGACCTGTCCCGCCGCACCGGACGGACGACGGCGGTCGTCAGCAGCGCCACCCGGCCGGTGCCGCTGACCTACCAGTGGGCGCTGACCCCGATCCACGAGACGATCGAGGAGCTGCTGACCACCCATCAGGCGCCGGTGTACGTCGTGCACTTCACCCAGGCCAGCGCGCTCGAGCGCGCGCAGGCGCTGACCAGCATCAACGTGTCCACCCGCGAGGAGAAGGACCGGATCGCCGAGGTGATCGGCGGGTTCCGGTTCAGCCCCGGCTTCGGCAAGACCCTGTCCCGCCTGGTGAAGCACGGCATCGGCGTGCACCACGCGGGCATGCTGCCTAAGTACAGGCGACTCATTGAACAAATGGCGCAGCTTGGCCTTTTGAAGGTCATCTGCGGCACCGACACCCTCGGCGTCGGCATCAACGTGCCGATCCGGACGGTCGTGTTCACCGGGCTGTCCAAGTACGACGGACGCCGTCAGCGGATCCTCAAGTCGCGCGAGTTCCACCAGATCGCCGGGCGCGCGGGGCGGGCCGGCTTCGACACCGCCGGCACCGTCGTGGTGCAGGCGCCCGAGCACCTCGTGGAGAACCACCGCCTGGTGCAGAAGGCCGGCGACGACCCCAAGAAGCTCAAGCGGGTGCAGCGCAAGAAGGCACCCGAGGGACAGGTGACCTGGAGCGAGGACACTTATCTACGGATGGTGGCCTCCGAGCCCGAGGCGCTGGTCTCGCGGATGCGGGTCAGCCACGGGATGCTGCTCAACGTGATCGCCCGCCAGGGTGATCCGTTCGTGGCGATGCGGCAACTGCTGCGCGACAACCACGAGGACCGCCGCTCCCAGGTGCGGCTGGTGCGCCGGGCGATCGCGCAGTACCGCGCCCTGCTCGCAGCCGGTGTCGTCGAGCGCATCGACCCGCCGGCCGAGGACGGTCGCACCGTGCGGCTCGTCGAGGGGCTGCAGCTCGGGTTCGCGCTCAACCAGCCGCTCTCTACGTACGCCCTCGGGGTCTTCGACGTGCTCGACCCGGAGGTGCCGACGTACGCCCTCGACGTGGTCTCCGTCGTCGAGGCGACGCTCGAGGACCCGCGGCCCGTGCTCGGCGCCCAGGAGCACAAGGCGCGCGGCGAGGCCATCGGTGAGATGAAGTCCGAGGGCATCGAGTACGACGAGCGGATGGAGCTGCTCGAGGAGGTGACTTGGCCCAAGCCGCTGCAGGAGCTGCTCGAGCACACCTACGAGGTCTACCGGTGCAGCCACCCGTGGGTGTCTGAGGACGCGCTGTCGCCGAAGACGGTCGTGCGCGACATGTACGAACGCGCGATGACCTTCGGGGAGTACGTCGCGTTCTACGGCCTCACCCGTTCCGAGGGCCTGCTGCTGCGCTACCTCGGTGACGCCTTCCGTGCGCTGCGGCAGACCGTGCCGGAGAGCGTCCGCACCGACGACCTCGTGGACATCACCGAGTGGCTCGGTGCCGTCGTGCGGCAGACCGACTCCAGCCTGCTCGACGAGTGGGAGCAGCTCAGCGACCCCGACCGGGTCGTTCTCGCGGACGTCGTGCCCCCCGAGCCGGAGAACATCACGGCCAACGAGCGGGCGTTCACGGTGATGGTCCGCAACGCGATGTTCCGCCGGATCGAGCTCGCGGCACTGCGCCGGGCCGACGACCTGGCCGCCCTCGACGACTCGTCGGCCGAGGAGTGGCGGGAGTCGCTGGACGCCTATTTCGAGGAGTACGACGCGATCGACACCGGTCCCGACGCGCGCGGGCCGCGGATGCTGCTGGTCGAGAAGGTCGGCCGCGCCTGGGAGGTGCAGCAGGTCGTCGGCGACCCCGAGGGCAACCACGACTGGCGGATCACGGCCGTCGTCGACCTGGACGCCAGCGACCTGGAGGGCGAGCTGGTCCTGGAGGTCACGGGGCTCGTGCAGCTCTGAGCCGGAGGACCTGCTCCGGACGCGAATCGTCCGGAACCGGCTCTAGGGTGAGCGGCATGGCCACCACGACGTCGTACACGATCGCCCCCCTCAGCATCGAGACCTGGCCGGCGTTCGACGCGATGGTCCAGCGGCACAACGGCATCTTCGGCGGCTGCTGGTGCATCTGGTTCCACCCCGACGGACCCGAGCGCGGCCAGGGCGCCGAGGCCAACCGCGCGCTGAAGAAGGCCTACGTCGAGCAGGGCATGGCGCACGCCGCACTGGTGATGGACGGCGACGAGGCGATCGCGTGGGCGGAGTACGGCACGCCCGTCGAGCTGCCGACCCTCCATCATCGCAAGGAGTACGACGCCACCAAGTCCGCGGACCCCGACTACCGGATCACCTGCGTGTTCGTCGACAAGCGCCACCGTCGGCTGGGCGTGACCGAGCTGGCGATCACCGGTGCGCTCGACCTGATCGCGCAGGCCGGCGGCGGACGGGTCGAGAGCTATCCCCACGACCTGACCGACCAGACCAAGAAGATGTCGTCGTCGTTCGTCTACAACGGCACCCGTCGCCTCTACGAGCGGCTGGGCTTCACCTACGACCGGCCCAAGGGGCTCAAGAACTGCGTGATGGTGCGGACAGTCGAGCCTGGCCACGGGGTCGCAGATCCGAGCTCAACCAGCGACTGACCGCGCCAGCTTCGCCGCCACGTCGGCGACCGCGGCGCGCAGCTCCGGACCGCCCTCGACGGTCATCTCGAAGGGCATGCCGGCCAGCCACTCGCCGGCGTACATCGTCGGGTTGCTGGTGCTGCCGGTGACGACGCAGCGGTCGTCTCCGAGCGGTTCCAGCCGGCCCATCGTGGGGCGGAGGTACGGCGCCACCTCGGCCATCGGCGCGTGCAGGACCACCCGCGCGTCGTGCTCCCAGCCGGACGCGAGGTTCTCCTCGAGCACCGCCACCGGGTCGAGCCCGACGGGGGTCTCGAAGGTCCGGGTGCCCTGGCCTACGACGTTCACCCGGTCGATGCGATAGGTGCGCACGGCGTCCGCGTGGTGGGCGAAGCAGAGCAGGTACCACCGTCCGTAGCGCACGACCACGGACCACGGGTCCACGTCGAACGAGTGGCTGTGGCCGGCGGCGCTGCGATAGCCGATGCGCACCTGGCGCTGCTCGCCCACCGCCTCCACCAGCGCGCTGGTGATCTCTGGGTCGGGGCGGGCCCACCGGTCGGGTACGGCGCGGGCGTGCTCGCGCATGGTCGCCGCCTGCCGTCCCACGTGGACAGGGAGAGCGCGGATGATCTTGCCGAGCCCGGACCCGACGGGGTCCTCGTCGTCCGCCGCGGCGTGCCGGCCGTCGAGGACCGCCATCACGAGGCCGACCGCCTCGGCGGCGGTGAACACCAGGGGCGGCAGCCGCACCCCGCGGCCGAGCCGGTAGCCGCCGTACGGACCCCGAACGGACTCGACGGGGATGCCGGCCTCCCGCAGGATCGCGACGTAGCGGCGGGCGGCGCGGTCGGTGACCCCGAGTCGCTCGGCGAGCTGGTCGGCGGTGCAGCCCGGTCGGTTCTGCAGGATCTCCAGGGTCCGCAGGGCACGCGCGGTCGGGCTCACCTCACTCATCTGGCCAGGTTGCCATCGGAAGGCCCGATCCGGAAGGGGAACGTCCGGAACCGAATCTAGGGTGGGGTCATGAACGCATCCACCGCATCCCTGCCCAGGGGCGCGCACGTCGAGCACACGGACCTGCGGGCCATCTCCTTCCACCACGTCCGCTTCGTCGGGCTGGAGCTGGTCGACGTCGAGATCACCGGAGAGATCGACGGCGTGACGATCAACGGGGTCGACGTCGGTCCGCTGGTCGAGGCCGAGCTCGACCGCCGCATGCCCGACCGCACGAAGATGCACCCGACCACGGTCGAGGGGTTCCAGGAGGCCTGGGCGATCCTGGAGCGGC
>JBDSMW010000161.1:0-11763 GCA_039915665.1 Nocardioidaceae bacterium
CGGGGCAGACTCCGCGGCCTCGGGAGCGGCGACCTCGGTGGCAGCGGCGGCCTCGGTGGAGGCGCCGGTGGCCTCGGTGGCGGGGGCCTCGGCGGCGCTGTCGCCACCGGTGGCGGCGACGGCGGCGGTCTCGGCGTCACCCTGGAGCAGGTCGCGCTCCCAGTCGGCGAGGGGCTCGTCGGTGCCGATGCCCTTGGCGTCCCCGTCGGTCTTGACGCCCGAGCGGGCGATCAGGCCGTCGGCGACGGCGTCGGCGATGACCCGGGTCAGCAGGCCGACCGCGCGGATGGCGTCGTCGTTGCCCGGGATCGGGTAGTCGACGAGGTCGGGGTCGCAGTTGGAGTCCAGGATCGCGATGATCGGGATCTTGAGCTTGCGCGCCTCTTCGACGGCGAGGTGCTCCTTGTTGGTGTCCACGATCCACACGGCGGACGGCGTACGGCTCATATCACGGATGCCACCGAGCGTCTTGTCGAGCTTGATCTGCTCGCGCCGCATGTGCAGGAGCTCCTTCTTGGTGCGACCCGAACCGGCAACGGTCTCGAAGTCGACCTCGTCGAGCTCCTTGAGGCGGCTGATCCGCTGGTTCATGGTCTGGAAGTTGGTGAGCATGCCACCGAGCCAGCGCTGGTTCACGTACGGCATACCGACGCGCGTGGCCTGCTCGGCGATCGCTTCCTGGGCCTGCTTCTTGGTGCCCACGAACATGATCGTGCCGCCCTTGGCCACGGTGTCCTTGATGAACGCGTAGCTGGTGTCGATGTACGACAGCGACTGCTGCAGGTCGATGATGTAGATGCCATTGCGCTCGGTCATGATGAAGCGCTTCATCTTCGGGTTCCAGCGACGGGTCTGGTGCCCGAAGTGGACGCCGCTCTCGAGGAGCTGGCGCATGGTGACGACGGCCATGGCGGTCGTTCCTTGTCTCTCAAGACCCGGCCTCACGTGGGCGCGCGTGCTGCGCGCCACCCATCAGGATCGGGTCGCCTCAGTTTGTCGCAGGGAGACCGGTTGTCCCCTGCCCTGACGCTCGGCGCGTCCGGGACCCCACCCGGAGGCGGAGACTGAGGGACGTCGCCCGCGGTGACCCGCCGACCTCGTCGTTGCTGAGGCCATGCGGCTCGATGCGGTATCGAGCGTGCGAAGTACAACCCGCATGCACGGATTGCCTCCGACAATTCTAGACGAGACGCGTGGCCATCCCCTAATCGGTGCCGAGGCCCCGTCGGAGGCCCGAAACCGTCCCCAGGTCGCGCCGTACGACGGTGGTCCCCAGGCGTGCGAAGGACGGTGGCGACGGCGGACCGCCCGAGCCAGTCTGCCGTCATGCGCCTCCTCCCCGTCCGCTCTGCACGGCTCCTGCTGCTCCTGCTCCTGCTCGCGTTGTGCGCACCGCTCTCCCCCGCGTACGCCGATCGGGCCGGCCCGGCCCACGGCGGGTGGCCGCTCGACCCGCGGCCCGAGGTCGTCGAGGGCTTCGATCCGCCCGACTCACGGTGGGGAGCCGGTCACCGCGGGGTTGACCTGTCCGGGCGGCCGGGCCAGCGGGTCCGATCCGCCGAGGCCGGGCGGGTCAGCTTCGCGGGCACGCTCGCCGGACGGGGCGTGGTGGTCGTCGAGCACGGCGCCACCCGGACGACCTACGAGCCGGTCGACGCCTCGGTCGGCGTCGGCGACACCGTCGCGACCGGCGCGACCATCGGCCGGCTCCAGCTGTTCGGGTCGCACTGCTTCCCCGCCGCCTGCCTGCACTGGGGGCTGATCGAGGGCCGGGACCACTACCTCGACCCGCTCACCCTCGTCGGCGCCGGACCGGTCCGGCTGCTGCCGTTGGACGGGCTGCCGTCGCCGACCTGGGTGGGACCGCTCGTCGGGCCGGCCATCATGGGCCAGCCTGTCCTGGGTCCGCGTGGGTCCGCCGCGCTCCGGGGCGGAGTGCCGCCCTGACCTACCGCCGGCAAAGGGGCCGACGGTCAGGCGCGGGGGTGCGCCTGCCGGTAGGCCGCGCGCAGCCGGTCCGTGGTCACGTGGGTGTAGATCTGCGTGGTCGCCAGCGACGCGTGCCCGAGCAGCTCCTGGACGGTGCGCAGGTCCGCTCCGCCCTCCAGCAGGTGGGTAGCGGCCGTGTGCCGGAGCCCGTGCGGGCCCAGGTCAGGGGCGCCGGGCACCTCCGCGAGCCGCTTGTGCACCAGGGTGCGCACGGCCCGCTGGTCGATGCGCCGACCGCGGGTGCCGAGGAACAGCGCGCCGCCCGCCCCGGGCACCGCCACCGAGGCGCGCAGCCCGAGCCAGGAGCGCAAGGCCCGTTCGGCCGGAAGCCCGAACGGCACCGACCGCTCCTTGCGGCCCTTGCCGAACACCCGGACGACGCGGCGCTCGTGGTCCACGTCGCCCACGTCGAGCCCGCACAGCTCCCCCACCCGGATGCCGGTGGCGTAGAGCAGCTCCAGGATCGCCACGTCGCGCACGCCGGTGGCGCTGCCGTCGTCGGCGTGCGTCGCGGCGGCCTCGAGCAGCGCCCGGGCCTCGTCCACCCGCAGGGCCGGCGGCAGGGTGCGGTGCGCCTTGGGCGACCCCAGCAGCGCTCCCGGGTCACCGGGAGTGCGGCCGGTCCGCTGGGTCCAGGCCGTGAAGACCCGGACCGCCGTGGCCCGGCGGGCCATCGTCGTCCTGGCCTTGCCGAGGGTCTGCTGGGTGGCCAGCCAGCTGCGCAACGTGCGGACGTCGAGGGTGTCCACGCCCGTGTGGCCGAGCCGCGCCGCCTGGTCGAGCATGGAACGGATGTCCCCGAGGTAGGCCCGGACGGTGTTCGCGGTCAGGTCGCGCTCGGACACCAGATGACGTTCGTAGGCCGCCAGCACCCGCGCCATCTCCTCGGGCAGGTCGCCGTTGGTCTCATCGGCGTCCCCAGCGGCGTCCCCGGCGGCCTCGGTGGCGGGATCGGTGGCGGTATCGGCGGTCACCGTCCGAATCTACGGCGCCACCGGGCCGCTGAGCGGGAGCCTCGCGGTTGCTCAGTCGTCCTGTCCCGTGTGCGCCGAGGACAGCCGCCAGCCCTGTGGCCCGGCCTCGACGAACCCATGGTCCCGCAGCCGCTCGAGCGCTGCCCGGACGGTCGAGGCGGCCACCCCGGCGGTCCGGGCGATCGACGCCGGCGGGGCGGGACTGGCGACGGGCACGGCGTCCAACACCTGCCGGTCGGTGTCGGACAGCCGATCGGCGGGCCGGTCCGGCCCGCGGCGCGCGCCCTGCGTGAAGCTGCCGCTCGGACCGACCAGCTCCAGCACGTCGCTCCCCCGGGTGACCAGCGAGGCGTCCTTGGTGCGCAGCAGCTCGTGCACGCCCTCCGACGAGGCGCTGGTGACCGGTCCGGGGACCCCCATCAGCACCCGGTTGCAGGCCGAGGCCCAGTTGGCCGTGTTCAAGGCGCCGCTGCGCACCGCCGCCTCGACCACCACGGTCCCGACCGACATTGCAGCGATCAGCCGGTTGCGGGAGAGGAAGCGGACCTTGGTCGGGGCGCAGCCGGGCGGCACCTCGGAGACCACGAGCCCGGTCTCGCCGATGTAGGTCAGCAGGTCGCGGTGGGCGCTCGGGTAGGCCCGGTCGACGCCGCAGGCCAACACGGCGACGGTCGGCGTCCTGGCAGCGAGCGCGCCCCGGTGGGCGGACTGGTCGATGCCGAACGCCGCCCCCGACACCACGGAGAATCCGGCGCTTCCGACCTCGGCCGCGAGCTCGCCGGCCACCGAGACCCCGTAGGTGGTGGCCGAGCGGGACCCCACGACCGCCACCGACCGCTCGACCACCTCGTCGAGCCGGCCGGGGCCGCGCAGCCACAGCCCGAGCGGGGCTCCGCCGCGGCCGTTCAACGGCGCGCAGCGATCGAGGTCGATCAGGCGGGGCGGCCACTCCGGGTCGCCCGGCACCACGAACCGGATGCCGTCGCGGGCCGCGCGTTCGAGGTCGCCGGCCGCGTCGAGACCGGCCAGCCGGGCCGCGACGTCCGTGCCCACCCCACTGGCGTCCCGCTCCTCGCGGAGGTAGTCGCACACCTGCCCGGCACCCAGCTCGGCGACCAGGGCCGTCAGCCGAGGATCCCCCGGCTCGCCGAGACGACTCAGCGCCACCCTGGCGATCCGGTCGGCGTCGCTCATCACGCCACCCCGCGACGCAGGGACTCGACCAGCAGCGCGTCCCCGCGTCGCAGCCGCAGCGCTACGTCCACCTCGTCGACCCCGGGCCGCTCGATCCCGCGGAGATCCGCGACGGTCCAGGCGAGCCGGTGCACACGGGTGCCACCCCGGCCGGTCAGGTCGCCGCCGTACAACCGGTCCTCGAGCAGCCGGTTGCCGGCGTCGGTGAGGGGGAAGTGCGTGAGCAGCCTCGGACCGGGCACGTCGGAGTTCAGCCGCCAGTCGGTGCCGTCGTAGCGCCGGGCCTGCCGCTCGCGGGCCGCAGTCACCCGCTCGCGGATCGGAGCGGTCGGCTCCGGCCGCGACAGCGGGTCGCGGGCCTCGTGCGGGCGGACCGGCTCGACGTGCCGGACGATGTCGATGCGGTCCACGACCGGGCCGCTGAGCTTCTTTCGGTAGTCCCGGCGACGCAGCTCGGTGCAGGTGCAGCGGCTGTCGCGTGGACGGGGAGCGTACTCACCGCAGGGGCACGGGTTGCAGGCCAGCACGACCATCGTGTGCGCCGGGAACGTGGCCGAGTCGTCGCCCCGGTTGATGGTGACCTCGCCGTTCTCGAGCGGCTGCCTCAGCGCCTCGATCAGGTCGGAGCTGAACAGCGGGAACTCGTCGAGGAACAGTGTGCCTGTGTGCGCCCGGCTGAGCTCCCCGGGCCGGATCCGTCCGCTGCCCCCACCGACGAGGCTGGTGCGTGAGGCGGAGTGGTGCGGAGCCCGGAACGGGGGGCGCGAGAGCATCGTCTGGCCCGGCGGCAGCCCGCCGGTCAGGGAGTAGATCGCGGTGAGCTCCAGCGACTCCTCCACGCTCAGGTCGGGCAGGAGGCCCGGCATCCGCTCGGCCAGCGTGGTCTTCCCGGCGCCCTTCGGGCCGCTGAGCATCAGGTGGTGACCGCCAGCGGCCGCGACCTCGAGCGCGAACCGCGCGTCCGCCATTCCGGTGACGTCGGCCATGTCGAGGTCCTCGATGCGCTGGTCGCCCCGCCAGGACAACAGGGAGGCGCTGACCAGCGGCTCGACGGGCGGGTCCTCCGGGATCTCGTCGCCGCGCAGGTGCGCGACGACCTGGCGCAGGGACCGGGCCCCGATGACCGCCATGCCAGGCACCAGCGCGGCCTCCTCGGCCTGCGGCTCGGGCACCACCATGCAGGTGATGCCCCGGGTCTTGGCCGCCATCGTCATCGGTAGCACGCCCGGCACGCACCGCAGCCGCCCGTCCAGCGTCAGCTCGCCGGCGAAGACCACCTTCTCCAGGGCCTGGTGCGGCACCTTGCCGGAGGCGGCGAGCACCGCCACGGCGATGCTGAGGTCGAAGTGCGGCCCGCTCTTGGGCAGGTCGGCGGGCGACAGCAGGATCGTGACCCGTCGGGTAGAGGGCCAGTCGAACTTGCTATTGACCACCGCTGCCCGGCAACGGTCGCGCGCCTCGGTGATGGACGCGTCCGGCCGCCCGACGAGCGCGGTGGCCACGACGCCGTGCGCGAGGTCCACCTGTACGTCGATCAGGTGCCCGGTCGCACCGGAGAGCGAGACCGCCCGCGCCGTGGCGAACCCCATCAGCCGATCCCACGGACGTGCTCGAGCCGTGGACCACCACTCCGCGGCACCAGGACGCCGACGAGGTCGATGCGCACCTCGTCCGGCCGGACCGCGTGCTCCTCCAGCCACCGGGCCGCTAGCCGTCGCAGGCGCGCGGCCTTCTGCTCGGTGACCGCCTCGAGGGGCGAACCGTAGGCAAGGGAGGAGCGGGTCTTCACCTCGCAGACCACCAGCACCCGACCGTCGCGGAGCACCAGGTCGATCTCACCGGCCTCGCAACGCCAGTTGCTGTCCAGGACGACCATGCCCCTCTCCACGAGGTGGCGGGCGGCGTACGCCTCTCCGTAGGCGCCGAGGGAGCGGCTGCGGTCGGAGGGCCGGCTGCCGGTGGAGGAGGTGGTCATGAGAGGAGCGTGCCGCGGCAAAGGTGCCGCCGGGGGCCGGGTTCACCGGCCTGGGGACGACCGGGCCGGGCGCTCACCTGTGGACAGAAACTGGCCCGGACGCACCGGCGGGCGGTGCGAGTGGCCCCTCCCAGTGCCACCCCCACCGCCCGACGAGGCGCTGCGTCTCACAGAGGAGACGGCGCCGGGTGCCGCGCATGACGCCACGGTGCCCGACCAAAGAGTAAAGAATCCGGTCGACTCAGGGAAGGGGCTGCTCGAGATCGCTCGGCGCGAGCTCCTCGACGTTGACGTCCTTGAAGGTGAGCACCTTGACGTTCTTCGCGAACCGGGCGGGGCGGTACATGTCCCAGACCCACGCGTCGGTCATCGAGACCTCGAAGAACACGTCACCGGCCTCGGTGCGGGCCTTCACGTCCACCTGGTTGCACAGGTAGAACCGCCGGTCGGTCTCCACGACGTACTTGAAGATCGCCACCACGTCGCGGTACTCGCGGTAGAGGTGGAGCTCCATCTCGGTCTCGTACTTCTCGAGATCCTCGGCGCTCATCGTCCTACCTCCACCTGGTCCGCGTGCATCCGTCCATTGTCGCCGACCTCGACGCCGTAACCCGGGACCGGCTCACCGGCAGGCAGGTCGAGGAGTCCCTCCGCGCGGCGCACGTTGACGAACCGGCGCCGATGGATCGGGCACGGCCCGTGCTCCTCGAGCGCGGCGGTGTGCGTCGGGGTGATGTAGCCCTTGTGCGTCTCGAAGTCGTAGGCCGGGTAGTCCTGGTGCAGCCGGGTCATGATCCGGTCCCGCGTGACCTTGGCTATCACCGAGGCGGCCGCGATGCACGCAGCGACCCGGTCGCCCTTCCACATCGCCAGCCCCGGCACCTCCAGTCCGTCCACAGGGAACCCGTCGGTCAGCACGTACGACGGGCGCACATCGAGCCGGGCCAACGACCTGCGCAACGCCTCCACGTTGGCGACGTGCATGCCGAGCCGGTCGCACTCGTCGTGCTCCACGACGACCACCGACCAGGCGAGGGCGCGACGCTGCACCTCGACGTACGCCCGTTCGCGTGCCCTGGCCGTGAGCAGCTTGGAGTCCGCCAGCCCGGGCACCTGGCCGCGCTGCCCCTCGGGGAGGATCACCGCGGCGGCGACCAGCGGACCGGCGCAGGCGCCCCGGCCGGCCTCGTCGACACCGGCGACGGGGTCGAGCCCGACGCGGCGCAGCGCCCGCTCGTAGCCGTAGAGACCGGCGTCCTTGCGGACGGTGAGACCTCGGGGCAGGACGCTCATCGCGACGGGCTAGCGGACGGAGTCGAAGGTCGCGGGCGTGTGCAGCGCCTTGGCGTGGCCGAAGGGCCAGACCACCGCGAAGACCTTGCCGACGACGTCGTCGACCGGCACCTGGCCACCGCCGGGGTCACCGAGGTGCACCCGGGAGTCGGCGGAGTTGGACCGGTTGTCGCCCTGAACCCAGAGGTAGCCGGGCTCGACCTTGACGTCGAAGTTGATCATCGACGGCTTCTCGCCGCTGGCGAGGTAGGACTTCTCGTTGAGCGGCACGCCGTTGACCGTGATCCGGCCCTGCGGGTCGCAGCACTTCACCTCGTCGCCGCCGACGCCGATGACCCGCTTCACGAGGTGCCCACCGGTCGGGTAGAGCCCGAAGAGCTCGAGCCCCCGCGCGACAGGGCTCTTCGGCGCCTGCGTCTCGACCGGGTCGAGCCAGCCGTTGGGGTCGGAGAACACCACGATGTCGCCGCGGTGCGGTGAGCCACCGCCCCAGTAGGACACCTTCTGCACCAGGATCCGGTCGTTCTTCACCAGGGTGTCGTTCATCGAGGCGGACGGGATGTAGAACGCCTGCATGAAGAACGCCTTGATGACGATCGCCAGCACGAGGGCGATGCCGAGCAGCAGCGCCATCTCCTGCCAGATCGGCAGCTGCTGACGCCGCTGACCGCGCCGGGAGGCCGGCTGCGGCGGGTCCTGCTCATCCCCGACGACCGGGCCGTCGGGGTCCGCGGTCGCCGCGGTCGCACCGTCCTGCTCGGGCGTCTGGGTCACTCGGAGAGCCTAACGAGGTCGACCGAACAGGACGGGAAGGCGATCAGCGGGTCGGGACCGACTCGCGCTTCTCCTTGATCTTGGCCTTCTTGCCGCGCAGGTTGCGGAGGTAGTACAGCTTGGCGCGACGGACGTCACCGCGGGTCAGCACCTCGATCTTGTCGATGATCGGGGTGTGCAGCGGGAAGGTGCGCTCGACGCCAACCCCGAAGGAGACCTTGCGGACCGTGAAGGTGCGGCCGACGCCGGAGCCCTGGATCCGGATGCAGATGCCCTGGAACACCTGGACGCGGGAGCGGTTGCCCTCGACGACCTTGACGTCCACCTTGAGGGTGTCGCCGGGGCGGAAGGCAGGCAGGTCGTCGCGCTTGGTCGCGGCGGCGATGGTGTCGATGACGTTGGTCATGGGGATCTCCTCGTGGGCGCCACAGGTCACCCGCGGAACGGGGTTCGGTCTTCTCAGGTGATCCGCCGGCTGCGTCGCGCGGAACGCCCCCTGTGGCAGGTGGCCCGCCGGCCTTGGCCCCTGTGCGGGACGAGTGACCGGGACGCAACGGATCGACCTACAATTCTGCCACAGCCGACCTGGTCCTGAGAAATCAGCGACGCGGGCGTTTGCCGAGGTGCACGACACCCGGCTCGTCCGGCTGGGCCCTCACCGGCCGGTAGCCCGCTTTCCGGTACATCCGCAGGTTGGCGACGCTCTGCGCGCCGGTGAACAGCGAGAGCCGCTCGGCCTCCGGCGGGGCGGCGGCCTCCGCGTGCGCGAGCAGCCACCGGCCCAGGCCCCGGCCCCGCAGGTCGGGCGCGACCATCAGCCGACCGATCTCCCAGGTGTCGCCGTCGAGGCGTCCCCGGACGGCGCCGACCAGCCGCTCCCCCGCGTGTACGACGAACGTGGTCCACGACGTGAGCCAGGCGCGCACGTCGTCGACGTCCTCCCGCAGCGGCGGGATGTCGAGCGTCTCGTTGGCGAACGCCTCGGCGACCCAGCACGCCAGCTGCAGCGTGAGCAGCTCACCGGCGTCACCAGGGGTGGCGGTGCGTACGGCCACCTCGTCACCGGCGACGTCGAGCGTCCGGCTGGGGTGCAGCAGGTCGGGGCGACGGGCGGCGGTGCGTCGTACCGACTGGTCGTGGCGCCACGCCGCGATCCGGGCGTGGTCGCCGGAGAGCAGGATCGGCGGGACCTCGTGGCCGCGCCAGGCGGCGGGCTTGGTGTAGACGGGGTACTCCAGCAGCCCGGACTCGCCGTGCGACTCCTCGGTCAGCGACGCGGGGTTGCCCATGAAGCCGGGCAGCAGCCGGGCGACGGCCTCGGTGACGACCAGGGCCGCGACCTCGCCGCCGTTGAGCACGTAGTCACCCAGCGACACCTCGCGCACCGTCATCCGGGTGCCGGCGTCCTCGAGGACCCGCTGGTCGATTCCCTCGTAGCGTCCGCAGGCGAACACCAGGTGGTCGGCCCTGGCGAGCTCGGCCGCCATGGCCTGGCCGAACGGCTCGCCGCTCGGCGTCGGCACCACGAGCACCGATCCCTCGGTGGCCAGCGCGTCGAGCGCCTCGCCCCAGGGCTCCGGTCGCATGACCATCCCGGCGCCGCCGCCGTAGGGCTTGTCGTCGACGGTGCGGTGCCGGTCGTGCGTCCAGTCCCGCAGGTCGTGGACGTGCACGTCGAGCAGCCCGGCGTCCTGCGCCTTGCCGGCCAGCGACAGACGCAGCGGCGCGAGGTACTCCGGGAAGATCGAGACGACGTCGATGCGCACCGGGCTCAGTCCTCGTCGGGCAGCGGCGCGAGCAGTCCGGGCCGGTCGGCGATCTCGACCCGTCGCCCGGGCACGTCGACGACCGGGACCAGGGCGGACACGAACGGCACCAGCACCTCGCTGCCGTCGGAGGTGCGGATCGCCAACAGGTCCTGGCTGGCGCCGTGGATCACGTCGGTCACCTCGCCGACGGCGTCGCCGTCGGTGGTGGACACCGCGAGGCCGACGAGCTGGTGGTCGTAGAACTCCTCGGGGTCCTCGGGCACCTCGTCGGGGTCGAGGTCGAGCACGAGGGACAGCCCCCGGAGCTTCTCGGCGGCGGTGCGGTCCGCGACGCCCTCGAACGTGACGAGCAGCCGGGACAGGTGCCACCGGGTGCGGAGCACGGACAGCGTCGCCGGCCGGTCGGTGGCGTGCGGCTCAGCACCGCGGGGGGTGCGGGTGACCAGGACGGCGCCGTCGGCGAAGCGGCGCTCGGGCTCGTCGGTGCGGGGCTCGACCGAGACCTCGCCCTTGATGCCGTGCGCCTTGCCGATCCGGCCGACGACGACTTCTGGTGCGGCGCCCTTGCCCTCGCTGGTGCTGCTCATGTGCTTATCCTGCCGGTCCGGGGATGCAGACGAGGCGGGGGCCTGTCGGCCACCCGCCTCGTGTGCGTGTCTCGCGCTCGTGCGTGCTGCCTCAGCGTCGGTCGACGTCGACGAAGTCGACGCGGGCGCCGCCCTTGCCGGCGATCGCACCGATCACGGTGCGCAGCGCAGTGGCCGTGCGGCCGCCGCGGCCAATGACCTTGCCCAGGTCCTCGGGGTGCACGCGCACCTCGAGAACCGAGCCGCGACGGAGCTGCTTGTCGTCGACGGTCACGTCGTCCGGGTGACGGACGATGCCGCGCACCAGGTGCTCGAGCGCCTCGGCGAGCACGGCGGTCAGGCCTCGGCCGGCTTGTCGGCGTCCGCAGCAGGCTTGTCGGCCTCGGCGGGCGTCTGGTCGGCAGCCTTCTCCTCGGTGGGAGCGGCGTCCTCGGCGGGCTTGTCCTCGGCCTTGGTCTCGGCCGGCCTGTCGTCGGCCTTCTCCGCGGGCTTGTCCTCAGCCTTGTCGGCCTTCTTCGCGGCGCTCTTCTTGGTGGTGGCCTCGGCCTGCTTGTCGCTGCCGGCCTCCTTGAGCGCCTCGTTGAAGATCTCGGCCTTGTCGCGCTTGGGCTCCTTGACCTTGAGGGTGCCCTCGGTGCCCGGCAGACCCTTGAACGTCTGCCAGTCACCGGTGATCTTGAGCAGCGCCTCGACGGCCTCGGACGGCTGGGCGCCGACGCCGAGCCAGTACTGCGCCCGGTCGGAGGTGACCTCGATCAGCGAGGGCTCCTCCTTCGGGTGGTACTTCCCGATCTGCTCGATGACCTTGCCGTCGCGCTTCTTGCGGGAGTCGACAACGACGACGCGGTAGTACGGCGTACGGATCTTGCCCATACGCTTCAGGCGAATCTTGACGGCCACGAGTGTGGTGTCTCCTTGGATGTCCGTGAATGGGTGAGCGTCTCGGGCCTGGTGGGGCCAGGTCGAGCGCGCTGCGCGGTGTCGCACGTGGCCGGATGAGAGGGTCCGGGCACGCAGGACTCAGCCGGTCATTCTGCCAGACGCGTCGCACAGGCGAAAATCGGCGCCGAGGACTGGCGTGCAGGCAGGGAACGACGGACGGGGGTCCTGGCCTGACGGCACAGCTGACGGACGAGGCGTTCGCGCCACCGGCTCGGGTGCTGGCGCCACCCCCGGCTCACCGAGCGGCACCCGTGGCTCTACCCGTT
>JBDSMW010000132.1:0-5205 GCA_039915665.1 Nocardioidaceae bacterium
CGGCCAGCTACTTCCACCTGCTGCGCAAGCACTCGCTCGGCGAGCAGCACCGTCCGCTGATCGTGTTCACGCCCAAGTCGATGCTCAAGCGCAAGGAGGCCGCCTCCCAGCCGGCCGACTTCACCGAAGGCACCTTCCGCCCGGTGATCGGTGACGCGCAGGTCGACCCGCAGTCGGTGGAGAAGGTGCTCCTCTGCAGCGGCCGGATCACCTGGGACCTGATGGTCGAGCGCAAGAAGCAGGAAGGCGACACCCCGAGCACGGCGATCGTCCGCGTCGAGCAGCTCTATCCGCGTCCGGTCGAGGAGCTCAAGGCCGAGCTCGCGAGGTACCCGAACCTCAAGGAGCTGCGCTGGGTGCAGGACGAGCCCGCCAACATGGGTCCGTGGCCGCACATGGCGCTGAACCTCACCCCGGAGCTCGGCGGCATCCCGTTCTACCGGGTGTCCCGTCCGGAGTCGTCGTCCCCGTCGGTAGGCCAGCACAGCCGGCACATCGAGGAGCAGAAGGCCCTGATGGCGCAGGCGTTCAGCTAGGGATGTACTTCACCGATCGCGGGCTCGAGGAGCTCGAGAAGCGCCGCGGCGACGAGGAGGTCACCCTGGCCTGGGTGGCCTTGCGCCTCCAGGAGTTCGTGGACACCTACCCGGAGTTCGAGATCCCCGTCGAGCGGCTGGCCACCTGGCTGGCTCGCCTCGACGACCCCGACGACGAGTAGGCCCGCCGTGGCGCCGGGGGACCGCCGGATCGTGCAGCGCGCCGTGCCCAACGGCCACGGCCCGGACACGCACGAGGAGTGGCCGGCCAGCATCCCGGCCGTCGGCACCCTGCTGGACGAGGGCCTCGAGCTGCCCGCCGGTGTGACCCTGCTGGTCGGGGAGAACGGCAGCGGCAAGTCCACGATCGTCGAGGCGGTCGCGATGGCGTTCGGACTGTCGCCCGAGGTGGCACCCGCTTCGGTCGGCACGCCACCCACGAGTCGGAGTCGCCGCTGCACCAGTGGATCCGGCTGGAGCGCTCCCCCGGCCGAGACCCCCCGTTCCACGAGATGAGCCACGGCGAGTCCTTCCTGGCCTTGCTGAGCACCCGCTTCGACTCCCCCGGCCTCGACTGCCTCGACGAGCCCGAGGCCGCGCTGTCCTTCTCGGCCCAGATCGCCCTGGTCGGCGTCCTGCACGACCTCGCGGCCGCCAGGGCCCAGGTGCTCTGCGCGACCCACTCACCGCTGCTCGCCGGGCTGCCCGGCGCGAACATCCTCGAGGTCGGGCCGTGGGGCCTGCGGGAGGCGGAGTACGACGACCTGGAGCTGGTCGCGCACTGGAAGCGTTACCTGGACGCCCCGATGCGCTACCTACGCCACGTTCTCTGACGCCGCCGTCTCCGACATCGGACCGTTGTCAGTGACCCCTGGGTCACTTTCTGTCACCGTTGTCGGAACATGGGCGGGGAGGCGCAGGACGGCGTAGTCGGCGTCCTGCGTCGGGGCGGCGCCTGTCCCCGGGGTGGTCTCAGTCGTGAGGGTTATGCCTGTTCCGACCAGGTCCGGCCCCGGAACTCATCGGTCCCCGTGGGTCAGCGGGTGAAGACGATCTTGCCGAACACGTCGCCGGAATGCATCGCGGCGAACCCTTCGGCCGCCTTCTCCATGGGCAGCACCCGGTCGATGATCGGGCGCACGCCGCTCACGTCGAGCAGGTCGGTCAGCGCCTCGAGCTCGGTCCGCGTGCCCATCGTCGAGCCGATCACCCGCAGCTGCAGGAAGAACACTCGGGTCAGCTCGGCGTTCTCGACGTCCGGCCCGGACGTAGTGCCCGAGACGACCAGGGTGCCGCCGGGCCGCAGCGACTTGATGCTGTGCGACCAGGTGGCCTTGCCGACGGTCTCCATGACCGCGTCGACGCGCTGCGGCAGCCGGGCGTTGCTCTCGAACACCTCGTGGGCACCGAGGTCGAGGGCCCGTGCCCGCTTGGCCTCGTCGCGACTGGTGGCGAAGACCCGCAGGCCGCCGGCGCGACCGAGCGCGATGAGCGCCGTGGCGACGCCTCCGCCCGCGCCCTGCACCAGCACGCTGTCGCCGGGCTTGAGCCCGCCCTGCGTGTAGAGCATCCGGTAGGCGGTCAGCCACGCCGTCGGGAGGCAGGCGGCCTCCTCGAAGCTCAGCGAGGCCGGCTTCGGCACCACGTTGCGCCGCGGCACGACGACCTTGTCGGCGAAGGTGCCCTGGTAGCGCTCGCTGAGCAGCGACCGCTTCGGGTCGAACGTCTCGTCGCCGGTCCAGGACGGGTCGCTGACGACCGCGTGCACGACGACCTCGTTGCCGTCCTCGTCGAGGCCGGCGGCGTCGCAGCCGAGGATCATCGGCAGCGCTGCCTCCTTGAGGCCCACGCCGCGCAGCGACCAGAGGTCGTGGTGGTTGAGGGCGGCGGCCTTGACGTCGATGGTCGTCCACCCCGCCTCGGCGACCGGGTCTGGCCGCTCCCCCACTGTCAGCGCGGACAGCGGGTCGTCGGAGGAGAAGGTCTCTGCGTAGACGGCGAACATGCCTCGACCTTAGCGACCGTGTCTCAGCGTCGTGCGACCCCGTCGGCCCGGGCCGCGGCGGCGACGGCCGCCGACACCGCAGGGCCGACGCGCGGGTCGAACGGCGAGGGCACGATGTAGTCCTCCTCGAGGTCGTCCCCGACGAGTGCGGCCAGGGCGTTCGCCGCGGCGAGCTTCATGCCCTCGGTGATCGCGGTGGCGCGGACGTCGAACGCGCCGCGGAAGATGCCGGGGAAGGCCAGCACGTTGTTGATCTGGTTGGGGTAGTCCGAGCGGCCGGTCGCCACGACGCGGGCGTGCCGGTGCGCGATGTCCGGGTGCACCTCGGGGGTGGGGTTGGCCAGCCCGAAGATGATCGCCTCGGGAGCCATCCGGGCCACCACCTCCTCGGGCACGGACCCGCCGGAGACCCCGATGTAGACGTCGGCCCCGTCGAGCACGTCGGCGAGCTGACCGGTGCGACCGGTCCGGTCGGCGGTGTCCTCGGCCAGCGACCGCTTGACGGGGGTCAGGTCGCCGCGGCCCGAGTGCAGCACGCCCCGGCGGTCGATCACCGCGAGATCGGTGACCCCGGCGGCGAGCAGGATCCGCGCCACCGCAACGCCGGCCGCCCCGGCCCCGGAGATCACCACGCGGGGCTCGTCGACGCGGCGAGCGGTCAGCCGCAAGGCGCTCTCGAGCGCGGCGAGCGCGACCACGGCCGTGCCGTGCTGGTCGTCGTGGAAGACCGGAATGTCGAGCATCGCCTTGAGCCGCTGCTCGATCTCGAAGCAGCGCGGGGCCGAGATGTCCTCGAGGTTGATACCGCCGAAGCTCGGCGCGAGCCGGGCGACGGTCGCGACGATCTCGTCGGTGTCCTTGGTGTCCAGGCAGATCGGCACGGCGTCCACGCCGCCGAACTGCTTGAACAGGACGGCCTTGCCCTCCATCACCGGCATCGCGGCCTTGGGACCGATGTCCCCGAGGCCGAGCACCGCCGAGCCGTCGGTGACCACGGCGACCGTGTTGGAGACCCAGGTGAAGTCGTCCACCAGCCGCGGGTCCGCCGCGATCGCCTCGCACACCCGCGCCACACCGGGCGTGTAGGCCATCGACAGGTCGTCGCGACCGTCGAGCGCGACCGTCGAGGCGATCTCCATCTTCCCGCCGAGGTGCAGGTCGAAGACGGGGTCACCGGCGAACGGCCTGGCCGGGGATACGGTCCCGGAGGGGCGAGGAGCAGCGGGAGTCTGTGACATCGCTGCCGATGCTAACGGGGTCTCGCCGTGGCCGTCCGGCGGCGTCTCAGCAGCGGCCGGACCCGGGCCCGGACCACAGCGACGACGTCGGCCTCGGGAATCGCGCCGACCTGCCACGAGTCCACGCCCTGCGCGGGGTTGTCACGCTCCACCCACCAGCCGCCGTCGCGCCGAAGGGTGGCTCGCTTCACCGCGACCACCCCGTCCGGCAGGCGTACGACGACGAGGGTGCCCGGCCGAGGTGTCGCACCGTGCCGCACGAGCAGCACGTCACCGTCGTACAGGGTGGGCTGCATGGACCGGCCGCGGACCACGGCGAGGCCCCAGGTCGGACGCATGCGGGCCAGGAGCATGGGTACTCACCTCTCTCCCGAGCCGCCCTGCGGCCCACCCGGAGCCCTCCCCGGAGCCCGGAGTAGTGTCGCAGGTGGCCTCCACCCACCTGACGAAAGGACCCGCATGTTCGCGCGCATCCTCGCTCCGACCCTCGAAGTCCACGCCCACTGCGACCTGCCCTGCGGCGTCTACGACCCCGCCCAGGCCCGCATCGAGGCCGAGTCGATCAAGGGCATCATCGCCAAGGTCGACGACAACGACGACGCCGACTTCCGCACCCGCGCCATCCTGCTGGTCGGCCTCGGGCTGGTGATGATCCACCGACTGGACCTGGGCCTGGCCCAACAGGCCGCCGAGAACGGCGTCACCTACACCGGGGTGGCCGCCGCCAGCCAGGTGGTCTGGGCCTTCATCGGCCTGGCCGTCTTCCTGGCGGTGCTGCTGGGCATCCGCGATCACCGGGTGCTGGCGCGCTATGCCTACACCCTTGCCCTGGTCGGGTTGTTCCTGCTGATGTTGCCGGCAGTGCTGCCCGCCCAGTACAGCGAGGTGAACGGCGCCCGGATCTGGATCCGGGTGGCCGGCTTCTCGATCCAGCCCGGTGAGATCTCCAAGATCGCCCTGACGATCTTCGCCGCGTCCTACCTGGTCGACAAGCGTGACGTGCTGTCCCTGGCGGGGCGCCGGCTGCTGGGCATCGACCTGCCGCGCGGCCGCGACCTCGGCCCGGTGCTGGTGGCCTGGCTGATCAGCATCGGGGTGCTGGTGCGCAACCACGACCTGGGCACCTCGCTGATGTTCTTCGGGCTGTTCGTGGTGCTGCTCTACGCCGCCACCGAGCGGGTCAGCTGGGTGATCATCGGCGTTCTGCTGTTCGCCGGCGGCTGCTTCGTGTCCTATGAGCTCTTCGGCACCGTCCGGGAGCGGGTCACCGTCTGGCTGCACGTCTTCGACTACCTGCAGGCCGAGGGCTACCAGATGAGCCAGTCGCTGTTCGGCCTGGGCACCGGGGGACTGTTCGGCGCCGGCCTGGGCGGCGGCCGTCCGGAACTGGTCCCGGTGGCCAAGTCCGACTTCATCCTGGCCTCCT
>JBDSMW010000138.1:0-32645 GCA_039915665.1 Nocardioidaceae bacterium
ACGGCGAGATCCTGATCAAGGGCCCGGGCGTCATGGAGGGCTACCACAACCTCCCGGAGCAGACCGCCGAGACGCTCACCGACGACGGCTGGCTGCACACCGGTGACATCGGCGAGGTCGACGCCCAGGGGTTCCTGCGCATCACCGACCGCAAGAAGGACCTGTTCAAGACCTCCGGCGGCAAGTACATCGCCCCCTCGGCCATCGAGTCGCAGTTCAAGGCGATCTGTCCCTACGCCAGCCAGTTCCTGGTGCACGGCGCCGAGCGCAACTTCGTGATCGCGCTGATCACCCTCGACCCGGACGCCATGGAGGGCTGGGCCGCCGAGAACGGGATGGCCGGCAAGAGCTACGCCGACGTCGTCGCCTCGCAACCCGTGCAGGACATGGTCGGTGCGTACGTCGCGACGCTGAACGGCCGACTGAACCGGTGGGAGACGATCAAGAAGTGGATCCTGCTCGACCACGACCTGACCGTCGAGTCCGGTGAGCTCACCCCGTCGCTCAAGGTGAAGCGCAAGGTCGTCGAGGACAACTACAAGTCGGAGATCAACGGCCTCTACAGCTGAACTCCCCCGGGTCGTCCGGTTGAGCGTGCGCTAGGCGCCTCGCTCGACCGGACGATCGTGAGGGACACCGAGGTCGATCAGGTCGCGGACGATGCGCGACGGGTCGTGCCGGAGCTCCTGGGTCGAGCAACGCACCACGATCTTCCCGGCGATGACGAGCTCGCGCTCGCGGGCCATGTCGTGCCACCAGGTGTGCGCCTCCATGTGCAGGCCGCCGTCGACCTCGAGCACCACCGTCCGGCCGTGGGCCAGGGTCCACTCGCAGTCGGTGTAGCGGCGACGCCCCTGACGGTCGCGGCGGAGGACCTGACGGTTCGGCGCCACGAGGCCACCTCGTCGGCACAGCTTTCCGACGTCGAGCTCGGCGACCGACTGCGCGCCACCGGTCAGGTCGACCAGCAGCGCTGCGAACATCCTCGACCTCCTCAGCGGCCGCATCCGGGGCAACCACGCGTCAAGGGCTGCGGGAGTGGTCAGCTGTTGCTGGACGGCCGCGGCCAGCACTCCCGCCGCCGTCCGTTCCGAGCGGGTGTAGGCCGCGAACAGCAGCAGCGCCGGCTCCAGCGCCAGGCACGGCGCGCCCGGAAGGGAAGCCGTCATGACCGCGATGTCGCGACGGGTCTCCACGAAGTGAACCCCGGACAACGACGGGAGCGTGTCGGACTTGGGCACGACCACGGTGACCTCGTCGCGCGGCCAGTTCCGCAGCCCGTGCACGCCCGCAGCAGTCAGCCCGCCGACCGCAGCGGGCGGACCGGCGTGCAGCACCCCCGCCCAGAGCCGCTGCTCGAAGGTCAGAGCGCCCGTGGTCGTGCCGAGCACCGTCGGGCTCACCTCGCGCCACCGCTCGGCACGCAGCTGGTTCCGGACCCGGTGCCGGTCCACGCCCAAAAGGTGCAGCTGCTCGCGCGTCACCAGCCCGCTCTGCCGTGCGGCCAACAGCCGCCAGAGGTGGTCGTCCATCAGCAAATCGTGCTCGACCGCGCCGGAACCGTGCTCGCGGCCGTCCACAGCCTCAGGTCGTCCGGTTGAGCGCGCGGTCCGGCGCCCCCTCAACCGGACGACGCGCCTAGGCTGGGCGGTATGCCGTCCGCGCTCCCCGAAGGTGATCCCGCGCCCGCGGACGGGTCACTTCCGGCGTCGGCCCGGGCGGGTCTCGGGACACGACCGTTCGGGTTCTACGTGCACGTGCCGTTCTGCACGGTGCGCTGCGGCTACTGCGACTTCAACACCTACACCTCGCTCGACCTCGGCCGGGACGTCGAGGTGCCCGGTGCCTCGCGGACGTCGTACGCCGACGCGGCGATCGCCGAGGTCCGCTTCGCGCGCACGGTGCTCGGTGACGTGGACCTGCCGGTCGACACCGTGTTCTTCGGTGGGGGCACGCCGACGCTGCTGCCGCCGGGGGACCTGACCCGCATCGTCGGTGCGATCCGGGACGAGTTCGGGCTGGCCGAGGGGGCCGAGGTCACCACCGAGTCCAACCCGGACAGCGTCGACGCCGCCGACCTCGCCCGGCTGCGGGAGGGCGGCATCAACCGGCTGTCCTTCGGCATGCAGTCGTCGGTGACCCACGTCCTGAAGGTGCTCGACCGCACGCACGACCCGCGCCGAGTGCCGGAGGTCGTGCGCTGGGCCCGGGAGGCGGGCTTCGAGCAGGTCAGCCTCGACCTGATCTACGGCACGCCGGGGGAGTCGTTGGTCGACTGGCGCTCCTCGGTCGACGCGTCGCTGGCCTGCGTGCCCGACCACGTCTCGGCCTACGCCCTGATCGTCGAGGACGGCACCGCCCTGGCCCGACAGATCCGTCGCGGCGAGGTGCCGATGACCGAAGACGACGACCTGGCCGACAAGTACCTCCTCGCCGACGAGGCCTTCGCGAGCGCCGGGCTGCGGTGGTACGAGGTGTCCAACTGGGGCACGCCGTGCCGGCACAACCTGGGCTACTGGACCGACGGGGACTGGTGGGGCGTGGGTCCCGGGGCGCACTCGCACGTCGGCGGCGTCCGGTGGTGGAACGTCAAGCACCCGGCGCCGTACGCCGTCCGGGTGGCCGACGGACTCAGCCCGGCCCACGGACGCGAGACGCTGGACGCCGGCACGCGTCAGGTGGAGCGGGTGCTGCTGGAGACCCGGCTCCGCCAGGGCCTGCCGGTCGAGGCGCTAGACAACGACGGCCGCGCCGCCCTGCCGCAGCAGGTGGACCGGGGGCTCGTCGAGGGCACCGACCTGGCTCAGGGCCGGGTGGTGCTGACCACGCGCGGACGGCTGCTCGCCGACGCCGTGGTCCGCGACCTGATCACTTGAGGAAGCGGATGATCGCCGGGTAGCGGTAGTCCTCGGAGCCGGCGACCTTGACGGTGGCGATGATCATCAGCACCAGCCATGCGGCGCCGACGAGCGGCAGCAGGACGATGCCGATCAGCAGGATGAGGCTGAACCCGGCAACCAGGAAGTAGATCAGGTACGACAGCTGCATGTTCAGCGCCTCCTTGCCGGTCCGGTCCAGGAACGCGCTGCGCTCGCGGAACACCAGCCAGACGACGAGCGGCGCGATGATCCCGAGCACCAGCGGGCCGAGGTGCGCCCCGATGGCCCAGAGCCTCTCGTCGTCGGGACGCATCGGCGGAGGCCCCGGCACGTAGGGCCGAGGCGGGGGCGGGGG
This sequence comes from Nocardioidaceae bacterium, assembly GCA_039915665.1. Taxonomy (GTDB): domain Bacteria; phylum Actinomycetota; class Actinomycetes; order Propionibacteriales; family Nocardioidaceae; genus Nocardioides_B. The sequence goes on from JBDSMW010000138.1 coordinate 3,235, forward strand.
TACGTCGGAACCCATGCTCATGGCCGCAATCGTTCCACCCGTAAGCAGCGCGCGGCAGACCCGAACGGGTGGCTGGTCACGGGGTCGTGACGAAGTCGATGAGCTCCTCGACGCGGCCCAGCAGGCTCGGCTCGAGGTCGGCGAACGACCGCACGCCGCCGAGGATGTGCTTCCAGGCCCGGGCGATGTCGGCCTGGTCGCGGTGCGGCCAGCCCATCTGCTGGCACACGCCCTTCTTCCACTCGACGTTGCGCGGCACCTGCGGCCAGGCCTCGCGGCCGAACCGCTGCGGCTTCACCGCCGCCCAGACGTCGACGTAGGGGTGCCCGACGATCAGCACGTGCTTGCCCGCGGGGCTCGTGGCGACAGACTGGGCGATGCGGCTCTCCTTGGAGCCGGCCACCAGGTGGTCGACGAGCACGCCGACGCGTCGCTCGGGACCGGGGCGGAAGTCGCGCAGGTGCTCCGCAAGGTCGTCGACTCCTTCGAGGTACTCCACGACGACCCCCTCGACGCGCAGGTCGTCGCCCCAGACCTTCTCGACCAGCTCGGCGTCGTGACGGCCCTCGACGAAGATCCGGCTGGCCCGGGCGACCCGCGCCTTGGTGCCGGGTACGGCGACCGACCCGGACGCCGTACGCGTGGCGGCAGCGGGTCCGGAGCGGGCCGGTGGCACCAGGATGACCGGCACGCCCTCCAGCAGGAAGCCGGTGCCGATCGGGAAGGTGCGGCGCTTGCCGCGGCGGTCCTCCAGCGTCACCGTGCCGAGGTCGCGCTCGACGGCGACGATCTCGCCGCACCAGTCGGTGGTGACCTCCTCGACCACCAGCCCCTTGTCGGCGGAGATCTCGACGGCGCGGCCGCGACGGGGCGCGCGCCAGTCGGTGTTCAGGACGTCGGAGCCGTAACGGTCGTGGGATGGCACCCGAGAACGGTAGTGGCGGGTCGGGCCCGGACCGGGTGGGCGCGCCCGCCCGGAAGATCGGGCCGAGAAAGTTCTTGAACGGCGACCGTTCGCGATATATCGTGAATGTATCGAGAACAGTCGTGATGTTCACCGACTGTGTGGAGGGAGAACCACCATGAGTCACAACAGTCCGTGGGACCAGCCCTGGGGAGGACCGCGCCGCGGCCACCGAGGCGGATCGTGGGGCGGCGGCCCGCCGCCGTGGGTCGAGGGCCTGATCAACCTGGCCCGGTCGGGAGGTCCCGGCGAGTTCGGGCCCCGCGGCCCGATGGGCCACCGAGGTCCCAAGGTGCGCCGGGGGGACGTCCGAGCGGCGATCCTCGACGTGCTCGCCGTGGAGCCGATGAACGGCTACCAGATCATTCAGCAGATCGCCGAGCGCAGCGGCGGTGCGTGGAAGCCGAGCCCCGGCTCGGTCTACCCGACCGTCCAGCAGCTCGAGGACGAGGCGCTCGTCGAGGGCGTGGAGGGGGAGGGTCGCCGGCTGCTCCAGCTCACCGCCGACGGCCGCAGCTACGTCGAGGACCACCCCGACGAGCTCGCCCGCACCTGGCAGGCGTTCGACACCCCGCAGGAGACCGAGGACCGCCCCGGTGACCTCAAGCCGGTCATCGGCCAGGTCATGGGTGCCGTCTGGCAGGTCGTCGTGTCCGGCACCAAGCAGCAGCAGGCGGAGGCGGCCGAGATCCTGGCCGACACCCGCCGCAAGCTCTACGGACTGCTGGCCGAGGGCGACGACGCCGGCGAGGCCGCCGACGAGGCCGCCGACGAGGCCGCCGACGACAGCGAGAGCGACCCGTCATGAGCGGCCCCGAGCTGAGGATCGGTGACGACGACCGCGAGGCCGCCGTCACCGCCCTCGGCGAGCACTACGCCGCCGGCCGGCTGACCAAGGACGAGTACGACGAGCGCAGCCAGCGTGCCTGGGAGGCCCGGACCATGTCGGCGTTGACGCCGCTGTTCGCGGACCTGCCCCGGGCGCAGGCCGCCCCCCGTGCCACCGTTCCGACACCGCCGTCACGACCGTTGCTCGCGCCGGGGCGCGGTCGTCCCGGGTGGCTCCTGCCGGTCCTCGTCGTGATCGGTGTGCTGGTGGCGCTGACGCACCTGCCGTTGTTCCTGCTGCTCATCCTCGGCTGGATCCTTCTGGCGAGGTCGGGCCGGCAGTGGGGGCACCGCCACCAGCACCACGGCCACCAGCACGGTCAGGGCGGCTGGGTCAGGTAGTCGGGCTCGATCGTCCTCGCGCCGGCTCGCGCCACGCCATGAGGAGGACGACGAGCGCGGTGCCGGCGGCGGCGCCCCAGATCGTCGTCAGCACGGTCCGGGCGGTGGAGCCGGCGCCGGTCCCGCTCGCGAAGACCTCGCGATGGAGCAGCCCTCCCACCAGCAGGGAGGCGAGGCCGGACAGCACGACGCCGGGGGCGACAAGTGCCCCCGGTTCTGCCTCGCCGAGCCGCACGAGCACCGTCGCGGCAGCCAGCGCGACCGCGATGAGTGTTCCGGTCTCGAGGCTGAGCGTCGCCGTCGACAAGCCGGCTCCGTGCACGCAGAGCAGCACGGTCACCCATGATCCGGTGAGGGCGATGCCCCCGATGAGCAGGTGAGGTGCCCGCCGCCGCCACGTAGGCCGCGGCGCCACCCCCGTGAGCGCCGCGGCCGCGTCGTCGAGCAGGTAGGCCGCTCCGCCCGCGAGCGCCAGCTGCGCCAGGTGCACGACCAGGACGGGGACGGGCATCGGGCTGAGCAGCAGGGCCAGACCGGTCGTCAGCAGGGCCACCGACACCGCGGAGGCGACGGTCGGCCAGGCCACCAGGAGGTCGGCACGGTGCCCCGCCGACGCCCTCATGTCAGGGCCAGCACGAAAGCGCCCGCGGTCGCGACGCCGAGGACAGCCCCCGTCCAGAGCAGGGGGCGTCGCCCGCGGGGGTCGCGCAGAAGGGCCGCGACGACCGCAAGCGCGCACAGCAGCAGGGTGTAGACGAGGTACCAGACGGGTGAGACCGCGCTCGGGAACGTCGAGGAGAGGATCACACCGCCCTCGACCCGTTCGTCGGACAGCGCCGCCCACGGCGGCATCACGCGCCAGGGGAACTGCGGGCCGCTCGCCATGGTGCTGCAGGTCACCACGAGGACCACCACCCCGAGCAGCGCGGACCCGCGGAACGGTGCCCACCTGGCCACCGCCACCCCGAGCAGCGGACCGCCGAGGCAGGCCACCGGTCCCATCGCCAGCAACGCGGACACGACGACGGGCCAGGAGTAGTCCCCGAACCACGCCATGGGGCCGTCGGCGGGCACCACGTCCGGAGGATCCACCGCGGTGAGGACCAGGCACTCGACGGTGATGAGCACACCGGCCATCAGGGGAACCAGGCAGGCCAGGCACAGGGCTGTTGTTCGTCTCCGTTGGCTCGACGGCGTGCTGCCGACGAGCTCGGCGGTCCGCTGGAGGGACGTGGTCAGCCGATGCGCGACCACGAAGCCGAACACCCCTACGAAGAACGCCGGGAGGATGGTCAGGGCCAATGGGTCCGGGTCGCGTGTCCGCACGACCGGCACGGCCATCACCAGTGCCACGACGGTCCCGATCAGGAAGAGCGGGTGCCGCGCGTAACGTCCCGCCTCCGTGCGGGCCAGGTCGCGCACCGTCGCGACGGCGTCGGATCCGCTCAGCGGCCGCTCGGCGACCTGGACGGCAGTCATGCCGGCACCCCGATCTCGGACGCGGCCGACTCGCCGACCAGGAGGAGGTAGGCGTCCTCGAGAGCGGGTTCGATCAGCTCGGCGCCGTCGGGGGCCTCGCCCACGTTGCGCCATCGCCCGGTCCCGGTGCGCCAGGTGTGCCTCGCACGCCCGTCCGGTTCCTCGGACATCCACACCTTTCCCGAGGCCAGACCGACCAGGTCCCGCACGGGTCCGTCGAAGCGGACCCGGCCGGTGTGCAGCACGATGACGCGCTCGCACAGCGCGGCGACGTCCTCGGTCTGATGGGTCGAGATCACCACCGTGGACGTCTGGCCGGCGCGACCGAGGGTGTCCCGGAGCCGAGCACGCTGCTCCGGGTCGAGACCGGCCGTCGGCTCGTCGAGGACCAGGAGATCCGGGTGGCCGAGCAGCGCCTGCGCGAGCACGACGCGGCGACGCTGTCCGCCGGACACCGCGCGCACGCGTTTGGTCGAGACGTCGCCGAGCCCCACCAGGTCGACCACCCGACGTACCTCTGCGTGCCTGTGCGAGCGGCCGGTCCACTCCTTGAGGATCGCCATGTAGTCGACGAAGCCGAAGATGGTGAACCCTCGGGGGAAGCCGGTCTCCTGCGGCGCGTAGCCGAGCCGGCGGCGCACGGCCAGACGTCCGGCCGCAGTCGCCAGATCCTCGTCCAGCACGGAGACCCTGCCCGAGTCGGCTCCGAGCGCCGTCGCCAGCACCCGGAGCAGGGTGGTCTTGCCGGCCCCGTTCGGGCCGAGCAGACCCGTGACACCCGGCGAGAGCCCCAGGTGGACGTTGTCGAGGGCACGGGTTCCTCCGAACGTCTTGCTGACGTCGGTGAAGGTGGCGGTGGTGGTGGTGGTCATGAGTACCTCCAGGACTGGCCGAGCGAGCGGTAGTCGACGATGACGCGGGCTGCGCCTGCGAGGGCGAGCAGGAGGAAGGCCGCTTGTGCTGCCGGGCGCACGAGGGCCAGCAGCACGTCGAGCCGGAGGGCGCTCCCGACCGCAGCCGCCCACAGCGCGGCGATCACGGTCGCAGAGGTCATGTGTCCGAGCCGAGGTCCCAGCGCAAGGGTGAGGGACACCCCGGCTGCCGCCGGCGTCAGCCACGCGACGCTCAGCCAGTGCGGTCCGGGCAGCGTCAGTCCGACGGCGACGGTGACCGGGACGGCCGTGACGACGACGGCCGCGGTGCGCAGCAACAGCAGCCGGAGCGCTGAGTACGGCGACACCACCACCAGCTCGTGGGCGGGGTCACCGTCGCCGCCGAAGGAGACGGCGACACCCGCCAGTGGTGCCAACGGGGCGAGCACGAGGAACGTGGCGGTCCCCAGCTGGCCCGAGAACGCGGCCGCGACGACGGCGAACAGGGTGGCACCGAGGACGGCGAGCAGCCAGGCACCTCGCATCGCCGGCACGGCAGCGAGCAGGCAGGCGGTCTCCTCGGAGAAGCCGCACCGGCACATCAGCCGTTCGAACCGACCGCGTGCGGGTGCCTCGAGCGCTTCCCGCACGTCCGCCCACACTCCGGCGAGGAGGTCCTGGTCCGACAGTCGTCCGACGGTGCCGCGGCAGGTGGCGCAGGTCATCAGGTGTGTCTCGACGGACGCTCCGCTGACGGGGTCGACGGTGCCGTCGACGAACCGGACGAGGACCGCCTCTTCGCAGTGCCACGGTCGGGGGGTCGAGGTGGTCATGCCAGCTCCTCTCGCAGGCGGGTGCGGGCACGCATGAGTCGCGTCTTGACGGTTCCTTGCGGGATGCGGAGGAGCGACGCCGCCTCGCGGGTGGTGAGACCGTCCAGCACGACCACCTGCAGCACGATCCTGAGCTCGGGGGAGATGCGCGAGAGAGCAGGCCCCAGGTCGGCGTACTCCATGGTGAGGAGCAGCTGCTCCTCGGCCGCGACGTCGGGCTGGTCCCTCTCGAGCAGTGCGGGTCCCAGCGCCACGCTCGCCCCGTGCCGGCGCAGCCGGCTGACGAGTCGACGCATGGCGATGCCCCACAGCCATCCGGGCACCTCGCCGTCGGCGCGGTAGCCGTGGGCGCCCTTCCACGCGGCGACGAAGGTGTCCTGCAATGCGTCGGCCACTGCGTCGCGGTCCGAGCACCGGCGTGCCAGGCGGGCGGTGATCCAGCCCGCATGCCGTTCGAAGAGCTGCCGCAGAGCGTCCTCGTCCGCTCCGGCCATCGCCCTGACGAGGTCGGCGTCCGTGTCATCTGCGGCAGCCATACCAAGACTGTCGCAGCGGCAGAGCCCTGCGGTTCGGGTCGAGGCCCGATTTCTCGAGGATCGCCATCCGGCGGCCCGGACCAACCCGGACCGACCTGGAGCAACCGGGAGCAACCGCGTCAGATGAGCGGGAGCTGGCGGGTCGACCGGGGGAGGTGCTCATAGCCCCGCCGCACGGCCGTGGCCAGGTCCTCGGCGGGGTAGGGCCACTCGGTCGCCGCCAGCGCGTCGCCGAGCGGCACCCCGCGCGAGACGAGGTCGCGGATCGTCTCCGCGACCACGCCGATCGCGCTGCGCTGCTCGTCGACGAAGTCCTTGCCCACCGGCATCCCGTGCCCTGGCACGACAATGGTCTCGGGGGTCAGCAAGCTGATCAGCAGGTCGAGGGTCGCCGGCCACTCCATCGGGAAGCAGTCGTCACCGAAGCCCGGCACGGCGTTCCGCATCGCCGACTCCTCCACGAGGTCGCCGGCGAAGACCAGGTCGGCGTCCGGCACCCGGAGCACGATGTCTCCGGCGGTGTGCCCGCGCCCCGGGTGCACCAGCTCGACCATCCGGTCCCCGAGCTCGAGCGCCCGCGCCGAGGAGAACGTCTCGGTGGGCAGCACGATCCGGGCCGCGGCGATGTCGGCGGCGCCCGGGGTCTCCGTGTCGGTCCGGGCGTGCGCCTGGAGCTGCGGCCCCGTCGTGACGAGGGCCTCGGCGGCCGCGTCGTGGGCGATCACCGGCAGGCCGTCGTACGCCTCGGCGAAGACGACGTTGCCGAAGGTGTGGTCGAAGTGGTGGTGGGTGTTGACGACCGCGACCACGTCGCCGGCCCCGAGCCGACGCACGAAGTCCAGGGCCATCCGGCCCTCCGGCTCCGAGGCGCGGGTGTCGACCACGACGAGACCGCGGTCGCCGCCGACGACACCCACGTTGACGTCGAACGACTCGAAACGGGCGACCCAGCAGCGGTCGGCGATCTCCACGAAGCCAGTGTCGTGCGCGATGTCAGGCATGCCAACGACCCTAGTAGGCTTGGCACTCGGAACGAACGAGTGCCAGGCAGCGACGGCAGCGGCGGGCGAGCGAAGGAGGCGGACGGGATGGTCGAGGACCGCAAGCTCGCCGTGCTCCGCGCCATCGTGGAGGACTACGTCTCCACGCAGGAGCCCGTGGGCTCCAAGTCGCTCGTCGACCGGCACCGGCTCGGGGTGTCCCCGGCCACCGTGCGCAACGACATGGCCGCGCTGGAGGAGGAGGGGTTCATCACCCAGCCGCACACCAGCGCCGGCCGGATCCCGACCGACAAGGGCTACCGGCTGTTCGTGGACCGGCTCAGCCAGATCAAGCCGCTCACGCCGGCCGAGCGACGGGCCATCGCCACGCTGCTCGAGGGCGCCATCGACCTCGACGACGTGGTGCAGCGCAGCGTGCGGCTGCTGGCGCAGCTGACCCGGCAGGTCGCGATCGTGCAGTACCCCGTGCTGTCCCGCTCGACGGTGCGGCACGTCGAGGTGGTGCCACTGACCACCGCGCGCGTGCTCGTCGTGCTGATCTTGTCCACCGGCCGCGTGGAGCAGCGGGTCGTGGAGCTGCCGACCCCGCTCGAGGACGACCGGATCGCGGACCTGCACACCCGGCTGAACCGCACGATCGTGGGGGAGCGGCTCGCGGACGCGTCCGCCGGCCTGGTGCTGCTCCCCGACGAGTACGACGCCGAGCAGCGCGGCCCGGTCGCCGTGCTCGTGGCTGCCCTGATCGAGGCGATGTCCGACCACCGCTCCGACGAGCGCGTGGTCGTCGGCGGCACCGCCAACCTGGCCCGTTTCGGCGACGGTTTCGACCTCGCCATCCGCCCGATGCTCGAGGCGCTCGAGGAGCACGTCGTGCTGCTCAAGCTGCTCGGCGAGGCGTCGTCACCCTCGAAGGTGACGGTGCGCATCGGGCACGAGGGCCCCTACCAGGAGCTCGCCTCCACCTCGGTCGTCTCCACGGGCTACGGCCCGGGCGACGAGGCGCTGGCCACCCTGGGCATCGTAGGGCCGACCCGCATGGACTACCCCGGATCGATGGCGGCGGTGCGCGCGGTCGCGCGCTACGTCTCCCGGATCCTCGACGAAGGATGAGAGAACCCCAGCTGTGAGCCAGGACCTGTACGAGACCCTCGGTGTCTCGCGCGACGCCGACGGCGACGTGATCAAGAAGGCCTACCGCAAGCTGGCCCGCCAGCTGCACCCGGACGTCAACCCCGACCCGTCCAGCCAGGAGCAGTTCAAGGAGGTCACGCGGGCCTACGAGGTGCTCTCGGACCCCGAGAAGCGCCGGATGTACGACCTCGGGGGCGACCCGTTCAACGGCGCCGGCTTCGGCAGCGCTGGGGCGGGGGCGGGGCAGGGCTTCTCGTTCACCGACATCATGGACGCCTTCTTCGGCGGTCAGCCCGGTGCCGGGGGCGCCGCCGGCGCCAGCGGGCGCGGACCCCGACCGCGGATGCGCCGCGGGCAGGACGCCCTGATCCGCCTCGACGTCGACCTCGCCGAGGCCGCGTTCGGCACCACCCACGAGCTCAAGGTCGACACCGCCGTGCTGTGCACGGTCTGCGACGGTGGAGGCGCGGCCCCCGGGTCGAAGCCGATGCCCTGCGAGACCTGCGGCGGCCGGGGCGAGACCATCCACCTGCAGCGGTCGTTCCTCGGTGAGATCCGCACCATGCGGCCCTGTGCCGCGTGCCGCGGCTTCGGCACGATCATCCCCGAGCCCTGCCGGGAGTGCTCCGGCGACGGTCGCGTGCGCAGCCGTCGCTCGCTGACCGTCAAGATCCCCGCCGGTGTCGACACCGGAACTCGCGTCCAGCTCTCCGGTCAGGGCGAGGTCGGTCCCGGCGGCGGTCCGGCCGGTGACCTGTACGTCGAGATGCACGTCAACGCCCACCCGGTCTTCACCCGGCACAACGCCGACCTGCTCTGCACCGTCACGATCCCGATGACGGCGGCCGCACTCGGCACGTCGATCGAGATGCCCACCCTCGAGGGCGACATCGCCTCCGCGGAGTCCGACGTCGAGACGTCCGTGCCGCTGGTGATCCCGCCCGGCACGCAGTCCGGCGCCGAGACCACGCTCGGCGGCCGGGGCGTGCCGTCCCTGCGCGGGACCGACCGCGGCGACCTGATCGTCAAGATCGTCGTCGAGACCCCCGCCCGGCTCGACGACCGGCAGGAGGAGCTGCTCCGCGAGCTCGCCGCCCTGCGGGACGAGGAGTCGCCCGACGGCCGGATCCACGCGCCGCACAAGTCGGTGTTCGACAAGCTGCGCAACGCGTTCGGACCCCGGTGAGGATCGCGTGAGCCTGCCCGTCTTCGTCCACCCGTCCCTGGCCGCCGGGTCCGTGGGCGACGCCGTCGAGGTCACCGGTGACGAGGCTCGGCACGCGGTTGTCGTGAAGCGGATCCGGGTCGGCGAGCAGGTCACCCTGACCAACGGAGCGGGCACGTCCGCGGTCTGCACCGTCACCGCGACGTCCAAGACCTCGCTGTCCGCGACGGTCGACGAGGTCGCCACCACCGACCCCGAGACGCCGCGGGTCGTCGTGGTCCAGGCGATCCCCAAGGGCGACCGCGGCGAGCTGGCCGTCGAGATGCTGACCGAGGTCGGCGTCGACGTCATCGTGCCCTGGGCCGCGTCCCGCTGCGTCTCGGTGTGGCGCGAAGGCAAGCAGGTCAAGGCGTTGGCCAAGTGGCGCTCGACGGCCCGCGAGGCCGCCAAGCAGTCACGACGGGCGTGGTTCCCCGAGGTGACCGACATGGTCACCACGTCCGACGTGGTCGCCCTGCTGCGCGACGCGTCCGTGCCCGTCGTGCTCCACGAGGCGGCGTCCGGCCCGATCGCCGACCTCCCGGTCCCCGGCCGCGGCGAGATCGTGATCGTCGTCGGGCCCGAGGGCGGGATCAGCGAGGAGGAGCTCGCGGCGTTCGCCGAGGTCGGGGCCGAGCCGGTCCGCCTGGGTTCGTCGGTGCTGCGCACCTCGACCGCCGGCGTCGCCGCCACCGCCGCGCTGCTGGCGCGGACCCGCTGGCGCTAGCCGCCCAGCGCGTCGATCGCGGTCATGTCGTCGGCGCTCAGCTCGAAGCCGCCGACGTCGGCGTTGGAGCGGATCCGGTCGGCGTTGACCGACTTGGGGATCACGATCGTGCCGTGCTGGAGGTGCCAGCGGATGATCACCTGGGCCGGCGTGCGACCGAGGCGGTCGGCCACCTGGCCGATGACGGCGTTCTCCAGCGTGCCGCCGCGAAGGGCGCTGTAACCCTCGAGGGCCACGCCGCGCGACGAGTGCGCCTCGACGACGGAGGCGTCGAAGAGCAGCGGGCTCCACTCGACCTGGTTGACCGCCGGGGTGGTGCCGGTCTCGGACGTGAAGCGGTCGATCATCGCCGCGTCGAAGTTGCTCACCCCGATGTCACGAGCCAAGCCTTGCTCCTGGGCGCTCGCGAACTCCTTCCAGAGGTCGACGTCGCCGTGCTCGCCCGGCCAGTGGATCAGCCACAGGTCCACGTGGTCGGTGCCGAGCAGGTCGAGGCTCTGGTGGAGCGTGTCGAGACCGGGCTTGCTGGGCGGGCACTTCGTGGTCACGAAGACGTCGTCCCGCGCGACATCACTGTCGGCCAACGCCTTTCCGACCTCCGCCTCGTTGCCGTAGACCGTGGCGGTGTCGAGGTGCCGGTAGCCCGCAGCCAGCGCTGCGGCGGCTGCGTCGGTGGCCCGGGTGCCCTTGATCTGCCAGGTGCCGAAGCCCAACAACGGCATCGACGCCCCGCTGGGCAGGGTGACGGTTTCGGTGGGCAGGTGCGCGTCATCGCTCATGGGCCGACCCTAGCCACGGGGTGTCTCGACCGGCTCGACCAGTGCCTCGGCCGGGGAGGCGAGCAAGGCCTCGGTGCGGTCAACCTCGTCGTCGAGGTCGGACTGCTGGGCCCGGGTCAGGTCGCGGAGCACCTCCAGCTCGACGCGACCGTCGCGGTTCCACCAGAGACCGGCCATGAAGCCGTCGACGAAGACCGTGTTGCCGACACCGCCGTTGGGGCCGGCCCAGCGTGCGCGTACGTCGTCGGGCAGGACGTGCGACCGGTCGGCGTGCGAGAGCCAGACGTTGTCGTAGCCGCCGAGCAGCCGCACCGGTGCAGGCACGTCCCCGTCGGCGTACGGCGCCCCCGGCACGTCGTACCGCGTCCGCCCGTCCTCGCAGGCGACGGGGACGAGCTCGTTGCGCATCGCGGTGAACACCGGCCCGAGCCGGGTGACCCGCGACCAGATGGTCATGTCTGCGGCGGTGGCGGGACCGAACGCGCGCAGATAGCGCCGGACGAGGGCCGGCACGTCGATCGCCGTCGCCGGTCGGCCGAGGTGGTTCTCCACGGTCTGGTAGGCCACGCCGCCCGACTGCTTCCAGAGCCCGCGGGGCGGCAGCTGCACCAGCGGGGCCCGCTCGCGCGCCTTGTGGGCCAGGGCAGCGGCCGGCACGCCCGGGAACTCCTCCGCCAGCAGTTCGCCGAGCCGCTTCACCGTGAGCGGTCCCTCGGCGAGCAGCCGGCGGCAGGCCGCGACGAGGTCCGCCGCCGCGACGTCCCGGGCCGGCCGGCTCAGCTGGTTGCTGCTGCTCTGCTGGTCGAGGCCCGGCTGCACCCACGGGCGCAGCGCGAGGGCGTCGTCCGGAGTCAGCACGTGGATGGTCCCGCGCATGGTCAGGAAGCGCACCGCCTCCGCCCCGGCGATCGCGCTCGAGAGCTCGAGCGGGTCGAAGCCGTCGAGGCGCGCCGCGAGGGAGGCGTACGGCGACAGGTTCTCCTGCGCCTGCAGGCCGATCAGGTGCTCGACCATCTCCAGGGCGGGCAAGGTCGTGCGCTCCAGCAGGTGCTGGCGCAGCAGCAGCGTGCGGTTCAGGTCCTTCAGCGTCAGCACCCGACCGACCCTAGGACTCGTCAGCGCTGAGCGGCCGTGAGGGCCTCGCGCATCCCGTCGGCGTCGAGGCGCGGACCGTAGCCGGGGGTGTCCGGCTCGATGCGCCACGACTCGGCGAGGGGACCGGCGTCGACGACGTCGAACCCGAGCTCGTCGAGGAGACCGGTGACGGTCGCCTTGGCGTCGTCGTGGTCACCGGCGATCACCAGCGCGCGCCGGTCGGCGGTGCCGGCCTCCTGCGCGTGCTCGATGAGGTGCCCGGACTGGATGTGGTTGAACGCCTTGACGACCTGCGACTTCGGCAGGTGCTCCTGCAGCAGCGTGGCCGACGTCGAGGTCTTGTCGTCGAGGACCGCGACCTGGCCGTCACGCTGCGGGTAGTAGTTGTTCGTGTCGATCACGACCTTGCCGGCCAGCGGCTCGACGGGCACCTGGTCGTAGGCCTTGAACGGCACGGTCACGACGACAACTTCACCGCGCTCCGCCGCACCCTCGGCGGTGTCGGCCTGCGCCTTCGGCCCGAGCCCGGCGACCACGTCGGTCAGCGTCTCCGGTCCGCGTGAGTTGCTGAGCACGACGTCGTACCCGTGGTCCACGGCGAGCCGTGCGACGGCCTGCCCGATGTTGCCTGCTCCGATGAGCCCGATCGTTGTCATGCCCGTCCCAACCCCGCCGCGGACGGGGTTGTTCCGGGCGCCCTTGTTTCGGGCGCGCTTGTTCCGGGCCGCCGTCAGCGGACGGTGACCCGCTTGGTGTCCTCGACCTGGCCCGCGCCGCCCTCGGCGCCCCCGGACGCGTCCTCGTCGTGCACGACCAGCGTGTAGTCGCCGGGGGGAGCACTGACCTCGAAGGAGTACGGCGACAGGGTGCAGCACTCCTCGGCGGTGGTGAACCCCCTCTTCACCACGGTGCTGCCCTGCACCAGCTCCCACTGGACGTTGGCCTCGAACGCGGCCGCGCGACCGGTGACCGTGAACGGGCTGCCGACGGTGGCGCCGTCGGACGGGGCGTCGACCTGCACGGGTGAGAGCTTCTCGTCCGACGATCCGAAGACGGGCTGGCTCGCCGGGAGACCGAGGAGCGTGGGCGTGGGTCGGCCGTCGAGCAGGAAGGTCACCGGGAGCCGGGATCGGAACGCGCTCTGCGCCGATCGGACCACCTGGTCGAGGGCCAGCGCGGCGCTCGCAGGGGACATCCCGGCGGGACGACCCGCCACGTCCCCGCCCAGGTCCACCGACAGCGTGCCGCCGGACAGCTGGGCCTTCTGCAGCGTCGTGCCGGCCGGCCACAGGGTGCCGTAGTCCGGGTCGTCGGCCTGGCCGGTGAGCGAGCGCGCGATCGCCTGCTCGACCTGGACCTCACCCACGACGGGGTAGCTCTCCGGGTAGAGCAGCTGCCCGCGCTTCGTGGCGACCACGTAGTACGACGTCACCGACCCGCCGGCGGTGCCGGACGAGGTGGCACCGTCGGCCGGCTGGGTCGCCGGAGCGGGGCCGGGTCGCGCGCCCGTCGGACCGGGACCAGAGGAGAGGGCGACGACCGCGGCGATCGTCGCGGCGGTGGCGAGCACCGCACCGCCGGCGCCCCAGACCCACGGCCGCCGGGAGCGGGAGGTGCGGGTGCGGGTGCGGATCTCGTCGAGCGAGCGGCGGGGCTCCACGTCGGAGACCGCCTCGTCGAGCAGGGCGCGGACCCGGTCGTCGTCGGTGCTCATGTCACGTCCTCCATCAGGGAGCGCAGGGCGGCGACGCCGCGCGACGCATGGGTCTTCACGGACCCGCGGCTGATGCCGAGGGTGGAGGCGATGTCCGCCTCGGAGAGGTCCAGGTAGTAGCGCAGCGCGAGCACCTCGCGCTGCCGGTCGGGCAGGCCGCGCATCGCGTCGAGCACGGCGGACCGGCGCTCCGAGACGATCGCGTCCTCGTCGACCCCGGGGACGTCCCGCCCGGCCGGCGGTACGTAGCGCGCCTGAACGCCCCGGCGGCGCAGCACCGACCGGGAGCGGTTGACGACCGTCTGCCGCAGGTAGGCGAGGCCTTTCTCGGGCTCGCGCAACGACCGCCAGATGCCGTGCATCGCGACGAACGAGTCCTGCACGACCTCCTCGGCGGTCTCCGGGTCCCGGACCAGCAGGACCGACAGCCGCACGAGCCGGACGTAGTGCGTCGCGTAGAGCTGCTCGACGGCGGTGTCGGCGTCCCAGCGGGGGAGCGTCATGGCACCTCCTCGGGCGGCGGGGCGTAGCACCTCGGACTTCACGCTAGTTCCACGCGCAGCCCCCGCTGCCGGTTGACACGCCTAGAGTGGTGGTCATGGCCGACTGCTTGTTCTGCGGGATCGTGGCGGGCGACATCCCCGCCGACGTGGTCCACGAGACCCCCACCACGGTGGCCTTCCGCGACATCGAGCCGCAGGCCCCGACGCACGTCCTGGTCATCCCGCGCCGCCACGAGCCGAACGCCGCCGCCCTCGCCGCCGCTGCACCCACCGAGCTGGTCGACCTCGTCGACGCCGCGGTCGCCGTGGCCGAGCAGGAGGGTCTCGGGGACGGCTACCGGATGGTGCTCAACACCGGTGCCGCCGCCCACCAGACCGTGTTCCACGCCCACCTCCACGTGCTCGGCGGCCGTTCGATGGGCTGGCCGCCCGGATGACCCGTTCCCTGCGTGCGACGGTCGGGGCGGTCGTCCTGATGCTTGCGGCGGCCGGGTGCAGCACCACGAAGCAGGACGCCGCCGCCCCGGAGAAGCCGGCGCAGTCGGCCGCCCCGAGCACCGCCGAGGACCACGCCGCCGAGCCGGCGACGGTGCGCAACAAGCCGCTCCGCCCCGGGGAGACGCGCGTCGAGGTGTCGATGCCCGCGGCGTACACCCCCTCGGCGCCTTACGGCACCGGCACCGACGACTACCGGTGCTTCGTGCTCGACCCGCACCTCACCCAGGACTCGTTCATCACCGGGCTGAACATCCTGCCGGGGCAGCCGAAGGTCGTGCACCACGTCATCTTGTTCAGCGTGCCGCCGTCCTCGGTGGCCGCCGCCGGGGCCAAGGACGACGCCGAGGCCGGCGAGGGCTGGACCTGCTTCGGCGGCACCGGTCTCGAGAGCGTCGGCCAGTCCCTCGACGACGCACCGTGGCTCGGCGCCTGGGCTCCCGGCGGCTCGGAGCAGGTGATGGCCAAGGACGTGGGCGTGCCGATGGCGAAGGGCTCGCGCGTCATCATGCAGGTGCACTACAACCTGCTTGCAGGACCGCGTCCGGACGTCTCCTCCGCGCAGCTGCGGATGGCGCCCGGGTCCACGAAGCTGGCACCCCTGGAGACGATGCTGCTCCCCGCCCCGGTCGAGCTGCCCTGCCGTCCCGGGCACGGCGAGTCGCCGCTCTGCGACCGGACGACCGCGGTCGCCGACGTGCAGCAGCGCTTCGGGTCCGACATCGGGCAGACCGCCGACTACCTCCACCTGCTCTGCGGGCGCGGCCAGGTAGGAGCCGTGCAGACCTGCGACCGCGAGGTGCACGACCCGGTCACCATCCGGGCGGCCGCCGGGCACATGCACCTGCTCGGCCGCTCCCTCAAGATCGAGGTCGACCCGGGCACACCGAAGGCGCGGACCGTGCTCGACATCCCCGTCTGGGACTTCGACAACCAGGGCGCCAAGGCGGTCCGGCCGATCGCGCTGAAGGCGGGCGACACCGTCCGGGTCACCTGCCGGCACGACCAGTCGCTGCGTGACCTGCTGCCGTCGTTCAAGGGCCAGCCGGAGCGGTACGTCGTCTGGGGCGAGGGCACCACCGACGAGATGTGCCTCGGCATCCTGCTCGTGACGCGCTCCTGAGATGCACCGACAACGGTGACGAAAAGTGACCTAGGGGTCACTGACAACCATCCGATGTCGGAGCAGGCGGCGGCTCGCTCAGGTCAGCTGCCACCACGCCTGGGCGACGACCCAGGCGGTGATCGCGACGAGCATGATCCAGGCCACGATGCGGTGCGAGAGCTTGCGGGAGTCCAGGGACGAGGCGACCGCGATCATGCCGGCGTTGTCGCTCCACCGGTCGATGCCCATCCGCTGCGCGTCCACGGGGAACGGGTTGCGGGCGAGGAAGTCCTCGGGCGCGACGAGCTCGTACCCGGCATCGTCGGGGTGCTCAGGCTCGTCGTACTCCTGCATGCAGGCACTCTAGACCGCACCTCCTGGCCGCACGGAGGGAAACGCACTGGCGCGAGACGGGGAGGGCTCCCGTAAACTGGCCCGACCAGCCCGGACGGGCACACCCAGCACAGAGCGGGAGGTCGGCCCCAGCGCCGCCCATGACACAGTCTGACTCCGAACGACTTGACCGGCCTGCCCACACGGTCGTGGTGCCGAACAGCATCCCGATGGTGTACCTGCTGGGGCCCGGTGACGAGCATCTCACGCTGATCGAGAAGGCCTTCGCGGCCGACGTGCACGTGCGCGGCAACCAGGTCACCCTCCGCGGCGAGCCCGCCGAGGTCGCCCTCGTGGAGCGGCTCCTCGACGAGCTGGTCACGATCATCCGCACCGGTCAGGGCGTCACCGCCGAGACCGTCGAGCGCGCGATCGGGATCCTCCGCACCGAGACTCACGAACGTCCCGCGGACGTGCTGTCACTGAACATCCTGAGCAACCGCGGCCGAACGATCCGGCCCAAGACGCTCAACCAGAAGAAGTACGTCGAGTCGATCGACAAGCACACGATCACGTTCGGCATCGGCCCCGCCGGCACCGGCAAGACCTACCTCGCGATGGCCAAGGCCGTCCAGGCGCTGCAGAGCAAGTTCGTCAACCGCATCATCCTGACCCGGCCCGCCGTCGAGGCGGGGGAGCGGCTCGGGTTCCTGCCGGGCACGCTGAGCGAGAAGATCGACCCCTACCTGCGCCCGTTGTACGACGCGCTGCACGACATGCTCGACCCGGAGACGGTGCCGAAGCTGCTGGCCTCCAACGTCATCGAGGTCGCGCCCCTGGCCTACATGAGAGGCCGCACGCTCAACGACGCGTTCATCATCCTCGACGAGGCGCAGAACACCTCGCCCGAGCAGATGAAGATGTTCCTGACCCGGCTGGGCTTCGGGTCCAAGATGGTCGTCACCGGCGACGTCACCCAGGTCGACCTGCCCAACGGCACGCGCAGCGGCCTGCGGATCGTCGAGGAGATCCTGACCGGCATCGAGGACGTGGCCTTCAACCGGCTCACCGCCCAGGACGTCGTGCGGCACCGCCTCGTCGGCCACATCGTCGCGGCGTACGACGAGTTCGAGGCCCGCTCCGACGCGGAGGACCCGCGCTCCGACGCGCGGCACCGCAATCCCCGTCCCCGACGAACGCAGGCATGATCCACCCATGAGTATCGAGGTCCTCAACGAGTCAGGGACCGAGGTCGACGCCCACGAGCTGTCCCGGCTGTCACGTTTCGTGATGGACCGGATGCGCGTCCACCCCCTGGCCGAGCTCTGCATCAAGGTCGTCGACGAGGCGACCATCTCCGAGCTCAACCAGCAGTGGATGGACAAGGAGGGGCCGACCGACGTGCTCGCCTTCCCGATGGACGAGCTGCGCCCGGGGCTGGTCACCGAGGAGCCCGAGGAGGGGGTGCTCGGCGACCTGGTGCTGTGTCCGGCCGTCGCGGCGCGGCAGGCCGAGGAGGCCGGCCACTCGACGCAGGACGAGGTCGACCTGCTGACCGTCCACGGCATCCTGCACCTGCTCGGCTACGACCACGCCGAGCCCGACGAGCACGCCGAGATGTTCGGCCTGCAGGGCACGTTGCTCACCGCGTGGCAGGACACGAGGTCATGAGCCTGGTCGACGTCTGGCTTCTGGTCGTCGCGGCCGGCTCCGCGCTGGTGGCCGGTCTGTTCAGCAGCTCGGACGCCGCGCTCTCGTCGTTCTCCAAGGCCCGCGCCGAGGAGATCGCCAGCCAGGGCAAGTCCGGCTCGGCCAAGCTGCTGGTGATCGTCGAGGACCCGCCCCGCTACCTCAACACCGCGCTGTTCCTGCGGATGCTGACCGAGACCGCCGCGATCATCCTGGTCACCGTGGTGATGCTCGACCTGATCGTCCCCGGCGGCGGCTCCGAGTCCGGGCCCGAGACGGACGGCGGCCGCTGGTGGGCGATGCTGGCGTCCCTGGCGATCATGCTCGTGGTCTCCTTCGTGGTCATCGGGGTCGCCCCGCGCACCCTGGGCCGTCAGCACTCCGAGCGGGTCGCGCTGCTCTCGTCCGGACCGCTCATCGCCGCCACCTTGGTCCTCGGCCCGCTGCCCCGGCTGCTGATCCTGGTCGGAAACGCGATCACCCCCGGCCGTGGATTCAGCGAGGGACCGTTCGCCTCCGAGGCCGAGCTGCGCGAGCTGGTCGACCTCGCGGAGGCCAGCAGCGTCATCGAGTCCGGCGAGCGGCAGATGATCCACTCCGTCTTCGAGCTCGGCGACACGCTGGTGCGCGAGGTGATGGTGCCGCGCACCGACGTGGTCTTCATCGAGAAGAGCAAGACGCTGCGGCAGGCCATGTCGCTGGCGCTGCGCAGCGGCTACTCCAGGATCCCGGTGGTGGGGGAGAACCTCGACGACATCGTCGGCTTCGCCTACCTCAAGGACCTCACCAAGCGGGTCTTCGACCGCCACGAGGCCGAGACCACCGAACGCGTCGACTCGGTGATGCGACCGGTGCTCTACGTCCCGGACTCCAAGCCCATCGACGCGCTGCTGCGCGAGATGCAGGCCGAGCGCAAGCACGTGGCCGTGGTCGTCGACGAGTACGGCGGCACCGCCGGCCTGGTCACCATCGAGGACGTGCTGGAGGAGATCGTCGGTGAGATCACCGACGAGTACGACGTCGCGCGCGTCGACGTCGAGCACCTCGACGGGGGAGCGACCCGGGTCAGCTCCCGCTACCCGGTCGACGACCTCGAGGACATCATGGGCGTCCCGGTCGAGGACGACGACGTCGACAGCGTCGGCGGCCTGATGGCCAAGCACCTCGGGCGCGTCCCGATCGCCGGGTCCGTGGTCGAGGTGCACGGTCTGCGCTTCGAGGCCGAGGCACCCGCCGGGCGCCGCAACCGGATCGGCGCGGTGCTGGTCAGCAAGCTCGAACCGGTCGTCGAGGGCCCCGCGGAGGAGCCCTACGCTGAGCACCATGCCGGCTGACCCCACCCCCGCGCTCACCGACCCCGAGGATCTCAAGCTCGTCACCCTGGCCCGGACCACCCGGGCTCGCACCCGGGCCGCCGAGGGCGCCTGCGTCCGGGACCAGGACGGCCGCACCTACGCCGGGGCCACGGTCGACCTGCCGACGCTGCGGCTCACCGCGGTGCAGGTCTGCGTGGCCATGGCGGTCACGAGCGGAGCGCGCGGCCTCGAGGCGGTCGTCGTGCTCGGCGACGCGGCCGTGATCGACGAGGCCGACCTCTCCGTCGTACGCGACCTGGGTGGGGCGGGCGTCCCGGTGCACCTGGCTGCGCCCGACGGCACCGTGGTGGCCTCCGTCGAGTCCTGACCGGACCCGCTGTCTCACAAACCGAACATTTGTGTAACCTACAAGTGATGAGCACGGATAGGTTGTACGTGTGAGACATGTCGTGGGGTGGGCCACGCACGCCGACGCGGTGGCCCGGTTGAGCGCGTCGTACGACGCGATCCCGGCGGGAGCGCCCGTCCGGCTGGCCAAGCGCACCTCGAACCTGTTCCGGGTGCGGTCCCGCCTCGACGCTCCGGGGCTCGACGTCGCCGGTCTGGCCGGCGTGATCGCCGTCGACCTGCGCCCCGACGGCTCGGCCACCGCCGACGTGCAGGGCATGTGCACCTACGAGGACCTCGTCGACGTGACGCTGGCCCACGGGTTCGTCCCGCTCGTCGTCCCGCAGCTGCGGAGCATCACCCTCGGTGGCGCCGTCACCGGTCTCGGCATCGAGTCCACGTCGTTCCGCAACGGGCTGCCGCACGAGTCGGTCCTGGAGATGGACGTGCTGACCGGGGACGGCCAGGTCGTCACCACGACCCCCGGCGAGGACCTGTTCGACGCGTTCCCCAACTCCTACGGGTCGCTCGGCTACGCCACCCGCATCAAGATCACCCTGGAGAAGGCGCCGGCGTACGTCGACCTACGTCACCTGCGCTTCGACGACCTCGACGCGCTGGCCAAGACCGTCGAGATGATCGTGGAGCAGGGCGAGCACGACGGCATCCGGGTCGACGGCCTCGACGGGGTGGTCTTCGAGCCGGGGGAGGCCTACCTGACGCTCGCGACGTGGGTTTCGACCAGCTCGACCAACGAGCCGTCGGACTACACCGGGATGGACCTGTTCTTCCGCTCGCTGCAGCAGCGCGAGACCGACACGTTGACGATGCACGACTACCTGTGGCGCTGGGACACCGACTGGTTCTGGTGCTCGGGCGCGTTCGGCCTGCAGAACGCGCGGATCCGCCGGCTCTGGCCGCGACGCTGGCGGCGCAGCGACGTCTACAGCCGGATCATCGCGCTGGAGACCCGGTTCGGCGTGGTCGCCCGCATCGACCGCTGGCGGGGCAAGCCGGAGCGCGAGCGGGTCATCCAGGACATCGAGGTCCCGGTCGCCCGGACCGCCGAGTTCGTGCGCTGGTTCGACGCCCACGTCGGCATGCGCCCGGTCTGGCTCTGCCCGCTGCGCGCGACCCGGGCCTGGCCGTCGTACCCGCTCGCGCCGGGGGAGACCTACGTCAACATCGGCTTCTGGGGGACCGTCCCGATCGAGCCCGGTGCGGCCGACGGCGACAAGAACCGGGCCGTCGAGGCGGAAGTGACCCGGCTCGGCGGGCATAAGTCGCTGTACTCCGACGCTTACTACGACCGGGAGACGTTCGACCGGCTCTACGGCGTCGCCAACCAGGCGAGGGTCAAGCAGCAGACCGACCCGGACACCAGGCTCACGGGCCTCTACGAGAAAGCGGTGAATCGTCGATGACGAGCACTCGGGACCGTCCCGATGCGCAGATCACCATCGGTCAGGCGATCACCCGGCTGATGCCGGACGGTGTGCCGTTCCGGTTCACCGCGTACGACGGCAGCACGGCCGGTCCCGCGGACTCGCCGATCCACGTCCACCTGCGCAACGAGCGCGGGCTCTCCTACCTGCTCACGGCGCCCGGTGACCTGGGCATGGCTCGCGCCTACGTGTCGGGCGACCTGGACATCGACGGCGTGCACCCCGGAGACCCGTACGACGCGCTCGTGCACCACCAGAAGGAGTGGGGCTTCAAGATGCCCTCCCCCGCGGAGGCGTTCCAGATCGTCCGCGGTCTCGGCTGGAGCCGCCTCGTGCCACCGGCCCCACCTCCGCAGGAGGCGCTACCCCGGTGGCGCCGTCTGCTGGAGGGCCTGCGGCACTCCAGGGGCCGTGATGCCGGGGCGATCGAGCACCACTACGACGTGTCGAACCGGTTCTACGAGCTGGTCCTCGGACCCTCGATGACCTACACGTGCGCGGTCTTCCCGACCGAGCGGGCCACCCTCGAGGAGGCCCAGTTCGCGAAGTACGACCTGGTCTGCCGCAAGCTCGGCCTCCAGCCCGGCATGAAGCTGCTGGACATCGGGAGCGGCTGGGGCGGCATGGTGCGGCACGCGGCGTCGCACTACGGCGTCGAGGTCGTCGGCGTGACCCTGTCGCGCCAGCAGGCGGCGTGGGCGCAGGAGGCGATCAAGCGCGAGGGCGTCGACGACATGGCGGAGGTGCGCTTCGGGGACTACCGCGACGTGCGGGACACCGGCTTCGACGCGGTGAGCTCGATCGGGCTGACGGAGCACATCGGGATCCGGAACTACCCGTCGTACTTCGCCTTCATGCGCGACAAGCTGGTGCCGGGGGGACGGCTGCTCAACCACTGCATCACCCGTCCGGACAACTCCGTCACGGGGACCGGGGCGTTCATCGACCGTTACGTCTTCCCAGACGGGGAGCTCACTGGATCGGGCCGGATCGTCACCGAGATGCAGGACCTCGGCCTCGAGGTGCGGCACGAGGAGAACCTCCGCGAGCACTACGCGCTGACGTTGAAGGCCTGGTGTGAGAACCTCGTGGCGAATTGGGACGTGTGCGTCCGAGAGACGGACGAAGGCACGGCCAAGGTGTGGGGCATGTACATGGCTGCGTCGCGGCTGTCCTTCGAGCGCAACGAGATCCAGCTGCACCAGGTGCTCGCCGTGAAGCCCGACCCGCACGGCAACGCGCGGTTCCCGCTACGGCCGACCTGGCTGGGCTGACCGGCTGGGCTGACCGGCTGGGCCGAGCGGCTGGGCTGACCGGCTGGGCTGACCGGCTGGGCTGACCGGCGGTCCAACCCTTTACCGGCCAGGTTCCCGGCACTCGTGAAAATTTGACGGTGGCGCGCGTAACCTTCGGAGGGTCCTCGACGATTACGTCGTCGAGGACTCATCCACACGTGGGAGGGTGTATGAGTCCTGTGTCAGGTCGAGGTCTGACGCGGTGGAGGCAACCCCTCGTCCTCCTCCGGCGCATCGCCCTGGGCGCCGGCCCGGTGGGACCCCCGTCCACCGGGCTGGCGCACAAGGCCGATCGCGGGCTCGGAGATGGCGGATGACCGCCCCCCTTGCGCTCACCGACGACCTCGTCGCGGACGCCGTCAACGGAGACGCTGACGCCCTCGGGGTGATCTACGCGGTTCTCTCCCCGAAGGTGCTGGGGTACCTCAAGGCTCATGGGGCCGAGGACCCGGAAGGACTGACGAACGACGTGTTCGTGCACGTGCTGCGGAGGCTGGGAGGACTGGTGGGCGGAGCGAGCGGTCTGCGGACCTTCGTGTTCTCGGTGGCGCACGCCCGCCTCGTGGACGACGTACGCCGGCGCGCCCGCCGCCCGGTGGAGCAGGCCTACGAGCCCGACCTCGACGACCGGCGCGAGCACTCCGCCGAGCACGCCGCCCTCAGCGCGGCGGACGGCGGGACCCTGAACCAGATGCTCGGACGTCTCGGCGACGACCAGCGCTCGGTGATCACCCTGCGCATCCTCGGCGATCTGACCATCGAGCAGACCGCCGAGATCCTCGGCAAGACCACCGGCGCCGTCAAGCAGCTCCAGCGGCGCGGTCTGCTGACCCTGCGCAGCATGATGGAGCGCGGGGAGGTGGCACTGTGAGGACCTCGCTGATGATCACCGAGATGATCGAGGACGCCGCCGAGTTCCTCGGCGGTCGGGTCGACGACCTCCAGTCCTTCCTCGACGACGTGGCTGCCCTCGGCGACGAGACCGCCCCGACGCCCGGCGACGAGCTGGCCCTGCTGCTGGCCGGCACTCCCGTGGCCAGCCAGGTCCAGCGGGTCCGCCCCTTGCGCCGGCCGGTCGTGTCCGGTCCGGTCCGGGTCCGCCGTCGCCTGGCCGGGCTGGCCGCGGCCGCAGTCGCCGGGCTGAGCCTGACGGGCGCCGCTGCGTTCGCCAACGAGCTCCCCTCTCCGGTCCAGCGCGCGGTCGCGCACTTCTCCGAGGCCTACCTGCCGTTCGACTTCCCGCGTCCCGTCGGCGACGCGCCCGCCGTCGTGCCGGACGACGGGGGCATCAGCACCGCCCCCGGGCCGGACGCCGGCCACGACGGGGACGCACCCCCCGCGCACCGCAAGGCCGCGACCCCCGGCTCGGGGACCAAGGGTGTCGGGAGGACCGGGACCACCCCGCACTCCGCCACCGGCGCGAACGGCCCGAGGCCGCACGGCGCTTCGGGCGGCGCCTCCTCCGGCCGCACCTCGGACGGCGACGGCTCGACCCAGCAGCCGGGCGGCCACCGCACGTCCTCGAACGGTGACGCGTCAGGCCAGGCATCCGTCGCGGGTGGCGCCGGCACCGAGGCTGGGACACCGGTCGGCGCCGAGCCTGGCACCCGCAGCGGGGCCGGCAGCGGGGCCGGCGCCGGATCGGCCAGCGGGTCGGGCACCGGCAGGGCCAAGAAGTCCCACGGCCGCGCCTTCGCCGGCACCGGCAACGCCGGCACCGGCGACGCTGGTCGGGGCACCCCCGGACAGCCGGGCTCCTCCGGCAAGCCGGTGGACCCATCGCCCCCGAGCACCGGCCAGGACTCCAGCCAGAGCTCCGGCCCACCCGACAGCTCGACGAGCAGCGCGACGACCGGGACAGCGACCGGCCGGGGCAACAGCAAAGCAAACGCCGACGCCAACGCCAACGGCAACGCCAAGGTCAAGGACAAGGCCTCGACCAACGACGCCGGCGGCACGACCGCGAGCGGGACGCCGGCGGACGGTGCGAGCCCCGCAGCCGGGTAGTGACACAATCCGCTGGTGCCTGAGTTCCGCAGCGGTTTCGCGTCCTTCGTCGGTCGGCCCAACGTCGGCAAGTCGACCCTGACCAACGCGCTGGTGGGGTCCAAGGTGGTCATCACCTCCTCCCGTCCGCAGACCACCCGCACGGTGGTGCGCGGCATCGTGCACCGTCCCGACGCCCAGCTGATCCTCGTCGACACCCCGGGCCTGCACCGGCCGCGCACGCTGCTCGGTGAGCGGCTCAACGACCTGGTGAGGACCACCTGGGCCGAGGTGGACGTGGTGGCGGTCTGCTTCCCGGCCAACGAGAAGATCGGCCCCGGCGACCGGTTCATCGTCAAGGAGCTCGGCAAGGTCCGTCGTACGACGAAGTTCGCGATCGTCACCAAGACCGACCTGGTCGGACCGGAGCAGCTCGGGCAGCACCTGCTCGACGTGGCCTCTCTCGGCGTCGAGACCGACACCGTGTGGGAGGAGATCGTGCCGGTCTCCGCCCAGTCCGGCGACCAGGTCAAGCTGCTCGAGGAGCTGTTGGTGGCCCAGCTGCCGGAAGGCCCGGAGCTCTACCCCGAGGGCGAGCTGAGCGACTCACCCGAGGAGGCGATCGTCGCCGAGCTGATCCGGGAGGCCGCCCTGGAGGGCGTGCGCGACGAGCTGCCGCACTCCATCGCGGTGCTGGTGGAGGAGATGGGCCTGCGCGAGGACCGTCCGGCCGACCGGCCGCTGCTCGACATCCACGCCAACCTCTACGTGGAGCGGTCGTCGCAGAAGGGCATCATCATCGGCCACCAGGGCTCACGCCTCAAGGCCGTCGGCACGGAGGCGCGCGCCCAGATCGAGGCGCTGCTCGGCACGCCGGTCTACCTCGACCTGCACGTCAAGATCGCCAAGGACTGGCAGCGCGACCCCAAGCAGCTGCGCAAGCTCGGGTTCTAGGGCCCGCAGAGGAATCAGCCCGGGATCCAGCAGTAGCCGAACCGCTGCCCGCGGTCCCACTGCTCCTTGGTCGGCCACTCCCAGCCGTACCTGAACTTCAGGGTGTCCCCGGCCCGCGACTGCGCCAGGTCCTTGCAGCTGCCGTCACCGGCCCGGCGGACCTGGCTCGGGCCCGGGTAGCGCTCCCCGCCGGCCAGGCCGATCGTGTCGATCGCCTTCCAGGAGTGTCCGCGCGAGCAGATCACTCGCTCGAACCCCTGCTCACCCGGAGCGGCGGTGCCGCACAGGCCGTAGTCGGCGAGCGCGCCGGACCGCCCCAGCACCCCGCGCAGCTTTCGGGTCCCGGGCAGCTGCGCGAGCTGGTCCTCGCCGGCGAACGCGATCAGGTCGCAGCGGAACCAGTCGGCGCCGGCGTCGGACTGGGCGAGGGTGGGGCTGTACCAGACCACGTTGAAGCGGCTGAGGTCGCGAGCGGTCGTGGACCCGCCGACGTACGCCGCGAGCCGGCTCGGGCAGGTCGTGGACAGCTGGCGCTGCACCGTGGCGGAGTCGACCGCGACCGCGTGCCCGTCGACGACGGTGTCGAGCGTGCCGACGTAGATCGTCTGGGCGGTGTGCCGCGAGCCGCAGGGGACCGGTGTCGAGGCGTTGGTGGGCTTGGTGAGCTGGGTCGTCGAGAGCCGGTAGCAGGCCGCCCGCTTCGGCGCCGCCGGTAGGACGGCCGGGGTGGAAGGCGCGGCCCCGGGGGAGGGTGAACCGCTCGAAGAGGACGGGACGGACGGGGAGGGCTCGGGGGAGGACACGCGCGCGCCGGTGCACCCGGCGAGCAGCAGGACCGTCGCCAGGGCGGCCACCAGCGCGGGCCTGGTCACTGGTCGGTCTTGGCCCAGCAGATCGAGCGGCGGTTGCCGGCCTTCCACTCCGCCTCGTGGAACCAGGTGAAGCCGTAGTCGTAGTCGATCGGGTAGTTCAGCCAGGCGGCCACCGACCGGGAGCAGAAGTCCCGGGTGCGGACCTCGACGAGCCGGTCGCCGGGGTAGTCGTCGTCGGTCTGGCCGAGGCTGATCGTGGTCACGGCGCGCCAGGTGTGCCGGGTCGAGCAGGGGATCTTCACCGACCCGCTCACGCTGGGGCCGTCGACGCAGACCAGCCACCGGTCGTCGGGCTTGCCGAGGAGCAGGCCCTTGGCCGTCTTCGGCAGGGTCACGAAGGATTTGGACTGCTCGCCGCCACCGACCACGTCGCAGCGGAACCAGCGCGCGCCCTGCGCCCAGGCGTCCTTGCTGGGGCGGAACCAGGCCCAGGTCATCGTCGAGCGCAGCACGAGGCTCTCGGTCCCACCGAGGAACTTCTGGAAGCCCCCCTGGCAGCGGTCGTAGACGAAGGCGCCCAGGGCCCGGTCGTCGGGGTCTTCCTCCGCGAGCGTCGCCGGGAACGTGCCGACCGAGTAGGTCTCCGCGGTGTGCCGCGCCGTGCAGGCGATCGGGGTGGTGGCGTTGCTGGCCTGGGCGATGTCGTCGGGCCCCAGGGCCCGGCAGGCACCGACCGTCGGGGCGGTGGTGTCCGCCTTGCTCCCGTTGTCGCCATCGGCCGCCTGGCCCTGGGTGCACCCGCTCAGGACGAGCAGGAGCAGGGCGATGCTGGCGGTGCGGAGCACGGAGGACGACCTCACGGTTCGGGTGGACGGCGGTGCAGCGATGGTAGCCGCCGGCCAGGGCGACGCGGGACGACCCTCAGAGGTCGGCGCGAAACCCCTGGTAGGTCGCCACCTTCGTGGCCCCGAGCCGCTCGTTGATCGCGATCATGTGGTGGTTGGTTGCGTCGTTCCAGGTGTCGATGGTGGCCAGCTCCGGTCGCAGGTCGCTCACCCAGGCCAGCATGGTGGCCTTCATCAGCAGCCCCAGGCGATGCCCACGGTGGGCGCGCACGACGGCGGTGTCCTCCTGAAACGCCGCGGTTGGGAAGAACTCGTTGAACGCGAGCAGGGAGTGGCCGGCCGGCTCACCCGTGCCGCGGTGCCGCGCCACGACCCGGTAGAGCGTCTGCCGACGACCGGCCATCGCGCCCTCGTAGTCCGCGAGGCGGGCGGCGTCCCAGCGGGACGGCTCGTCGTCGGGGTCGGTCGACGGGGCGTCGTTGATCGCGGTGTGCAGGGCCACCATCGCCTCGACCTGGTCGGCCGGGGTGCTGCCCACCTGGCGCGTGATCTCGTAGTCGCCGGCGCGGGCCAGCCCCTCGTCGTACAACCGGTCCCAGGTGCTGGCCGGGGTCGCGTGCACGTCGATGCGGCGGATCACGCCCGTGCCGGTGCGGGACAGCCCCCAGCCCGTGAGCACGTCGAACCCGCCGGTGCCGTGCCACGCGCCGGTGCTGAGACGGGTGCGTCCGTGCTCGCGCGCGAAGGCCACGGAGTGCTCCCAGAGGTCGCGCCCGATGCCGTGCCGGCGCGCGTCGGGGTGCACCCGGCCGCGCACGCCGGCCTGGTCGAGGTTGTCGCGCCAGGGCAGCTCGACGTCGGCCTCGCCGACCACCCGGTCGCCGTCGAACGCGACGAAGAGCGCGTCCAACGGACGGGAGTCGAAGCCGAGCTGCCGGGAGGTGAGCACGTCAGGCCCGGTCTTCGGCGCGAAGTCCAGGCCGTCGCCGGCCTCGCTGGCGGTCGCGACCTCGGCCAGGGCGTCCGCGGTGTCGAGGTCCAGGTCGAGCGGGTCGATGCGTTCGATGTGCATCCGGCTATTCAACGACACCGCGGCGACGATGGTTCACGAGATAGACGCCGAGGATCACCAGGGCCGCTCCCACGAGCAGCGAGGGGCCGAGCGACTCGTGCAGGAACACCGCGCCGATCATCAGCGAGATGAGCGGCACGAAGAAGATGTACGACGCAGCGCGACCGGCCTCGCCGGACGACACGAGCCCGAACCAGAGCGACCACGACAGCGCCGTGCCGATCAGGGCGGCGTAGGCGAACGCCGCGACGAACTCCCCGGACCAGTCGATGGAGGTGCCCTCGAAGGCGGCCCCTCCGGCGGTGAGCACGGTCCCGCCCACCAGGAAGGGGATCGCCACCGACCACAGAGCGTCCACCCGCTCGGCGTACCTCTTGAAGGCGATCGTGCCGAGCGCCCAGATCAGGGCGCCCACGACGGCGTACCCCACGCCGAGCAACGAGGCGTGCCCGCTGAACGCACCTGCGCTCACCACGACGATGCCCGCGAAGCCGAGCAGCAGGCCGGCGATCTTGGAGCCGGTCAGGGACTCGCCGAGCAGAGGCGCGGCCAGCACACCGACCAGCACCGGCTGGAGGTAGATCAGCACGGCCGCGAGCCCCGACGGCAGCTCCAGGATGGCCAGCGTCTGCAGGGTGAAGAACAGCACCACGTTGAGCAGCGTGAGGACGGCGTACGCCGGCCAGGTGTCCCGCAACGCAGGACGGCCGGACCGGCTCGCGGCCAGCACCACCATCACCGCACCACCGAGCAGCGAGCGCAGGCCGCCGAAGAGGATCGGCGGGGCGCTCTCCAGCCCGATCTTGACCGCCGCGAACGTCGAGCCCCAGGCGAGGACGAGGAGCACCACGGCGGCGACCTGCCGGTTCACGCCCCGAGTGGTCATGTCCGCCATGTTGCCAGTCCTGCTCCTAGGCTCGTGGGGTGGTCAACGTCTACGAGATGCGCACCGATCGGCTGCTGATGCGGCGCTGGCAGCGACGGGACCGGGCGCCGTTCGCGGCGCTGAACGCCGATCCCGAGGTGATGCGGCACTTCCCCGGCCGGCTGGACCGGGTGCAGAGCGACACGGCGGTCGACCGCTACCTGACCCACTTCGAGGACACCGGGTTCGGGCTCTGGGCGCTCGAACGACTCGACGACGGTGCGTTCCTGGGCTTCACCGGGCTGAACCCGATGCCCGAGGGCGCGCCGGGGGAGGGCGACCTCGAGGTGGGCTGGCGGCTCGCGCAGCAGGCCTGGCACCAGGGCTACGCGACGGAGGCCGCGCGGGCCGCGGTCGGCGCCGCCTTCGGTCCGCTGCGGCTGCCGCGGCTGTGGTCGATGACGGCGGTGACCAACACGCCCTCGCAGGCCGTGATGCAGCGGATCGGGATGCACCAGCACGGTCACTTCGACCATCCCCGGATCCCGCCCGGGCACGCGCTGAGGCCGCACGTCGTCTACCGGCTCGACGCGGCAGCGGCCCCATCGCGCTGAGCGGCTACGAGTCCTGCGGCGTCCCTTGGGCCACGAGAGCGACGTGCTGCCAGTCGTTTCAGGTCTTCAGGCGGGGCTCGTAATCGGCCGTCGCGATGGCGAGCGGGGCCTCGCCGAAGACCACCCGCAG